>NZ_JABWQY010000020.1:0-105958 GCF_014268685.1 Pseudomonas sp. SWRI92
GAAACGATGCATCGCCGATGGTAGTGTGGGGTTTCCCCATGTGAGAGTAGGTCATCGTCAAGATTAAATTCCGAAACCCCTATCTGCTGACGCAGGTAGGGGTTTTGTTTTGCCTGTAGAAAAGCAAGTTTGGTGTTTCTATGCAACTGCCTTGTGCATGGCTATCATGCGGGCCTCCTTATCAGGCGCAGTTCGTATGCTTACGTTGCTAAAACTTCTGAAGGACGGCCGCTTCCATTCAGGTCAGGCGCTGGGTGCGGGGTTGGGCATCAGCCGTAGCGCGGTGTGGAAGCAATTACAGCATCTGGAGGCGGAGCTAGGATTATCTGTCCATAAGGTCCGAGGCAGGGGGTATCAGTTGGCAAGACCGCTGTTGCTTTTGGATGCGGCCGAAATTGTCTCGAAAGAAGGGTTCGAGTGGCCTGTCCAAATACATGATTCCATCGACTCCACCAATGCCGAAGCTTTGCGCGCTATAGAGCGTGGTATGGCGGCGCCCTTCTTGGTCTTGGCCGAACGCCAGATAGCGGGTCGTGGTCGTCGAGGCCGTAAGTGGGTCAGTCCATTCGCTGACAACCTCTACTATAGCTTGGTGTTGCGCATCGAAGGCGGCATGCGGCAGATCGAAGGCCTGAGTCTCGTTGTCGGACTCGCCGTCATGCAGACATTGTGCGACCTGGGCGGCATGAATGCAGGGCTCAAATGGCCCAACGATGTCCTGGTTGGTGAGAAAAAAATCGCAGGTATTCTGCTTGAATTGGTGGGAGACCCGGCCGATGTTTGTCATGTTGTCCTGGGCGTAGGAATCAATGTGAATATGCGGTCGACTGATGAGGTTGATCAGCAATGGACGTCCATGAGTTTGGAAGCAGGTCGGGATTTTGATCGAAACGAGCTGGTGGCGCGCTTGAGCGCGAAGCTCCAGCACTATCTGACACTGCACCAGGTATCTGGGTTTGCAGCGATTCAGCAAGAGTGGGAGCACTTCCACTTGTGGCAGGGAAAGGCCGTTTCGTTGATTGCAGGTGCCAATCAAATTGACGGGGTGGTGATGGGTATCGACCGTCAGGGTGCGCTGCGCTTGAAGGTGGATGGTGTGGAGAAAATTTTTAGCGGCGGTGAGCTCAGTTTGAGGTTGCGTGATGATTCTTGAGCTCGATTGCGGCAATAGCTTTATCAAGTGGCGCGTCCTTCGCTCCGATGGCGTGACGCCTGTCGAAGGGGGCGTAGTCAGTTCTGACGATGACCTGCTGGCAAGCCTGAGTGATGCTGAGAAATTTCAGCTGGAAAAGTGCCGCCTTGTAAGTGTCAGAACCCCTG
Source organism: Pseudomonas sp. SWRI92 (assembly GCF_014268685.1). Lineage (NCBI taxonomy): Bacteria > Pseudomonadati > Pseudomonadota > Gammaproteobacteria > Pseudomonadales > Pseudomonadaceae > Pseudomonas > Pseudomonas sp. SWRI92. Next base: position 1,321 of record NZ_JABWQY010000020.1, read on the forward strand.
ACGAAACTGATTCCCTGGTTGCCTCTCTCGTGGGTGCGTTTGGGGTGTCGGTGGCTCGTGCTGTGCCCGCTCGGGACATGGCGGGTGTGAAGAACGGTTACGAGGAATATGAGCGATTAGGTCTCGATCGATGGCTAGCCTTGCTTGGCGGCTTCCATCTCGCATCCGGGGCGTGCCTTGTACTTGATTTTGGCACGGCTGTTACGGCGGACTTCGTGGCGGCGGACGGTGAGCATCTGGGCGGATTTATTTGTCCTGGTATGCCTTTGATGCGTAATCAATTGCGTACCCATACGCGGCGAATTCGGTATGACGATACTGCTGCCGAGCGAGCTCACGAGAGTCTCGCGCCGGGTAGGGCGACGGTGGAGGCGGTTGAGCGTGGCTGTATGCTGATGCTCAGGGGATTTGTCCTGACGCAACTTGAATTGGCAAAGCAATATTGGGGAAAGGATTTCGAGGTGTTTTTAACGGGAGGGGACGCCGGGCTGGTTTCCGGGGTTGTTCCTGATGCCAAGGTCGCGCCTGACCTGGTCTTTGTTGGTTTGGCGATGGCCTGTCCTTTGTCTTGAGGTTTCTATGCGGTGGCTGTTTCTTTTGTTGCTGGTTTTGAATGGCTTCTACTACATCTGGCATCAGCAAGAGGCCCCGCTTCGTGCCAAGGACGTTACTCCGCTGAGTTTGTATCGCGGTTCGCAGCAGGATATTCATCTCTTGAGCGAGACGGCAGATTCGCTTGTCCGGCGAGACACAGGCAAAACGGGTGAAGCGCGCAAGACTTGTAGTTATCTGGGCGGTTCTTTGCGCCCGGAATCAGCCAGGCTACTGGAGCAGCGGTTGGCTTCGTTGGGGGTTGCAGCGCGTCCCGTCACGTTGGCCTCCCCAGACTCGCCGGAAAGTGGGGCATTCTGGCTTCAGATTCCCTCGGAAAGCGCGGGAAAATTGAGTGACACGACGATCCAAAACCTTTCCAAAGAATTCAATGAGTTAAAACATAAAATAATGCCCTGTGAAGGGGTTGCACCTGCTGGGTAGTTTGCATAGAATGGCGCCCGCTTCGCAGCGAAGACCCTTAAGGGGTAGCGATACGAAGCGTGGTCAACGCAGCTAACCTCAGGTTTTTAATGAGAAAATGCTTGACAGAAGGCTGGCATGATATAGAATGCCGGCTCGCTTAGGAGGGGTTCCCGAGCGGCCAAAGGGATCAGACTGTAAATCTGACGTCTACGACTTCGAAGGTTCGAATCCTTCCCCCTCCACCATTTTTAGCGTGAGCTGCAAGCTCCGCGGGTATAGTTTAGTGGTAGAACCTCAGCCTTCCAAGCTGATGATGCGGGTTCGATTCCCGCTACCCGCTCCAAGTTTGCAGGTTGTGCAAAGCGTTTTGCTCTTGTAGCTCAGTTGGTAGAGCACACCCTTGGTAAGGGTGAGGTCAGCGGTTCAAATCCGCTCAAGAGCTCCATATTACAAGGCAGATATGAAAATATCTGCCTTTGTTTTAATGGCTTGTTTGACTTGCTAAATTCTTCTCCTAGGGGTGATTTCGATGGCTAAGGAAAAGTTCGAACGTAATAAGCCGCACGTCAACGTTGGTACCATTGGTCACGTCGATCACGGTAAAACCACTCTGACTGCCGCTCTGACCCGTGTCTGTTCCGAAGTATTCGGTTCGGCGAAGGTTGACTTCGACAAGATCGACAGCGCCCCGGAAGAAAAAGCTCGCGGTATCACCATCAACACCGCTCACGTTGAATACGATTCGGCCGTGCGTCACTACGCACACGTTGACTGCCCAGGTCACGCCGACTACGTAAAAAACATGATCACCGGTGCTGCCCAGATGGACGGCGCGATCCTGGTTTGCTCGGCCGCTGATGGTCCGATGCCACAAACTCGTGAGCACATCCTGCTGTCCCGTCAGGTAGGCGTTCCGTACATCGTTGTCTTCCTGAACAAGGCTGACATGGTTGACGATGCCGAGCTGCTGGAGCTGGTTGAGATGGAAGTGCGCGATCTGCTGAGCACTTACGACTTCCCAGGTGATGACACTCCAATCATCATTGGTTCGGCTCTGATGGCTCTGAACGGCCAAGATGACAACGAAATGGGTACCACTGCGGTCAAGAAGCTAGTTGAGACTCTGGATAGCTACATCCCAGAGCCTGAGCGTGCTATCGACAAGCCGTTCCTGATGCCAATCGAAGACGTATTCTCGATCTCCGGTCGCGGCACTGTTGTGACTGGTCGTGTTGAGCGTGGCATCGTCCGTATCCAGGAAGAAGTTGAGATCGTTGGTTTGCGCGATACTCAGAAAACTACCTGCACTGGCGTTGAAATGTTCCGCAAGCTGCTCGATGAAGGTCGTGCAGGCGAGAACTGCGGCGTACTGCTGCGCGGCACCAAGCGTGACGACGTTGAGCGTGGCCAGGTTCTGGTCAAGCCAGGCACCGTCAAGCCGCACACCAAGTTCACCGCAGAAGTTTACGTTCTGAGCAAGGAAGAAGGCGGTCGTCATACACCGTTCTTCAAGGGCTACCGTCCACAGTTCTACTTCCGTACAACTGACGTGACTGGTAACTGCGAGCTGCCAGAAGGTGTTGAAATGGTAATGCCAGGTGACAACATCCAGATGACTGTCACTCTGATCAAGACCATCGCGATGGAAGACGGTCTGCGTTTCGCTATCCGTGAAGGCGGTCGTACCGTCGGCGCCGGCGTCGTAGCCAAAGTCATCGAGTAAACAGTTGTAATGTCTTTTTCGGGCCGGCATAATGGTCGGCCTGATTTTGTTTTAGGTCAGTAGCTCAATTGGCAGAGCGACGGTCTCCAAAACCGTAGGTTGGGGGTTCGATTCCCTCCTGACCTGCCAGATTCACTTGGTGTGTCTGGCTTTCTTTTCACAGGATCTTCATAGATGACTCCTAAAGCTGAAGCTCAAGGCTCTCGCTTCGATCTGCTCAAGTGGCTAGTAGTAGTCGCTTTGGTGGTTGTTGGCGTTGTTGGCAATCAGTATTTTTCTGCTTCGCCGATCCTGTACCGTGTACTTGCATTGCTTGCTATTGCTGCTGTTGCTGCCTTTGTAGGGTTGCAGACGGCCAAGGGTAAGTCGTTCTTTGTACTCGCTAAGGAAGCTCGCACCGAGATCCGTAAAGTCGTATGGCCGACTCGCCAAGAAACCACGCAGACCACGTTGATCGTTGTGGCTGTTGTTCTGGTAATGGCGTTGCTGTTGTGGGGGCTTGATTCCCTGCTCGGCTGGCTTGTTTCCTTGATTGTTGGCTAAGGGTGTCCCGTGGCTAAGCGTTGGTACGTTGTGCATGCTTACTCGGGTTACGAGAAGCATGTTATGCGCTCGTTGGTCGAGCGCGTAAAGCTGGCTGGCATGGAAGATGGCTTTGGCGAAATTCTGGTCCCCACTGAAGAAGTGGTTGAGATGCGTAATGGCCAGAAGCGCAAAAGTGAACGCAAGTTCTTTCCGGGCTACGTGCTGGTACAGATGGACATGAACGAAGGGACTTGGCACTTGGTCAAGGATACCCCTCGGGTGATGGGCTTCATTGGCGGTACCGCCGACAAGCCTGCGCCGATCACAGATAAAGAAGCAGAAGCGATTCTGCGTCGTGTCGCTGATGGTAGCGATAAGCCGAAGCCGAAAACACTGTTTGAGCCGGGTGAAGTTGTGCGCGTCACCGACGGTCCATTCGCTGATTTCAATGGCACGGTTGAAGAGGTTAACTACGAAAAGAGCCGGATCCAAGTGGCAGTGCTCATTTTCGGTCGCTCTACTCCGGTAGAGCTAGAGTTCAGCCAGGTCGAAAAGGTCTGATTGAACAGGCATCCCAACCCCGCAGCCCTAGGCTGTGGGGTTTTGTCGTCACTGGGATAAACGCGCAAGCAACCGGGGAGCCTTTCGAGGCGTTAGAACCCGTAATTGGAGTGCCTCATGGCCAAGAAGATTACCGCTTACATCAAGCTGCAAGTGAAGGCCGCTCAGGCTAACCCAAGCCCACCTGTTGGTCCTGCGCTGGGTCAGCACGGCGTGAACATCATGGAATTCTGCAAGGCTTTCAACGCCCGTACCCAGGGTCTTGAGCCAGGTCTGCCGACTCCAGTGATCATCACTGTCTACAGCGACCGTAGCTTCACTTTCGAAACAAAAAGCACCCCTGCTTCGGTTCTGCTGAAGAAGGCTGCAGGTTTGACCAGCGGTTCCGCTCGTCCAAACACCGTTAAGGTTGGCACCGTTACCCGTGCTCAGCTGGAAGAGATCGCGAAGACCAAAAACGCGGATCTGACTGCAGCTGATATGGATGCAGCCGTGCGTACTATCGCCGGTTCTGCTCGTAGCATGGGCCTTAACGTGGAGGGTGTGTAATGGCTAAGCTGACCAAGCGTCAAAAGGCTATCGCCGGCAAAATCGAAGCAGGCAAGGCCTACAACTTTGTAGACGCCGCCGCTCTGCTGGCCGAGCTGTCGACTGTCAAGTTCAGCGAGTCTTTCGACGTTGCTGTGAACCTGGGTGTTGACCCACGTAAATCCGACCAGGTCGTTCGTAGCGCTACCGTGCTGCCACACGGCACTGGCAAGACCGTACGTGTTGCCGTGTTCACCCAGGGCCCAGCAGCTGAAGCTGCTCTGGCTGCTGGTGCTGACCGTGTTGGCATGGACGATCTGGCTGCTGAAATGAAAGGCGGCGACCTGAACTACGACGTAGTGATCGCATCCCCGGATGCCATGCGCGTTGTAGGTCAGTTGGGTCAGATCCTCGGTCCACGTGGTCTGATGCCTAACCCTAAAGTCGGCACCGTAACGCCAGACGTAGCCACCGCGGTTAAAAACGCCAAGGCTGGTCAGGTTCGTTATCGCACCGACAAGAACGGCATTATCCACACTTCCGTTGGCAAGATCGGCTTTGACGCCGTCAAGCTGAAGGAAAACGTTGAAGCCCTGATCGCTGATCTGAAGCGTATCAAGCCAGCTTCTTCGAAAGGTATCTACGTCAAGCGCGTTACCCTGAGCACCACTATGGGCCCAGGTCTGGTTATCGATCAGAGCTCGCTCGACGCGTAAGACTCAGGTTGGCGCAAGCGATTGCGCCAATTGAAAAATTGGGGTCCCTGCCTGGCGGGGGCTGTCCAAGACCGTAGGCGACGCAAGTCTTAAACCACAAGCCTACGCAGATGGTGCTCCCGGTTCCTTACCGAATCAGACACCAAAACGACATTCGGTTTCGACCGAATGAAACGGTAACAAGCAGGAGTTAAACCCGTGGCAATTAATCTCGAAGACAAGAAGGCCATCGTCGCTGAAGTCAACGAGGCTGCCAAAGTCGCTCTGTCCGCTGTCGTGGCTGATGCCCGTGGCGTAACAGTAGGCGCAATGACCGGACTCCGTAAAGAGGCCCGTGAAGCTGGTGTTTATGTACGTGTCGTACGTAACACCTTGCTCAAGCGCGCTGTTGCTGACACTGAATACAGTGTTCTCAACGACGTGTTCACCGGCCCGACCCTGATCGCGTTCTCCAAGGATCATCCAGGCGCTGCTGCCCGTTTGTTCAAGGAGTTCGCCAAGGGTCAGGATAAGTTCGAGATCAAGGCAGCTGCGTTCGAGGGCAAGTTCCTCGCAGCTAATCAGATCGATGTACTGGCAACACTGCCGACCCGCGACGAAGCCATTTCGCAGCTGATGAGCGTGATTCAAGGCGCTACCAGCAAGCTGGCTCGTACTCTGGCTGCAGTTCGCGAGCAAAAAGAAGCTGCCGCAGCCTAAGGCTGAGCACTTTCTCTCGCGCTTTTTTGTTTATTTCGATGGCCGCGTAGGCCGTCCCCCAATTCAGGAAATACAGTAATGTCTATCTCCCAAGACGATATCCTCAACGCCGTAGCTGAAATGTCGGTTCTGCAGGTTGTTGAGCTGATCAAAGCTTTCGAAGAAAAATTCGGCGTTTCCGCTGCCGCTGCTTCCGCTGGTCCAGCTGCTGCTGCCGCCGTTGTTGAAGAGCAAACCGAATTCAACGTCATGCTGACCGAAGCTGGCGAGAAGAAAGTAAACGTGATCAAGGCTGTACGTGAACTGACCGGTCTGGGCCTGAAAGAAGCCAAGGCTGTAGTTGACGGCGCGCCTGGCGTGGTACTGGAAGCTGTTTCGAAAGACGCAGCTGACAAAGCCAAAGCCACTCTGGAAGAAGCGGGCGCTAAAGTCGAGCTGAAGTAAGCATCGACTTTGCGTCTCCAGCCCGAGCGTTAAGCGACAGGCTGATGGCTGGTGGCTCTTGCCACCGGCCTTTTTCCGTTATTGGCAGCCGACTGGGTCGGTGCTGATCGCGAGCTGTAACCACCCGATGTGGTGGCGCAAACCATGGGGTTTGCACGATTTTCTGGCTGCTCCCGTCGGGAGGGGCCAAACAAGCAGGTGACCAAGCTGGGGAACGCTGATGGCTTACTCATATACTGAGAAAAAACGTATCCGCAAGGACTTTAGCAAGTTGCCGGACGTCATGGATGTGCCGTACCTCCTGGCCATCCAGCTGGATTCGTATCGTGAATTCTTGCAAGCGGGAGCGACTAAAGATCAGTTCCGCGACGTGGGCCTGCATGCGGCCTTCAAATCCGTTTTCCCGATCATCAGCTACTCCGGCAATGCTGCGCTGGAGTACGTCGGTTATCGCCTGGGCGAACCGGCATTTGATGTCAAAGAATGCGTATTGCGCGGTGTTACTTACGCCGTACCTTTGCGGGTAAAAGTGCGCCTGATCATTTTCGACAAAGAATCGTCGAACAAAGCGATCAAGGACATCAAAGAGCAAGAAGTCTACATGGGTGAAATCCCCCTGATGACTGAGAACGGTACCTTCGTAATCAACGGTACCGAGCGTGTAATCGTTTCCCAGCTGCACCGTTCTCCGGGCGTGTTCTTCGACCATGACCGTGGCAAGACGCACAGCTCCGGCAAACTGCTTTACTCCGCGCGCATCATTCCTTACCGCGGTTCGTGGCTGGACTTCGAGTTCGACCCGAAAGACTGCGTATTCGTGCGTATCGACCGTCGTCGCAAGCTGCCTGCATCGGTACTGCTGCGCGCGCTCGGCTATACCACCGAAGAAGTGCTGGACGCGTTCTACACCACCAACGTCTTCCATGTGCAAGGTGAAAACCTCAGCCTGGAACTGGTGCCTCAGCGCCTGCGCGGTGAAATCGCGGTCCTCGATATCCTCGATGACAAAGGCAAGGTTATTGTCGAGCAGGGTCGTCGAATCACCGCTCGCCACATCAACCAGCTGGAAAAAGCCGGGATCAAAGAGCTGCAGGTGCCTCTGGACTACGTCCTGGGTCGCACCACCGCCAAGGTCATCGTGCATCCAGCCACCGGCGAAATCCTGGCAGAGTGCAACACCGAGCTGAACACTGAGATCCTGGCAAAAATCGCCAAGGCCCAGGTCGTTCGCATCGAAACTCTCTACACCAACGATATCGACTGTGGCCCGTTCATCTCCGACACGCTGAAGATCGACTCCACCGGCAACCAGTTGGAAGCCCTGGTCGAAATCTATCGCATGATGCGTCCTGGCGAGCCGCCAACCAAGGACGCAGCCGAGACCCTGTTCAACAACCTGTTCTTCAGCCCTGAGCGCTATGACCTGTCTGCGGTCGGCCGGATGAAGTTCAACCGTCGTATCGGTCGTACAGAAATCGAAGGTTCGGGCGTACTGAACAAGGACGATATCGTTGCGGTATTGAAGACTCTCGTCGACATCCGTAACGGCAAAGGCATCGTCGATGACATCGACCACCTGGGTAACCGTCGTGTTCGCTGCGTAGGCGAGATGGCCGAGAACCAGTTCCGTGTTGGCCTGGTGCGTGTTGAGCGCGCGGTCAAGGAACGTCTGTCGATGGCTGAAAGCGAAGGCCTGATGCCGCAAGACCTGATCAACGCCAAGCCAGTGGCTGCGGCTGTGAAAGAGTTCTTCGGTTCGAGCCAGCTGTCCCAGTTCATGGACCAGAACAACCCGCTGTCCGAGATCACCCACAAGCGTCGTGTCTCCGCACTCGGCCCGGGCGGTCTGACCCGTGAGCGCGCAGGCTTTGAAGTTCGTGACGTACACCCGACTCACTACGGTCGTGTGTGCCCGATTGAAACGCCGGAAGGTCCGAACATCGGTCTGATCAACTCCCTGGCGGCCTACGCGCGCACCAACCAGTACGGCTTCCTCGAAAGCCCGTATCGCGTGGTGAAAGACGCTCTGGTCACCGACGAGATCGTCTTCCTGTCCGCCATCGAAGAAGCTGATCACGTGATCGCTCAGGCTTCGGCCACGATGAACGATAAGAAAATGCTGATCGACGAGCTGGTAGCTGTTCGTCACTTGAACGAGTTCACCGTCAAGGCGCCGGAAGACGTCACCTTGATGGACGTATCGCCGAAGCAGGTAGTTTCGGTTGCAGCGTCGCTGATCCCGTTCCTCGAGCACGACGACGCCAACCGTGCGTTGATGGGTTCGAACATGCAGCGTCAGGCTGTGCCTACCCTGCGTGCCGACAAGCCGCTGGTCGGTACCGGCATGGAGCGTAACGTTGCCCGTGACTCCGGCGTTTGCGTTGTGGCGCGTCGTGGTGGTGTGATCGATTCCGTCGACGCCAGCCGTATCGTGGTTCGTGTTGCTGATGACGAAGTAGAAACTGGCGAAGCCGGTGTCGACATCTACAACCTGACCAAGTACACCCGCTCCAACCAGAACACTTGCATCAACCAACGTCCGCTGGTGCGTAAAGGTGATCGGGTTCAGCGTAGCGACATCATGGCTGACGGCCCGTCCACCGACATGGGTGAGCTGGCGTTGGGTCAGAACATGCGCATCGCGTTCATGGCCTGGAACGGTTACAACTTTGAAGACTCCATCTGCCTGTCGGAACGAGTTGTTCAAGAAGACCGCTTTACCACGATCCACATTCAGGAACTGACCTGTGTGGCCCGTGACACCAAGCTTGGCCCAGAAGAAATCACTGCAGACATCCCGAACGTGGGTGAAGCTGCACTGAACAAACTGGACGAAGCCGGTATCGTTTATGTAGGTGCCGAAGTAGGCGCAGGCGACATCCTGGTGGGCAAGGTCACTCCGAAAGGCGAGACCCAGCTGACGCCGGAAGAAAAACTGCTGCGTGCCATCTTCGGTGAAAAAGCCAGCGACGTTAAAGACACCTCCCTGCGTGTGCCGACTGGCACCAAGGGTACCGTCATCGACGTACAGGTCTTCACTCGCGACGGTGTTGAGCGTGATGCTCGTGCACTGTCCATCGAGAAGACTCAGCTCGACGAGATCCGCAAGGACCTGAACGAAGAGTTCCGTATTGTCGAAGGCGCAACTTTCGAACGTCTGCGCTCCGCACTGGTTGGCCACAAAGCCGAAGGCGGCGCAGGCCTGAAGAAAGGTCAGGAAATCACCGACGAAGTTCTCGACGGTCTTGAGCATGGCCAGTGGTTCAAACTGCGCATGGCTGAAGATGCTCTGAACGAGCAGCTCGAGAAGGCCCAGGCCTACATCGTTGATCGCCGCCGTCTGCTGGACGACAAATTCGAAGACAAGAAGCGCAAACTGCAGCAGGGCGATGACCTGGCTCCAGGCGTGCTGAAAATCGTCAAGGTTTACCTGGCAATCCGTCGCCGCATCCAGCCGGGCGACAAGATGGCCGGCCGTCACGGTAACAAGGGTGTGGTCTCCGTGATCATGCCGGTTGAAGACATGCCGCACGATGCCAATGGCACCCCGGTCGACGTGGTCCTCAACCCGTTGGGCGTACCTTCGCGTATGAACGTTGGTCAGATTCTCGAAACTCACCTGGGCCTCGCGGCCAAAGGTCTGGGCGAGAAGATCAACCGGATGATCGAAGAGCAGCGCAAGGTCGCTGATCTGCGTAAGTTCCTGCACGAGATCTACAACGAGATCGGCGGGCGCAACGAAGAACTGGACACTTTCTCCGACCAGGAAATCCTGGATCTGGCGAAGAACCTGCGCGGCGGCGTTCCAATGGCTACTCCGGTGTTCGACGGTGCCAAGGAAAGCGAAATCAAGGCCATGCTGAAACTGGCAGACCTGCCAGAAAGCGGCCAGATGCAGCTGTTCGATGGCCGTACCGGCAACAAATTCGAACGCCCGGTCACCGTTGGCTACATGTACATGCTGAAGCTGAACCACTTGGTAGACGACAAGATGCACGCTCGTTCTACCGGTTCTTACAGCCTGGTTACCCAGCAGCCGCTGGGTGGTAAGGCGCAGTTCGGTGGTCAGCGTTTCGGGGAGATGGAGGTCTGGGCACTGGAAGCGTACGGTGCTGCATACACTCTGCAAGAAATGCTCACAGTGAAGTCGGACGATGTGAACGGCCGGACCAAGATGTACAAAAACATCGTGGACGGCGATCACCGTATGGAGCCGGGCATGCCCGAGTCTTTCAACGTGTTGATCAAGGAAATTCGTTCCCTCGGCATCGATATCGATCTGGAAACCGAATAACACGTGACGCGAATCGAGAGCGGGGCTGTTTTGCCCGCTCTCTGCTCCGCCAGGAGGAAAGGCCTTGAAAGACCTACTGAATTTGCTGAAAAACCAGGGTCAAGTCGAAGAGTTCGACGCCATCCGTATCGGATTGGCCTCGCCTGAGATGATCCGTTCGTGGTCGTTCGGTGAAGTTAAAAAGCCGGAAACCATCAACTACCGTACGTTCAAACCTGAGCGTGACGGCCTGTTCTGCGCCAAGATCTTTGGCCCGGTAAAGGATTACGAGTGCCTGTGCGGTAAGTACAAGCGCTTGAAGCATCGTGGTGTGATCTGCGAGAAGTGCGGCGTTGAAGTCGCGCTGGCAAAAGTTCGTCGTGAGCGCATGGCCCACATCGAACTGGCTTCGCCGGTTGCCCACATCTGGTTCTTGAAATCGCTGCCGTCCCGTATCGGCCTGCTGATGGACATGACCCTGCGTGATATCGAACGCGTTCTCTACTTCGAGAGCTACGTCGTTATCGATCCAGGCATGACCACCCTTGAAAAGGGTCAGTTGCTCAACGACGAGCAGTACTTCGAAGCGCTGGAAGAATTCGGTGACGATTTCGACGCCCGCATGGGTGCCGAAGCTGTCCGCGAACTGCTGCACGCTATCGACCTTGAGCACGAGATTGGCCGTCTGCGCGAAGAAATTCCGCAAACCAACTCCGAAACCAAGATCAAGAAGCTGTCCAAGCGTCTGAAGTTGATGGAAGCCTTCCAGGGCTCCGGCAACCTGCCAGAGTGGATGGTGCTGACCGTTCTGCCGGTTCTGCCGCCAGACCTGCGTCCACTGGTCCCGCTCGATGGCGGTCGCTTCGCAACTTCCGACCTCAACGATCTGTATCGTCGAGTGATCAACCGTAACAACCGCTTGAAGCGCCTGCTCGATCTGTCCGCTCCGGACATCATCGTGCGCAACGAAAAGCGTATGTTGCAAGAAGCTGTGGATGCACTGCTGGACAACGGTCGTCGTGGCCGCGCTATCACTGGTTCCAACAAGCGTCCTCTGAAATCCCTGGCTGACATGATCAAGGGTAAGCAAGGTCGTTTCCGTCAGAACTTGCTCGGTAAGCGTGTTGACTACTCCGGTCGTTCGGTAATTACCGTAGGCCCGACCCTGCGTCTGCACCAGTGCGGTCTGCCTAAGAAAATGGCTCTGGAACTGTTCAAGCCGTTCATTTTCGGCAAGCTGGAAATGCGTGGTCTCGCGACCACCATCAAAGCCGCCAAGAAAATGGTCGAGCGCGAGCTGCCAGAGGTCTGGGACGTTCTTGCCGAAGTGATTCGCGAACACCCAGTGTTGCTCAACCGTGCACCGACCCTTCACCGTCTGGGTATCCAGGCGTTTGAACCGGTACTGATCGAAGGCAAGGCTATCCAGCTGCACCCGCTGGTCTGTGCTGCGTACAACGCCGACTTCGACGGCGACCAAATGGCCGTGCACGTGCCGCTGACGCTGGAAGCCCAGTTGGAAGCGCGCGCGTTGATGATGTCGACCAACAACATCCTGTCGCCAGCGAACGGTGAGCCGATCATCGTTCCGTCCCAGGACGTTGTATTGGGTCTGTACTACATGACTCGTGAAGCCATCAACGCCAAGGGCGAAGGTCGCGTGTTCGCGGATCTGCAGGAAGTTGACCGTGTGTTCCGTGCCGGCGAAGCCGCACTGCATGCCAAGGTCAAGGTGCGGATCAACGAAACCGTAAACGACCGTGATGGAGGCAGCGTCAAGAACACTCGTATCGTCGACACCACCGTCGGCCGTGCGCTGTTGTTCCAGGTTGTCCCACCTGGCCTGTCGTTCGACGTCGTCAACCTGCCGATGAAGAAAAAAGCGATCTCCAAGCTGATCAACCAGTGCTACCGCGTGGTTGGTTTGAAAGAGACCGTGATCTTCGCTGACCAGTTGATGTATACCGGTTTCGCTTATTCGACCATCTCCGGCGTTTCCATCGGCGTTAACGACTTCGTTATCCCGGATGAAAAAGCCCGCATCATCGGTGCTGCCACCGAAGAAGTGAAAGAGATCGAGAGCCAGTACGCGTCCGGCCTGGTAACCCAGGGTGAGAAGTACAACAAGGTGATCGACCTCTGGTCCAAGGCGAACGACGAAGTGTCCAAGGCGATGATGGCCAACCTCTCGAAAGAGAAAGTCATCGACCGCCACGGTAACGAAGTCGATCAGGAATCCTTCAACTCGATGTACATGATGGCCGACTCGGGCGCACGGGGTTCTGCAGCGCAGATCCGTCAGCTCGCCGGTATGCGTGGCCTGATGGCCAAGCCGGACGGCTCCATCATCGAGACCCCGATTACCGCGAACTTCCGTGAAGGTTTGAGCGTACTTCAGTACTTCATCTCTACTCACGGTGCTCGTAAGGGTCTTGCGGATACCGCGTTGAAAACGGCGAACTCCGGTTACCTGACTCGTCGTCTGGTAGACGTTGCCCAGGATCTGGTCGTGACCGAGATCGACTGCGGCACCGAACATGGCCTGGTAATGACTCCGCACATCGAAGGCGGTGACGTTGTAGAGCCGTTGGGTGAGCGCGTATTGGGTCGTGTCATCGCCCGTGACGTATTCAAGCCGGGTACCGAGGACGTCATCGTTCCTGCCGGCACCCTGGTTGACGAGAAGTGGGTCGAATTCATCGAGCTCAACAGCATCGACGAAGTGATCGTGCGTTCGCCGATCAGCTGCGAAACCCGCTACGGTATTTGCGCCAAGTGCTACGGTCGCGACCTGGCTCGTGGTCACCAGGTGAACATCGGTGAAGCGGTCGGCGTTATCGCTGCCCAGTCCATCGGTGAGCCGGGTACCCAGCTGACCATGCGTACGTTCCACATCGGTGGTGCGGCAAGCCGGACCTCCGCGGCCGACAGTGTCCAGGTGAAGAATGGCGGTACCGTTCGCCTGCATAACCTGAAGCACGTTGAGCGCGTGGACGGTCACCTGGTGGCTGTGTCCCGTTCTGGTGAGCTGGCGATTGCCGACGACTTCGGTCGTGAGCGCGAGCGCTACAAGCTGCCGTACGGTGCTGTGATTTCGGTGAAGGAAGGTGACAAGGTCGACGCTGGCGCCATCGTGGCCAAGTGGGACCCGCACACCCACCCAATCGTTACCGAAATGAAAGGTACCGTGACCTACGTGGGCATGGAAGAAGGCATCACGATCAAGCGTCAGACTGACGAATTGACCGGTATGACCAACATTGAAGTACTCGACGCTAAAGATCGTCCAGCTGCCGGCAAGGACATCCGTCCTGCTGTGAAGATGGTCGACGACAACGGCAAGGATCTGTTGCTGCCAGGCACTGACGTAATCGCTCAGTACTTCCTGCCAGCCAACGCCTTGGTCGGTGTTGCGGACGGTGCGCGGATCGCGATCGGTGATGTTATCGCTCGTATCCCGCAAGAAACTTCGAAGACCCGCGACATCACCGGTGGTCTGCCGCGTGTTGCCGACTTGTTCGAAGCCCGTCGTCCGAAAGAAGCCTCGATTCTGGCTGAAGTCAGCGGCACCATCGCGTTCGGTAAAGAGACCAAGGGCAAGCGCCGCCTGGTCATCACCCCGAACGACGGTAGCGATCCGTACGAAGAGCTGATTCCGAAGTGGCGTCACCTGAACGTCTTCGAAGGCGAACAGGTCAACCGCGGCGAAGTTATCTCCGACGGCCCTAGCGATCCACACGACATCCTGCGTCTGCTGGGTGTGAGTGCGCTGGCCAAGTACATCGTGAACGAGATCCAGGACGTTTACCGTCTGCAAGGCGTGAAGATCAACGACAAGCACATCGAGACCATCCTGCGTCAGATGCTGCGTAAGGTCGAGATCGCTGAATCCGGCGACTCGAGTTTCATCAAGGGCGACCAGATGGAGCTGACTCACGTACTGGTGGAAAACGAGCGCCTGGGTGCGGACGACAAATTCGTGTCCAAGTTCACTCGCGTGCTGCTGGGTATCACCAAGGCGTCGTTGTCCACCGAATCGTTCATCTCGGCGGCTTCCTTCCAGGAAACCACCCGCGTACTGACCGAAGCGGCGGTAACCGGCAAGCGCGATTACCTGCGCGGCCTGAAAGAAAACGTGGTCGTGGGTCGTCTGATCCCGGCCGGTACCGGTTTGGCCTATCACAGCGAACGCAAGCGTCGCCGTGAAGCAGACAAGCCGTTGCGCGTAAGCGCCAGTGAAGTGGAAGCTGCACTGACCGAAGCACTGAACTCGAGCGGTAACTGAGTTCTGCGCTAATTGAGAGCCTGGCCCTGGTCATTCCGTTCGGCGGATCGAGACAAGTTGTCGAGATCCGGCGGGCGAGGAGGTCGGGGCCTTGCCTTGACTGGAGACAAGATCCTCTTTAGACTCTTGATCCCCTAAATTTGGCGGGAATTCGTTCCTGCCATTTTGCTTTTCTTGTAAGACAATAGCGTCGCAAGACAACAGTGGAGCTAGTAGATGGCAACTATCAACCAGCTGGTACGTCAGCCGCGTAAGCGTATCGTCGAGAAATCCGACGTGCCTGCGCTGCAGAACTGCCCGCAACGTCGTGGCGTATGCACCCGTGTGTATACCACCACGCCGAAAAAACCTAACTCGGCACTGCGTAAAGTATGCCGTGTGCGCCTGACCAACGGTTTCGAGGTTTCCTCGTACATCGGCGGTGAAGGCCACAACCTGCAAGAGCACAGCGTCGTACTGATCCGTGGCGGCCGTGTAAAAGACTTGCCAGGTGTTCGTTACCACACCGTTCGCGGTTCTTTGGATACCTCCGGCGTCAAAGGTCGTAACCAGGGTCGTTCGAAGTACGGTACCAAGAAGCCTAAGTAGTAGTGGCTTTTTGTAAAACTGATTTTCTATTTTTTTGAGTCGATAAGAGTAAGGTCGGAGGCGTCCCGCAAGGGCACCGATTCCGAGCGAACCTGAAGACCGCTTGAGGGCTTATCATGCCAAGACGTCGCGTAGCAGCCAAACGTGAGATTCTGGACGATCCGAAATACGGAAGCCAGATTCTCGCCAAGTTCATGAACCACGTAATGGAAAGCGGCAAGAAAGCCGTTGCCGAGCGTATCGTTTATGGCGCACTGGACAAAGTTAAGGAACGCAAGAACAGCGATCCCCTGGAAATCTTCGAGAAAGCTCTCGACGCCATCGCTCCGCTGGTCGAAGTGAAGTCGCGCCGTGTAGGCGGTGCTACTTACCAGGTTCCGGTCGAAGTTCGTCCGTCCCGTCGTAACGCCCTGGCAATGCGCTGGCTGGTAGACTTCGCCCGCAAGCGCGGCGAGAAGTCCATGGCCCTGCGTTTGGCTGGTGAACTGTTGGACGCTGCTGAAGGTAAAGGTGCTGCAGTTAAGAAGCGTGAAGACGTGCACCGTATGGCTGAAGCCAACAAGGCTTTCTCGCACTACCGCTTCTAATTTTAGCGTCACTCAATTTGCGAGGGCTTTATGGCTCGTACTACACCGATTAACCGCTACCGTAACATCGGTATCGTTGCTCACGTGGATGCTGGTAAAACCACCACCACCGAGCGCGTCCTTTTTTACACCGGCAAAAGTCACAAGATGGGCGAGGTGCATGATGGCGCCGCGACCACCGACTGGATGGTGCAGGAGCAGGAGCGTGGTATTACCATCACTTCTGCTGCTATTACCGCTTTCTGGAAGGGTTCCGAGAAGCAGTACAAGGACGAGCACCGCTTCAACGTCATCGATACCCCGGGCCACGTAGACTTCACCATTGAAGTAGAACGTTCCCTACGCGTACTCGACGGCGCTGTGGTTGTTTTCTGCGGCACCTCGGGTGTTGAGCCTCAGTCGGAAACCGTATGGCGTCAAGCCAACAAATACGGTGTTCCGCGTCTTGTTTATGTAAACAAGATGGACCGTGCAGGCGCCAACTTCCTGCGCGTGATCGCTCAGATCAAGCAGCGTCTGGGTCACACTCCGGTGCCGATCCAGCTGGCTATCGGTTCCGAAGACAACTTCCAGGGTCAGATCGATCTGATCAACATGCAAGCTGTCTACTGGAACGATTCCGACAAGGGCATGGTTCCTGTTCGCAAGGACATTCCTGCCGAGTTGCTGGAAGAAGCCGAGAAGTGGCGTGGCAACATGGTTGAGGCTGCGGCCGAAGCCAACGAAGAGCTGATGAACAAGTACCTCGAGGGTGAAGAACTCACCAACGAGGAAATCAAGGCCGCTCTGCGTCAGCGTACTATCGCTGGTGAAATCGTCCTGGCTGTTTGCGGTTCTTCCTTCAAGAACAAGGGTGTTCCCCTGGTTCTCGACGCCGTTATCGACTTCCTGCCTGCGCCGACCGACATTCCTGCCATCAAGGGTACTGACCCGGATGACGAGACTATCGAGTTGGAGCGTCATGCGGACGACAGCGAGCCGTTCTCGGCTCTGGCGTTCAAGATCGCTACCGACCCATTCGTGGGTACCTTGACCTTTGTCCGGGTTTACTCGGGTGTGTTGAACTCCGGCGACGGCGTGATCAACTCTGTAAAAGGCAAGAAAGAGCGCGTAGGCCGTATGGTGCAGATGCACGCAAACGCCCGCGAAGAGATCAAGGAAGTGCGCGCTGGCGACATCGCGGCCTTGATCGGCATGAAGGACGTCACCACGGGTGAAACTTTGTGCAATGGCGACAAGCCAATCATCCTGGTTCGCATGGACTTCCCGGAGCCGGTTATTTCGGTTGCCGTTGAGCCTAAGACCAAGGACGACCAGGAAAAAATGGGTATCGCTCTGGGCAAACTTGCTCAGGAAGACCCGTCTTTCCGCGTCAAGACTGATGAAGAGACTGGTCAAACGATCATCTCTGGCATGGGCGAGTTGCACCTGGACATCCTGGTTGACCGGATGCGCCGTGAGTTCAACGTCGAAGCCAACATCGGTAAGCCTCAGGTTTCCTATCGTGAGCGCATCACGAAGAACTGTGAAATCGAAGGCAAGTTCGTTCGCCAATCCGGCGGTCGTGGCCAGTTCGGTCACTGCTGGATCCGTTTTGCACCGGCTGACGAAGGTCAGGAAGGTCTGCAATTCGTGAACGAAGTCGTAGGTGGTGTGGTTCCTAAGGAATACATCCCGGCGATCCAGAAGGGTATCGAAGAGCAGATGAAGAACGGCGTTGTTGCCGGCTATCCGCTGATCGGCCTGAAGGCAACCGTGTTCGATGGTTCTTACCACGACGTCGACTCCAACGAGATGGCGTTCAAGGTGGCTGCTTCCATGGCGACCAAGCAACTGGCCCAGAAGGGCGGTGGTGAGTTGCTTGAGCCGATCATGGCGGTAGAAGTCGTTACGCCTGAAGACTACATGGGTGATGTCATGGGCGACCTTAACCGTCGTCGTGGCATGATTCTGGGTATGGAAGATACGGTTTCCGGCAAAGTGATTCGTGCCGAGGTTCCGTTGGGTGAAATGTTCGGTTACGCAACCGACGTTCGTTCCATGTCTCAGGGTCGCGCAAGCTACTCTATGGAATTCAAAAAATACAATACAGCTCCGTCGCATATCGTCGAAACTGTTACCAAAAAACAAGGCTGATTCAGTCCTTTAGGCAAGGAGTTAATTGTCGTGGCTAAAGAAAAATTTGATCGTTCCCTACCGCACGTCAACGTTGGCACCATTGGTCACGTTGACCACGGTAAAACCACTCTGACTGCTGCTCTGACTCGCGTCTGCTCCGAAGTTTTCGGTTCGGCCGTTGTTGCTTTCGACAAAATCGACAGCGCTCCGGAAGAGAAGGCTCGTGGTATCACCATCAACACCGCGCACGTTGAGTACAACTCTTCGATTCGTCACTACGCTCACGTTGACTGCCCAGGTCACGCTGACTATGTGAAGAACATGATCACCGGTGCTGCCCAGATGGACGGCGCGATCCTGGTTTGCTCGGCCGCTGATGGTCCGATGCCACAAACCCGTGAGCACATCCTGCTGTCCCGTCAGGTAGGCGTTCCGTACATCGTTGTCTTCCTGAACAAGGCTGACATGGTTGACGACGCTGAGCTGCTGGAACTGGTTGAGATGGAAGTGCGCGATCTGCTGAGCACTTACGACTTCCCAGGTGATGACACTCCAATCATCATCGGTTCGGCTCTGATGGCTCTGAACGGCCAAGACGACAACGAAATGGGTACCACCGCTGTCAAGCGCCTGGTAGAAACTCTGGACAGCTACATCCCAGAACCAGTTCGTGTGATCGACAAGCCGTTCCTGATGCCAATCGAAGACGTATTCTCGATCTCCGGTCGCGGTACTGTTGTGACTGGCCGTATCGAGCGCGGTATCGTCAAGGTTCAGGATCCACTGGAAATCGTTGGTCTGCGTGACACCACCGTCACCACCTGCACCGGTGTTGAAATGTTCCGCAAGCTGCTCGACGAAGGTCGTGCTGGCGAGAACTGCGGCGTTCTGCTGCGTGGTACCAAGCGTGACGACGTTGAGCGTGGCCAGGTTCTGGTTAAGCCAGGTTCGGTCAAGCCGCACACCAAGTTCGAAGCTGAAGTGTACGTTCTGAGCAAAGAAGAAGGCGGTCGTCACACTCCGTTCTTCAAAGGCTACCGTCCACAGTTCTACTTCCGGACCACTGACGTGACCGGTAACTGCGAACTGCCGGAAGGCGTTGAAATGGTAATGCCAGGCGACAACATCAAAATGGTTGTCACCCTGATCAAGACCATCGCAATGGAAGACGGTCTGCGTTTCGCTATCCGTGAAGGCGGTCGTACCGTCGGCGCTGGCGTCGTAGCCAAAATCATCGAGTAAGCTCTTTTTGAGTTCGCTCTGATGGATTGAAAGAGCCCCCGCCCAGCGGGGGCTTTTTTATTGGGTTGACACCTATCGGGGGCGTCTATAGAATTGCGCCTCCTTTTAACGGGCGTATTGCGCCCGGTGGGAATAGCAGCCGGAGTCTGAAATCCAATGCAAAATCAGCAAATCCGTATCAGGTTGAAGGCTTTCGACCATCGCCTGATCGACCAATCCACCCAGGAAATCGTGGAAACCGCGAAACGTACTGGTGCTCAAGTGCGTGGTCCAATTCCACTGCCTACCCGTAAAGAGCGGTTCACCGTTCTGGTCTCCCCGCACGTCAACAAAGACGCGCGTGACCAGTACGAGATCCGTACTCATAAGCGCGTTCTGGACATCGTCCAGCCAACGGATAAAACCGTTGATGCTCTTATGAAGCTCGATCTTGCGGCCGGTGTGGAAGTGCAGATCAGCCTCGGCTAAGACTCGGTCTTAGTCGTGTAACGCTCTGAAATGGGCGGCCATAGCGGGTGAAAGCCCCGTACACTCATGAGGTTTACAACATGACTATTGGTGTAGTCGGTCGTAAATGCGGTATGACCCGTATTTTCACCGAAGAAGGTGTCTCCATTCCGGTCACGGTCATTGAGATCGAGCCGAATCGCGTCACCCAGTTCAAAACTGAAGAGACCGATGGCTATCGTGCAGTGCAAGTCACTGTCGGCGAGCGTCGCGCTTCGCGTGTTACAGCTGCTCAAGCTGGCCACTTCGCCAAGGCGAACGTTGCCGCTGGTCGTACCGTAATGGAATTCCGCCTTGAAGAAGGCGAGTACCAGGCCGGCGATCTGATCAACGCTGAAATCTTCGCCGCTGGCCAACTGGTTGATGTAACCGGTCAGTCCAAGGGTAAAGGCTTCCAGGGTACGATCAAGCGTTGGAACTTCCGCGGGCAAGATAATACCCACGGTAACTCCGTGTCCCACCGCGTTCCAGGCTCTATCGGCCAGTGCCAGACTCCTGGTCGTGTATTCAAGGGCAAAAAAATGTCCGGTCATATGGGCGCTGAGCGCGTGACCGTGCAGTCCCTCGAAGTAGTGCGCGTGGACGCTGAACGCAATCTGTTGTTGGTCAAGGGCGCTGTTCCTGGCGCTACTGGCGGCAACTTGGTTGTACGTCCAGCAGCCAAGGCTCGCGGTTAAGGGGAAGCTGACATGCAATTAAATGTAAATGACGCTCAAGCGATCGAAGTTTCCGAACTGACATTTGGCGGCGAATTCAACGAGACGCTGGTTCACCAAGCAGTCGTGGCCTACATGGCCGGCGGCCGTCAAGGTAGCAAGCAGCAAAAGACCCGTTCCGACGTTCGTGGTGGCGGTAAGCGCCCGTGGCGTCAGAAAGGTACTGGCCGTGCTCGTGCCGGTACTATCCGTAGCCCAATCTGGCGTGGCGGCGGTACCACTTTCGCAGCTCGTCCTCAGGATCACACCCAGAAGCTGAACAAGAAGATGTATCGCGCAGCAATGCGTTCCATCCTTGCTGAGCTGGTGCGTACTGATCGTCTGGTCGTGGTTCAGGACTTCGCTGTTGATGCACCGAAGACCAAAGATCTGCTGAACAAACTGACCGGCATGGGCCTGACTGACGTCTTGATCGTGTCTGAAGTAGTTGATCAGAACCTGTACCTGGCTGCTCGCAACCTGCCACACGTTGATGTACGTGACGTGCAAGGTTCCGATCCAGTTAGTCTGATCGCATACGACAAGGTGTTGATCACCGTGTCGGCCGTGAAGAAATTCGAGGAGCTGCTGGGATGAACCAGGAACGCGTATTTAAAGTTCTGCTCGGCCCGCACGTTTCCGAGAAGGCTACGGTTCTGGCTGACAAGAAAGGCCAGTTCGTTTTCAAGGTTGCAACTGACGCAACCAAGCTGGAAATCAAGAAGGCCGTCGAAAGCCTGTTCAGCGTGAAAGTAGAGCGTGTTACTACCCTGAATGTTCTGGGTAAGAGCAAGCGCACTGCTCGCGGTCTGGGCAAGCGTAATGACTGGAAGAAGGCAGTTATCTCCCTTCAGCCAGGCCAAGATCTCGATTTCAGCAGCAGTGCTGAGTAAGGAAGGGGTGCATCATGGCAATCGTTAAATGCAAACCGACTTCCCCTGGCCGCCGTTTTGTGGTCAAGGTGGTCAACCAGGAGCTGCATAAAGGCGCTCCTCACGCACCGCTGCTCGAGAAAAAATCGAAGACTGGTGGTCGTAACAACAATGGTCGTATTACCACGCGTCACATCGGTGGTGGCCATAAGCAGCATTATCGTCTGGTCGACTTCCGTCGCAACGACAAGGATGGCATCGCTGCCACCGTCGAGCGTATCGAATACGATCCAAACCGTACTGCTCACATCGCTCTGCTGCTGTACGCAGATGGCGAGCGTCGCTACATCATCGCCCCTAAAGGCGTGAGTGCTGGCGACCAGCTGATCGCAGGTGCCCTGGCACCGATCAAGCCGGGCAACGCTCTGCAACTGCGTAACATTCCAGTTGGTAGCACCGTACACGGCATCGAATTGAAGCCAGGTAAAGGCGCACAGATCGCTCGTTCCGCTGGTGCTTCGGCTCAGCTGATCGCTCGTGAAGGTGTCTACGTGACCCTGCGTCTGCGTTCTGGTGAGATGCGTAAAGTACTGGCTGAATGCCGTGCGACCCTGGGCGAAGTCTCGAACTCCGAGCACAGCCTGCGTTCGTTGGGTAAAGCTGGTGCCAAGCGCTGGCGTGGCGTTCGCCCAACCGTTCGTGGTGTTGCCATGAACCCGGTTGACCACCCACATGGTGGTGGTGAAGGTCGTACCTCTGGTGGTCGTCATCCGGTATCGCCATGGGGCTTCCCGACTAAGGGCGCGAAGACTCGTGGTAATAAGCGTACCGACAAAATGATCGTCCGTCGTCGCAAGTAAATAGAGGGATACGACAGTGCCACGTTCTCTGAAAAAAGGTCCTTTTATTGATCTTCACCTACTGAAGAAGATCGAAGTGGCGGCGGAAAAGAACGATCGCAAACCAGTTAAGACCTGGTCGCGTCGTTCGATGATCCTGCCACAAATGGTCGGTCTGACCATCGCAGTACACAACGGTCGCCAGCACGTCCCAGTTCTCGTGAACGAAGACATGGTCGGCCACAAACTGGGCGAGTTCGCCGGTACCCGCACATATCGTGGGCACGTGGCTGACAAGAAAGCCAAGCGTTAAGGGGTTAGGAAATGGAAGTAGCCGCTAAGTTGTCGGGCGCTCGAATCTCCGCCCAGAAAGCCCGCTTGGTCGCCGACCAGATCCGCGGGAAGAAGGTGGGCGAAGCGCTCAACCTGTTGGCTTTCAGCAGTAAGAAAGCCGCCGAGATCATGAAGAAAGTGCTGGAGTCGGCCGTAGCCAACGCCGAGCATAACGAAGGCGCAGACGTTGATGACCTGAAGGTCAGCACCGTTTTCGTCAACGAAGGGCGTTCGCTGAAGCGCATCATGCCACGTGCCAAAGGCCGTGCTGATCGCATCGTCAAGCGGTCTTGCCATATCACTGTCAAGGTTGCTGACAAGTAACGGAGTCGAAGAGATGGGTCAGAAAGTACATCCCATTGGCATTCGCCTGGGAATCGTCAAGGAGCACACCTCCGTCTGGTACGCAGACGGTCGGACTTATGCGGACTATTTGTTCGCTGATCTGAAGGTGCGTGAGTATCTCCAAGACAAACTAAAAAGCGCGTCCGTAAGCCGTATCGATATCCATCGTCCGGCGCAGACTGCACGCATCACCATCCACACCGCTCGTCCAGGTATCGTTATCGGGAAGAAAGGTGAAGATGTTGAGAAGCTGCGTCAGGACCTGACCAAGCAAATGGGTGTGCCTGTGCACATCAATATCGAAGAGATCCGCAAGCCGGAGCTCGACGGTATGCTGGTTGCGCAGAGCGTAGCTCAGCAGCTGGAGCGTCGCGTAATGTTCCGTCGCGCTATGAAGCGCGCTGTACAGAACGCAATGCGCATTGGTGCCAAAGGCATCAAAATCCAAGTGAGCGGTCGTCTCGGCGGTGCTGAAATCGCACGTACTGAATGGTATCGCGAAGGTCGTGTGCCTCTGCACACCCTGCGTGCCGACATCGACTATGCCAACTACGAAGCTCACACCACTTACGGTGTGATCGGTGTAAAGGTTTGGATCTTCAAAGGCGAAGTAATTGGTGGTCGCCAAGAAGAACTGAAACCACAAGCACCAGCGCCTCGTAAAAAAGCTGCTAAGTAAGGGGTACGCCAAATGTTGCAACCAAAGCGTACGAAGTTCCGCAAGCAGATGACCGGTCACAACCGTGGCCTGGCATTGCGCGGTAGCAAAGTCAGCTTCGGCGAGTTCGCGCTGAAGTCTGTTGCTCGTGGTCGTCTCACCGCTCGTCAGATCGAGTCAGCGCGTCGTGCTCTGACCCGTCACGTAAAACGTGGCGGCAAGATCTGGATCCGTGTATTCCCGGACAAGCCTGTCACCAAGAAGCCACTCGAAGTTCGGATGGGTAAAGGTAAGGGTAACGTGGAGTACTGGGTTGCCCAGATTCAGCCAGGCAAAGTCCTGTATGAAATCGAGGGTGTTTCTGAAGAGCTGGCGCGTGAGGCTTTCGCCCTGGCTGCTGCAAAGCTGCCGCTCGCCACCTCCTTTGTTAAACGGACGGTGATGTGATGAAAGCGAATGAACTTCGTGAAAAATCAGCACAGCAGCTGAACGAGCAACTGCTCGGCCTGCTGCGCGACCAGTTCAATCTGCGTATGCAGAAGGCAACTGGCCAGTTGGGGCAGTCTCATCTGCTCTCGCAAGTTAAGCGTGACATCGCTCGCGTGAAAACTGTGCTCAACCAGCAGGCAGGTAAGTAATCATGGCTGAAGCCGAAAAAACTGTCCGTACGCTGACTGGCCGTGTTGTCAGCGACAAGATGGACAAAACCATCACCGTTCTGATCGAGCGTCGCGTTAAGCACCCGATCTACGGTAAATACGTTAAGCGTTCGACTAAGCTGCACGCGCACGACGAAACCAATCAGTGCCACATCGGCGACAAAGTCACTATTCGTGAAACTCGTCCGATGGCCAAGACCAAGTCTTGGGCGCTGGTTGATGTTCTCGAACGCGCTGTGGAAGTCTAAGGGCTAGGGGTCGGAGAAATTATATGATTCAGACTCAATCCATGCTCGATGTGGCCGATAACAGCGGCGCTCGCCGTGTTATGTGCATCAAGGTGCTGGGTGGCTCCCATCGTCGTTACGCTGGTATCGGTGACATCATCAAAGTTACCGTCAAGGAAGCAATTCCTCGCGGCAAGGTGAAGAAAGGTCAAGTGATGACTGCTGTTGTAGTCCGCACTCGCCATGGTGTTCGTCGTGCTGACGGCTCCATCATCCGCTTTGATGGCAACGCTGCTGTTCTGCTGAACAACAAGCAAGAGCCAATCGGCACCCGTATCTTTGGGCCAGTGACCCGTGAACTTCGTACTGAGAAGTTCATGAAGATCGTCTCGCTCGCCCCAGAAGTGCTGTAAGGAGATCCGACATGCAAAAGATTCGTCGTGACGACGAGATCATCGTGATCGCCGGCAAAGACAAAGGTAAGCGCGGTAAGGTGCTTAAGGTTCTCGCTAACAACCGTCTGGTTATTGGCGGTCTGAACCTGGTCAAGCGTCATACCAAGCCTAACCCGATGTCGGGCGTGCAGGGCGGTATCGTCGAAAAAGAAGCTCCACTGGATGCTTCTAACGTCGCCATTTTCAACGGCGAAACCAACAAGGCTGACCGCGTTGGTTTCAAAGTAGAAGACGGCAAGAAAATTCGTGTCTTCAAGTCGACCCAAAAAGCGGTTGATGCTTGAACACTGCTAGGTAGATGAGACCATGGCACGACTAAAAGAGATTTACCGGAAGGAAATCGCACCGAAACTTAAGGAAGAACTTAAGCTTTCGAACGTGATGGAAGTTCCGCGCGTTACCAAAATCACCCTGAACATGGGTCTGGGCGAAGCGATCGGCGACAAAAAAGTCATCGAGCACGCTGTTGCCGACCTGGAAAAGATCACCGGTCAGAAAGTCGTTGTGACTTACGCTCGGAAATCCATCGCTGGCTTTAAAGTCCGTGAAGGTTGGCCGATCGGCGTCAAAGTGACCCTGCGCCGTGAGCGTATGTACGAGTTCCTGGATCGTCTGCTGTCGATCTCCCTGCCTCGGGTTCGCGACTTCCGCGGCCTGAATGCCAAGTCCTTCGATGGTCGTGGCAACTACAGCATGGGCGTAAAAGAGCAGATCATTTTCCCGGAAATCGATTACGACAAGATCGACGCTCTCCGCGGTCTGGACATTACCCTGACCACCACTGCTCGGACGGATGACGAAGGTCGCGCATTGCTGCGCGCTTTCAAATTCCCGTTCCGCAACTGATTGGAGTAGGAAAATGGCCAAGAAGAGCATGAAGAACCGTGAGCTGAAGCGTCAGCTCACCGTTGCCAAGTACGCCACCAAGCGTGCAGCGCTGAAAGCGATCATCGTGGATCTGAACGCAAGTCCAGAAGCACGTTGGGAAGCTACCGTAGCACTGCAGAAGCAGCCACGTGACGCCAGCGCCTCGCGCATGCGTAACCGCTGCCGCCTGACTGGTCGTCCGCACGGCGTGTACCGCAAGTTCGGCCTCGGCCGTAACATGCTGCGTCAAGCTGCAATGCGTGGTGACGTTCCAGGTCTGGTTAAAGCCAGCTGGTAAGCACTGTCAAAGTCGCGGCGTTCGGAATCGCAAGATCCTGACCGTCGGTGACCTTGAACTTGAATCAAGCCCCTTTTGGGGCTTGATTCATTTGTGGGGTGTGTCTAGAATACCCGGCTCGCCTGAGCCCGTGCTTTTATCGCACGGATGCGCTCGGCGACACGTACTAGCCGAGAGGCTAATTTTTTGTGTATTAGGAGCGTCTAGCCCATGAGTATGCAGGACCCGTTAGCGGACATGCTAACTCGTATCCGTAATGCCCAGATGGCTGAAAAGTCCGTCGTAAGCATGCCATCTTCTACGTTGAAGGTAGCTGTTGCCAAAGTCCTGAAGGACGAAGGTTACATTGCGGGTTATCAGATCAGCAGCGAAATCAAGCCTCTGCTGTCCATCGAGCTGAAGTACTTCGAAGGCCGTCCGGTCATCGAGGAAGTGAAGCGCGTTAGCCGTCCTGGCCTGCGTCAGTACAAGTCCGTCGATGATCTGCCAAAAGTTCGTGGCGGTCTCGGTGTGTCTATCGTCTCCACCAACAAAGGTGTGATGACGGATCGTGCTGCGCGCGCTGCCGGTGTCGGCGGCGAAGTTCTTTGCACTGTGTTCTAAGGGGGGATAAGCATGTCACGCGTCGCTAAGAACCCCGTTAAGCTGCCAGCCGGTGTCGAAGTCAAATTCGCAGGCCAACAGCTTTCGGTGAAGGGTGCCAAGGGCACTCTGCAACTGAACATCCATTCGTCCGTTGAGATCGTTGAAGAAGCTGGTGAGCTGCGTTTCGCTGCTCGCAATGGCGATCAACAGACTCGCGCAATGGCTGGTACCACTCGTGCGTTGGTAAACAACATGGTCCAAGGCGTAAGCCAAGGCTTCGAGCGCAAGCTCCAGCTGGTCGGTGTTGGTTACAAAGCGCAAGCAAAAGGCACAGTGCTGAACCTGGCTCTTGGCTTCTCGCACCCAGTGGATTATGAACTGCCGGAAGGCATCACCGCTGAGACTCCTAGCCAGACCGATATCCTGATCAAGGGCATCGACAAGCAGCTGGTAGGTCAAGTGGCCGCCGAGATCCGCGACTTCCGTCCACCAGAGCCGTACAAAGGCAAAGGTGTGCGCTACGCGGACGAAGTCGTCCGTCGTAAAGAAGCCAAGAAGAAGTAGGGCATAGCAAATGACCGACAAAAAAGTTACTCGACTGCGTCGCGCTCGCAAAGCACGCCTGAAAATGCACGAACTCGAAGTCGTGCGTCTCTGCGTGTTCCGCTCGTCGCAGCACATCTACGCCCAGGTCATTTCGGCCGACGGCAACAAAGTCCTGGCAAGTGCCTCGACTTTGGATAAAGAACTGCGTGATGGTGCCACTGGCAACATCGACGCGGCCACTAAGGTTGGCCAGCTGGTCGCTACGCGTGCTAAAGCCGCTGGCGTCTCGCAGGTGGCTTTCGACCGCTCTGGCTTCAAGTACCACGGCCGCGTCAAGGCGCTGGCTGATGCTGCTCGTGAAGCTGGGCTGGAGTTCTAAGTTATGTCAAATAACGACCAAAAGCGCGACGAAGGCTACATCGAGAAGCTGGTTCAAGTTAACCGCGTAGCCAAAACCGTTAAAGGCGGCCGTATCTTCACTTTCACCGCGTTGACCGTGGTTGGTGATGGTAAGGGCCGTGTTGGCTTCGGCCGTGGCAAGTCGCGTGAAGTGCCTGCTGCGATCCAGAAGGCAATGGAAGCTGCTCGCCGCAACATGATCCAGGTTGATCTGAACGGCACCACCCTGCAGTACGCAATGAAGTCCGCCCATGGCGCTTCGAAGGTGTACATGCAGCCTGCTTCTGAAGGTACCGGTATCATCGCTGGCGGCGCTATGCGTGCTGTCCTCGAAGTTGCTGGCGTTCAGAACGTTCTGGCCAAGTGCTACGGCTCGACTAACCCAGTAAACGTGGTTCACGCCACTTTCAAGGGTTTGAAAGCAATGCAGTCTCCTGAATCCATTGCCGCCAAGCGTGGCAAAAGCGTCAAGGAGATCTTCTGATCATGGCTACCGTAAAAGTTACGCTGATCAAAAGCATGACCGGCCGCATCCCTAACCACAGATTGTGCGTTAAGGGTTTGGGTCTGCGTCGCATCGGTCACACTGTAGAAGTCCTGGATACTCCCGAGAATCGCGGGATGATCAACAAGGCTTACTACATGCTGCGTGTCGAGGGTTAATCGATGAAACTCAATGATCTGAGTCCAGCGCCGGGTTCCCGTCGCGAAAAGCATCGTCCGGGCCGTGGTATCGGTAGTGGTTTGGGCAAGACCGGTGGCCGTGGCCACAAAGGTCAGACCTCCCGCTCCGGTGGCACCATCGCTCCAGGCTTTGAAGGCGGTCAACAGCCGCTGCATCGTCGCCTGCCGAAATTCGGTTTCGTTTCCCTGAAAGCCATGGACCGCGCAGAAGTGCGTCTGTCCGAACTGGCCAAAGTGGACGGCGACATCGTCACCGTGCAGTCCCTGAAGGATGCCAATGTGATCAACCAGAACGTACAGCGTGTGAAAATCATGCTGTCGGGCGAAGTTGCTCGTGCTGTCACCATCGGAAAGGGAATCGGCGCCACCAAAGGTGCGCGTGCGGCTATCGAAGCAGCTGGCGGCAAGTTCGAGGAATAAATGGCTAAGCAAGGTGCTCTCTCTGCGCTCGGCAAAGGCGGTATGTCTGAACTCTGGGCTCGTCTGCGTTTTCTGTTCCTGGCGATTATCGTCTACCGAATAGGCGCACACATCCCGGTTCCAGGTATCAACCCGGACCGACTCGCGGACCTGTTTCGACAGAATGAGGGGACCATTCTTAGCTTGTTCAACATGTTTTCCGGCGGCGCGCTGGAACGGATGAGCATTTTTGCACTGGGGATCATGCCGTACATCTCGGCATCGATCATCATGCAATTGATGACCGCCGTCAGCCCGCAGCTGGAGCAGTTGAAGAAGGAAGGTGAAGCTGGCCGTCGCAAGATCAGCCAGTACACCCGCTACCTCACCGTCGTTCTTGCTCTTGTCCAGGCTGTTGGCATGTCCATCGGTCTGGCGGGGCAGGGCGTAGCGTTCACTGGTGACTTTGGCTTCCATTTCGTCGCGGTAACCACTTTTGTGGCGGGTGCGATGTTCATGATGTGGCTGGGTGAGCAGATTACTGAGCGTGGTGTTGGCAACGGTATCTCGATGTTGATCTTCGCAGGTATCGTCGCCGGTCTTCCGAGGGCGATTGGGCAGTCTTTCGAGTCTGCGCGTCAGGGTGATATCAACATCTTCGCCCTGGTTGCCATCGGTTTGCTGGCAGTAGCGATTATCGGTTTCGTGGTGTTCATTGAGCGTGGTCAGCGTCGTATTGCTGTTCACTACGCCAAGCGTCAGCAGGGCCGCAAGGTATTTGCTGCGCAGACCAGCCACTTGCCGTTGAAGGTGAACATGGCCGGCGTAATCCCGGCCATTTTCGCGAGCAGCATCTTGCTGTTCCCGGCTTCGTTGGGTGCCTGGTTCGGCCAGTCTGAAGGTATGGGCTGGTTGCAGGACATCTCGCAGTCGATCGCTCCTGGTCAGCCGTTGAATATTCTGCTGTTTAGTGCAGGGATTATTTTCTTCTGCTTCTTCTATACGGCGTTGATGTTCAATCCGAAAGACGTAGCGGAAAACCTGAAGAAGTCCGGTGCCTTTATTCCGGGTATCCGTCCTGGTGAGCAGTCCGCACGCTACATTGATGGCGTTCTGACTCGTTTGACCTTGTTCGGTGCTCTTTACATGACGGCCGTCTGCTTGCTTCCCCAGTTCCTGGTGGTTGCGGCAAACGTTCCGTTCTACCTTGGCGGGACCTCGTTGCTGATCGTGGTCGTGGTTGTGATGGACTTCATGTCCCAAGTACAATCGCACCTCGTTTCGCACCAGTACGAATCCCTGATGAAGAAAGCCAACCTGAAGGGCTACGGCAGCGGCATGTTGCGCTGAGTAGCGTCCATAAGGTTCGAGGAGTTGGTGATGAAAGTTCGTGCATCGGTGAAAAAGCTGTGCCGTAACTGCAAGATTATTCGCCGCGAAGGTGTTGTTCGGGTAATTTGCAGCGCGGAACCGCGTCACAAACAGCGCCAAGGCTGAGTGTGATTGTGCTTTAAGCCCGGCAGCTAGTGCGCTGCCGGGTTGATTATTTGTTATTACAGCGATATTATCTCGCGCCCTATTTCTTGGCTTCCGGGGCGTAGGTAGCTGTCAATTGGAGTCCCACTGAATGGCCCGTATTGCAGGCGTCAACATTCCAGATAACAAGCATACTGTTATCTCGCTGACCTACATCTATGGTGTTGGTCGCACTACTGCACAGAAAATTTGTGCAGAGACTGGGGTCAACCCAGCCGCAAAGATCAAGGATCTGAGCGACGAGCAAATTGAACAGCTGCGTGGCGAAGTGGCGAAGTTCACCACTGAAGGTGACCTGCGTCGCGAAATCAACATGAAAATCAAGCGCTTGATGGACCTCGGTTGCTATCGCGGTCTGCGTCATCGTCGTGGTCTGCCAGTACGCGGTCAGCGTACCAAGACCAACGCGCGTACCCGTAAAGGTCCGCGTAAGCCGATCCGCAAGTAATCGCCCCAGCGAATCGACAGGAATTTAATCATGGCAAAACCTGCTGCTCGTCCTCGTAAAAAAGTTAAAAAGACAGTGGTTGATGGCATCGCCCACATCCATGCTTCTTTTAACAACACCATCGTGACCATTACCGACCGTCAAGGTAACGCTCTTTCCTGGGCTACCTCCGGTGGTTCGGGTTTCCGCGGTTCCCGCAAGTCCACCCCGTTCGCTGCTCAAGTAGCTGCCGAGCGTGCTGGTCAAGCTGCGCTGGAATACGGCCTGAAAAACCTCGACGTCAACGTCAAAGGTCCAGGTCCAGGTCGTGAATCCGCAGTCCGCGCTTTGAACGGCTGTGGCTACAAGATCGCCAGCATCACCGACGTGACGCCAATCCCGCACAACGGGTGCCGTCCGCCGAAGAAGCGCCGCGTGTAATCCAGGAGATTGTAAAGAATGGCTCGTTACATTGGTCCAAAATGCAAACTCGCTCGTCGCGAAGGCACCGATCTCTTTCTGAAGAGCGGCGTGCGCGCGATCGAATCGAAGTGCAACATCGAAGCAGCACCTGGTATCCACGGCCAACGCCGCGGTCGCCAGTCCGATTACGGCACCCAACTGCGTGAAAAGCAGAAGGTCCGTCGTATCTACGGCGTTCTCGAGCGTCAATTCAGCGGCTACTACAAAGAAGCTGCTGGCAAGAAAGGCGCAACCGGCGAAAACCTGTTGCAGCTGCTCGAATGCCGTCTGGACAACGTTGTATACCGTATGGGTTTCGGTTCTACTCGTGCCGAATCCCGTCAGCTGGTATCGCACAAGTCGATCAGCGTTAACGGCCAGACCGTGAACGTTCCGTCCTACCAGGTTCGTGCTGGTGACGTGGTCGCTGTTCGCGAGAAGGCAAAAAACCAACTTCGCATTGTCCAAGCTCTCGATCTGTGTGCCCAACGTGGCCGCGTAGAATGGGTAGAAGTAGACACTGAGAAGAAGTCGGGCGTTTTCAAGAACGTTCCTGCTCGCAGTGATCTGTCCGCCGACATCAACGAAAGCCTGATTGTCGAGCTCTACTCCAAGTAAGGGCTAGAAAATAGGTGCATCCATGCAGATTTCGGTAAATGAGTTCCTGACACCCCGCCATATTGATGTGCAGGTTGTCAGTCCAACCCGCGCCAAGATCACGCTCGAGCCTCTCGAGCGTGGTTTCGGCCACACCCTGGGCAACGCGCTGCGCCGCATCCTGTTGTCCTCAATGCCTGGCTGTGCAGTAGTCGAGGCCGAGATTGACGGTGTGCTCCACGAGTACAGCGCCATCGAAGGTGTACAGGAAGACGTAATTGAAATCCTGTTGAACCTTAAAGGTCTGGCTATCAAGCTGCACGGTCGTGACGAAGTTACGCTGACCTTGTCGAAGAAGGGTTCGGGGGTGGTTACCGCTGCCGATATTCAGCTGGATCATGATGTCGAGATCGTTAACCCCGATCACGTAATCGCTAACCTGGCGTCTAACGGCGCCCTGAACATGAAGCTCACCGTAGCTCGTGGTCGTGGTTATGAACCGGCAGACTCGCGTCAGAGCGATGAAGACGAAAGCCGCAGCATCGGTCGCTTGCAGCTCGACTCTTCGTTCAGCCCGGTTCGCCGTATCGCATACGTGGTGGAAAACGCCCGTGTCGAACAGCGTACCAACCTGGACAAGCTGGTTATTGATCTGGAAACCAACGGTACCCTGGATCCTGAAGAGGCTATCCGCCGCGCTGCAACCATCCTGCAACAGCAGTTGGCTGCGTTCGTCGACCTCAAGGGTGACAGTGAGCCAGTGGTTGTCGAGCAGGAAGACGAGATCGATCCGATCCTGCTTCGCCCGGTTGACGATCTGGAACTGACTGTACGTTCGGCTAACTGCCTTAAGGCGGAAAACATCTACTACATCGGTGACCTGATTCAGCGTACCGAAGTAGAGCTGTTGAAGACTCCGAACCTTGGCAAGAAATCCTTGACTGAAATCAAGGACGTTCTGGCCTCCCGCGGTCTGTCCCTCGGCATGCGCCTCGACAACTGGCCGCCTGCAAGTCTTAAGAAGGACGACAAGGCGACTGCCTGATCGTCGTAATCACCGAACGTTGTGTTTGGTAAGGAATGAACCATGCGTCATCGTAAAAGTGGACGTCACCTGAGCCGCACCAGCTCGCACCGCAAGGCCATGTTCCAAAACATGGCGGTGTCGCTGTTCGAGCACGAGCTGATCAAAACTACACTGCCGAAAGCCAAAGAACTGCGTCGCGTTGCTGAGCCGCTGATCACTCTGGCCAAGACAGACAGCCTGGCTAACCGCCGCCTGGCTTTCGACCGTACTCGTTCGAAAGCTATCGTTGGTAAGCTCTTCAACGACCTGGGCAAGCGTTATGCTACCCGTGAGGGTGGCTACCTGCGCATCCTCAAGTGCGGTTTCCGCGCTGGCGACAACGCCCCTATGGCGTACGTCGAATTGGTTGATCGTGCTACTGCTGGCGAAGCTGTAAGCGCCGAGTAAGACGACAGTCTGTAACGAAGAACCGGGCCTAGTGCCCGGTTTTTTGTACGCGTAACAAAAGCGTTATCCATACAAGCTTTCACGCCTCAGCGGGCTTCACTATGGACGTTGGGACTATTGGTAGAGAATATCTATTGATACCTACAATTTAATGAATTTGTAGGCGTCATGTTGTTGATCAATACTCCTACCAGCCGATTAGCCGGCAGTTCGAAGACCGACCTAGGAAGAAATTGAGCATGAGCCAGACCAAAACGCTTACGACCGCCAGTGGCGCTCCTGTCGCCGATAACCAAAACTCTCGCTCAGCCGGCCCACGCGGTCCGCTGCTGCTCGATGACTTCCACCTGATCGAGAAGCTTGCTCATTTCAACCGTGAGAACATTCCCGAGCGTCGCGTGCACGCCAAGGGGTCAGGTGCTTACGGCACATTCACCGTAACCCGCGATATTACCGAATACACCAGCGCGAAATTGTTCGAGTCGATCGGTAAGCAGACGCCTACCTTCCTGCGTTTCTCTACGGTAGGTGGCGAACGCGGTTCTGCCGATACCGAGCGCGATCCACGCGGTTTCGCGCTGAAGTTCTACACCGAAGAAGGCAACTGGGACATCGTCGGTAACAACACGCCGGTATTTTTCATTCGTGATCCGTTGAAATTCCCGGACTTCATTCACACCCAGAAGCGCCTCCCACAGAGCAATCTGAAAAGCGCGCAAATGATGTGGGACTTCTGGTCGCACTCGCCTGAGGCACTGCACCAAGTCACCATCCTGTTTTCCGATCGCGGGATTCCTGACGGCTACCGCCACATGCACGGCTTCGGTAGCCACACTTACAGCCTGATCAACGCCCGGGGCGAGCGTCACTGGGTGAAGTGGCACTACAAGACCAAGCAGGGGATCAAAAACCTCGCACCGGCCGAAGCCGCGCGTTTGGCGGGCACCGATCCGGATTACGCCCAGCGTGACTTGTTCAACGCCATCGAGCGCGGCGACTTCCCGAAATGGAGTGTGTGCATTCAGGTCATGACCGAAGCTCAGGCCGCCGCTCATTACGAAAACCCGTTTGATGTGACCAAGACCTGGTCGCAAAAAGAGTTTCCATTGATCGAAGTCGGCGAGCTCGAACTCAACCGGAACCCGTTGAATTACTTCGCCGAGGTCGAGCAGGCGGCATTCGGGCCAAGCAACATGGTGCCGGGCGTGGGCCTTTCGCCTGACCGCATGCTGCAAGGCCGTGTATTTGCCTATGCCGATGCACACCGCTACCGCGTAGGCACCAATCACCAGCAATTGCCAGTGAATGCCCCGCGCAGTCCGGTCGATACCTATCAGCGCGACGGTGCGATGGCGTTCGGCAGCAACGGCGGCGCAGCGCCGAACTACGAGCCTAACAGTTATGTTGAAGCACCCAAGCAGGCTCCCCGTTATGCGGAGCCGGCGTTGACCCTCAGTGGTGCGGCGGATCGTTACGATCATCGCGAGGACACCGATTACTACAGCCATGCCGGTGCGCTGTTCCGCTTGATGAGCGATGAGCAGAAAGCCCTGCTGATCAGCAATATCGCTGGTGCGATGGCCGGTGTATCGGCGGATGTTGTCGATCGCCAACTGCAGCATTTCTTCAAGGCAGACGCTGCTTATGGAGACGGTATCGCAAAGGCGTTGGGCGTACAGCTTAACTAAGTCTAAACGAGAAGCAGAACCGCCCTCATTTGGGCGGTTTTTGCGTTATTTAACCTGCTTTTCTCGGATTTTCTTCACTTTTATTGCGATCAGCGAGTGACCTCCAAGTCAGCTTGGTTCAAACTAGGGCCTTTCAAAGCTTGTGGAGATGTAGGGCGATGCAAGGTCACCCAGACGTAATCGATTACCTCAACACGTTGCTGACCGGCGAGCTGGCAGCCCGTGATCAATATTTCATCCACTCGCGGATGTACGAGGATTGGGGTTTTACCGAGCTCTACGAACGTATCAACCACGAGATGGAAGAAGAAGCTCAGCACGCCGATGCATTGATGCGCCGCATCCTCATGCTTGAAGGTACGCCACGCATGCGCCCGGATGACTTGGACATCGGCACCACCGTGCCCGACATGCTCGCTGCTGACCTGCGCCTGGAATACAAAGTCCGCGCAGCGCTGTGCAAGGGCATCGAGCTGTGCGAGCAGCACAATGA
Organism: Pseudomonas sp. SWRI92; assembly: GCF_014268685.1. Lineage (NCBI taxonomy): Bacteria > Pseudomonadati > Pseudomonadota > Gammaproteobacteria > Pseudomonadales > Pseudomonadaceae > Pseudomonas > Pseudomonas sp. SWRI92. The sequence continues at coordinate 36,672 of NZ_JABWQY010000020.1, forward strand.
CTATGTGACCCGCGAGATTCTGCGAGTCCAGCTCAACGATACTGAAGAAGATCACACCTACTGGCTGGAGAAGCAGTTGGGCCTGATCAAGCTGATCGGGTTGGAAAACTACCTGCAATCGCAGTTCTGATTGCAGGAAACGCAGAGCGTCCTGAGCTGTATTCCCACGCAGAGCGTGGGAACGAAAAAGCCCCTGTCATCGTGAGATGGCAGGGGCTTTTTGTTGAACGGGCGAAATCAGTCCCGATCACGTTCCAGCAATGGCTTGAGGTAGTAGCCGGTGTATGACTGCTTCATCTCGGCCACCTGCTCCGGCGTACCCACGGCAATGATCTGACCGCCCTTGGAACCGCCTTCCGGGCCCAGGTCCACCAGCCAGTCAGCAGTCTTGATCACGTCCAGGTTGTGCTCGATTACCACCACGGTGTTGCCGTGGTCGCGAAGGCGATGCAGCACGTCGAGCAACTGTTGGATATCGGCGAAGTGCAGACCTGTGGTCGGCTCGTCGAGGATATACAAAGTCTTGCCGGTATCGCGCTTGGACAACTCGCGTGACAACTTGACCCGCTGCGCTTCACCGCCAGACAAGGTCGTCGCCGACTGCCCGAGCTTGATGTAGGAAAGCCCTACGTCCATCAACGTCTGGAGCTTGCGGGCCAGCGCCGGTACCGCGTCGAAGAACACCCGGGCTTCCTCGATGGTCATTTCCAGGGTTTCGTGGATGTTCTTGCCCTTGTATTTGATCTCCAGGGTCTCGCGGTTGTAGCGCTTGCTCTTGCACACGTCGCACGGGACATAGATGTCGGGCAGGAAATGCATTTCCACCTTGATCAAGCCGTCGCCCTGACAGGCTTCGCAGCGTCCGCCCTTGACGTTGAACGAGAACCGACCAGGGCCATAGCCCCGTGAGCGGGATTCCGGTACCCCGGCGAACAGTTCGCGGATCGGCGTGAACAACCCGGTGTAGGTCGCAGGGTTGGAACGCGGCGTCCGACCGATCGGGCTCTGGTCGATGTCGACAACTTTGTCCAGGTGCTCCAGGCCCTTGATACTGTCGTGAGCGGCAGCTTCAAGCGTGGTGGCGCCGTTCAAGGCTGTGGCGCTGAGAGGAAACAGCGTGTTGTTGATCAGCGTCGACTTGCCGGAGCCGGAGACACCGGTAACGCACGTCAGCAGGCCGATCGGGATTTCCAGGTCGACGTTGCGCAGGTTGTTGCCGCGAGCCCCTTTAAGGGTCAGCGACAGCTTCTTATTGCGCGGGGTGCGCTTGGCCGGCACTTTGATCTTCACCCGGCCCGACAGGTATTTGCCTGTCAGCGAGTCCGGGTGCGCCATGACTTCGGCTGCGGTGCCTTGAGCGACGATATGCCCACCGTGCACGCCGGCGCCTGGGCCGATGTCCACCACGTAATCGGCCAGGCGAATCGCGTCTTCGTCATGCTCGACCACGATTACTGTGTTGCCGATGTCCCGTAGGTGTTTCAGCGTTCCGAGCAACCGGTCATTGTCGCGTTGGTGCAGCCCAATGGACGGTTCGTCGAGGATATACATCACCCCCACCAGGCCCGCGCCGATCTGGCTGGCCAGGCGGATACGCTGGGCTTCGCCGCCGGATAGGGTGTCTGCGCTGCGGTCGAGGGTCAGGTAGTCCAGGCCGACGTTCACCAGGAACTGCAAGCGCTCACGGATTTCCTTGAGGATCTTGTCGGCGATTTCGCCACGGCGGCCAGTGAGCTTAAGGCCGCCGAAGTAAACGGTGGCATCGCCGATTGGCAGGCTGGTCACCGCCGGTAGGGTTTTTTCACCGACCCACACATGTCGTGCTTCCCGGCGCAAACGGGTGCCACGGCAATCCGGGCAGGGCTGGGTACTGAGGAACTTCGCCAGTTCTTCGCGCACGCTGGCCGACTCGGTCTCGCGGTAGCGACGCTCCAGGTTCGGCACGATGCCTTCGAACGGGTGGGAGCGCTTGACGATATCGCCGCGGTCATTCAGGTATTTGAAATCGACGTTCTGCGAGCCGCTGCCGTGCAGGATGGATTTTTGCTGGTCGGCGGGCAGCTCGTTGAACGGTTTGTCCAGGCTGAACTTGTAGTGGGCCGCCAGCGAACCGAGCATCTGAAAGTAATAGACGTTGCGCCTGTCCCAGCCGCGAATCGCCCCCTCGGCCAGGGTCAGCTCGCCGTTGACCAGTCGCTTGGTGTCGAAGAACTGCTTGACCCCCAAGCCGTCGCAGGTCGGGCAGGCGCCGGCCGGGTTGTTGAAGGAGAACAGCTTGGGCTCCAGTTCGCTGATGGCGTGGCCGCAGATCGGGCAGGCGAAGCGTGCGGAGAAGATGATCTCTTCGCCGGGCTCGTCGTCCATCGGGGCTACCAGTGCTATGCCGTCGGCCAGTTTCAGCGCGGTTTCGAAGGACTCCGCCAGGCGCTGTTGCAGGTCGGCCCGGACCTTGAAGCGGTCGACCACGACATCGATCGAATGCTTCTTCTGTTTATCCAGCTTCGGCAGCTCGTCCAGCTCGCACAACTTGCCGTTGACTCGCGCACGAACGAAACCCTGGGCGCGCAGCTCTTCGAAAACCATCAGGTGCTCGCCCTTGCGCTCGCGAATCACCGGTGCGAGCAGCATCAGCTTGCTGCCTTCCGGCTGGGCCAGCACCAGGTCGACCATCTGGCTGACGGTCTGGGCTTCCAGCGGGGCGTCGTGATCTGGGCAGCGCGGAATACCGACTCGCGCATACAGCAAGCGCAGGTAATCGTAGATCTCGGTAATGGTGCCGACCGTCGACCGCGGGTTATGCGAGGTCGACTTCTGTTCGATGGAGATCGCCGGCGACAAGCCTTCGATGGTGTCGACGTCGGGTTTTTCCATCATCGACAGGAACTGCCGGGCATAGGCCGACAGCGATTCGACATAGCGTCGCTGGCCTTCGGCGTACAAGGTGTCGAAGGCCAGGGAAGATTTGCCGGATCCGGACAGGCCGGTGATGACGATCAGTTTGTCCCGTGGCAGGGTCAGGTCGATGTTCTTCAGGTTGTGGGTACGGGCCCCACGAATCAGGATCTTGTCCAAAAGTGGCCTCGCTCGGCGGGCGTCGAAAACGTAGGAGTATACGGGTAAACACTGGATGGATGCACACTATCGCAAGCCCTGCATGAAGACTGCGCGGCAAACGGTCGCCCTATACCCCCTCAATCGATGGGACTGGTAGAATCCCCGCCGGTTCACACGAGGTTTTTCCATGCAAGATCCCCACAGCGAGCGCATGAGTAGCGGCGAGACCCGCGCGGCAAGCGGCCTGGCCCTGGTGTTCGCCTTCCGCATGCTGGGCATGTTCATGGTGTTGCCGGTGCTGGCGACCTATGGGATGGACCTGGCGGGCGCGACCCCGGCCCTCATCGGCTTGGCGATCGGTGCCTACGGCCTGACCCAGGCGATTTTCCAGATTCCGTTCGGGATGATTTCCGACCGTATCGGCCGACGGCCTGTGATTTACCTGGGGCTCATTGTGTTCGCTCTCGGCAGTGTCCTGGCGGCGAATGCGGACTCGATCTGGGGCGTGATTGCCGGACGGATCCTACAAGGAGCGGGTGCTATTTCCGCAGCGGTCATGGCCTTGTTGTCAGACTTGACCCGCGAACAGCATCGGACGAAAGCCATGGCCATGATCGGCATGACGATTGGCCTGTCGTTTGCGGTCGCCATGGTTGTAGGCCCACTGTTGACCCGGGCTTTCGGCCTGTCGGGCCTGTTCCTGGCCACCGGCGCCATGGCCTTGGTCGGCATCCTGATCGTTGCGTTCATCGTGCCGCGCTCCACCGGGCCGTTGCAGCACCGTGAATCCGGCGTGGCTCGCCAGGCGCTACTGCCAACGCTCAAGCACCCGGACCTGCTGCGCCTGGACCTGGGCATCTTCGTGCTCCATGCGATGCTGATGTCGAGTTTCGTGGCGCTGCCGCTGGCATTGGTCGAGAAGGCCGGCCTGCCCAAGGAACAGCACTGGTGGGTCTACCTGACTGCGCTGCTGATTTCATTCTTCGCCATGATCCCTTTCATCATCTATGGCGAGAAGCGACGCAAAATGAAACGAGTTTTGCTCGGCGCCGTCGTGACGCTCATGCTCACTGAGCTATTCTTCTGGCAGTTCGGCGACAGCCTTCGAGCGCTGGTAATCGGCACGGTGGTGTTCTTCACCGCGTTCAATCTGTTGGAAGCGTCGCTGCCGTCGTTGATCAGCAAGGTTTCGCCAGCGGGCGGCAAGGGCACGGCCATGGGGGTTTATTCCACCAGCCAGTTCCTCGGTTCGGCGCTGGGCGGCATCCTCGGCGGCTGGCTGTTCCAGCATGGCGGTTTGTCGGTTGTGTTCCTGGGTTGTGCCGCGCTGGCTGCACTTTGGCTGCTCTTTGCTGTTACCATGCGCGAACCTCCGTATGTGACGAGCCTGCGCTTGCCGTTGTCGCCCGAAGCCATCCGCGAAGCAGGCCTGGCCGAGCGCCTCAGGGCCGTCGTTGGAGTAACCGATGCAGTGGTGGTCGCCGACGAAGCGGCCGTATATATCAAACTGGACACCGAATTATTGGATCGTGCGACGCTCGAGCGCCTGGTGAACAACCCGGCCCCGGCAGCGTGCGAAGCCTAGGAGAACGTTATGGCCCGTGGGGTTAACAAAGTCATATTGGTCGGTACTTGCGGCCAGGATCCAGAAGTTCGCTACCTGCCGAATGGCAACGCCGTGACCAACCTGAGCCTGGCGACCAGCGAACAATGGACCGACAAGCAGACCGGGCAGAAGGTCGAGAAGACCGAATGGCACCGCGTGTCGATGTTCGGCAAGGTGGCTGAGATTGCTGGCGAATACCTGCGCAAGGGTTCGCAGGTGTACATCGAAGGCAAGTTGCAGACCCGCGAGTGGGAAAAAGACGGTATCAAGCGCTACACCACCGAAATCGTCGTCGACATGCAAGGCACCATGCAATTGCTGGGCGGCCGTCCGCAGGGCGACCAACAGCAAGGTGGCAACAACTACCAGCAGTCGGCTCCGGCTCCGCGTCAGCAGGCGCCTCGTCCGCAGTCGGCGCCACAGCCACAACGCGAGCGCCCGGCCGCTCCGCAACAGGCCGCGCCGCAACCGGCTCCGGATTTCGACAGCTTTGATGACGATATTCCGTTCTAATTACTGGCTGATCCTATAGCGCCAGTAGTTTCAAAAAAGCCCCAAGTGCAATTTGCCCTTGGGGCTTTTGTTTGTTGGGCGCATGCCTGGCTCGTGGTTTCAAGAAGCAAAGCGATCCAAGTCACAAATCCAGATCCACGTTTCATACGGCGAGCTCTGGGAGAAAAACCTGGTCATCCTCGTCGTAACCGCTCACACACGCCTAGTCATTTTCGCTTGCTGTTTATGCCTGCGCCTACGCTTGGCTGTCGCTCAGGAATTGCTCGGTACTCACCACGTTTGCATAAGCAAACCCCAGCGCCGACATGAAGGCCGCATGTGCTTGGGCGGCTGGGACGATCACGCCATTGAATTCAAGATCGCGAGTCGCGCACGCGTCATGAATCACCGTGACGCCGTAGCCCAGGTCCGCCGCTGCACGAGCGACGCCATCGATACACATATGGCTCATGCTGCCGACCACGACCAGTTGCTCGATGCCGTGCTGGTCGAGGATGGCTTGCAGTTCGGTTTCGCGAAACGAATTGACGAAATGCTTGAGGACCACCGGTTCGTCCGGGCGGTTGAGCACCTTGGGATGCAACTGCGCGCCTTCGGAGCCGGGCGTGAAGAATGGCGCTTCGTCGGAAGTGAATTCGTGGCGAATGTGCACCACTTGCTTTGCGGCCTGACGAAACGCTTCGATCAACCGAGCGGCGTTATCGGCGGCGGCTTGGACGCCAACCAATGGCCATTTTCCCTGGGGGAAGTAGTCGTTCTGGATATCGACTACGATGAGCGCTTGCTTGGACATGAGGCTTCCTTGATCAGGTGGGGTAGGGCGCCAGTATTGGCGTTTACCGCCGGGCCGAGGATTGGCCGCAACGACAATAAGCGAGGGAAAACTGACAATGGCGCAGCAAACGGCAATCTCCGAGCTTGGGGTACTCATCTATCCCGGCGCGCAAATGGCCGCGGTGCATGGCTTGACCGACCTGTTCGCCGTGGCACAGCGGATCGCGGCCGAGCATGCCGGCGCAGCGTTGCCGCGGTTACGAGTGAGTCATTGGCAGACCGACAACAATGAGGCGCCACGGCGGGTGTTCGACAGCGAGACCGGCCCGGCGGGCCCGTTGCTGGCATTGCTCATCCCGCCATCTATTGCCGGCTTCAACGAAGACTTGGTCTCGCCGACGCTAATGGATTGGCTGCGCACGCTCCATGCCAGCGGCACGGTGCTGGGCGGGGTGTGCATCGGGTCTATCCTGCTGGCCGAAAGCGGCTTGCTGGATGGGCGCAGCGCCACGACCCACTGGACCTCGACGAAGACGTTTGCGGCGCGTTATCCGAAGATCAAGCTCGACGCCGATAAACCCATTGTCGACGACGGCGACCTGATCACCACGGCCGGGCTGATGGCTTGGTCGGAGCTTGGACTGCGCCTGGTCGATCGTCTGCTTGGGCCCAGTATCGCCACGCGCACGGCGCAGTTTCTGGTGATTGAGCACAGCGACAGCGCGAGCCAGTGCGGCAGCAATTTCGCGCCGATCCTCGGGCACGGTGACGGGGCGATCCTCAAGGTCCAGCATTGGCTGCAACGCAGCGGCGCGGTGGACGTTTCCCTTGGCGCGATGGCTGAGCAGGCCGGGCTGGAAGAGCGCACTTTCCTGCGCAGGTTCCGCGCGGCGACCGGGCTCAAGCCCACCGAATACTGCCAGCACCTGCGAGTGGGCAAGGCCCGGGAAATGCTTGAGTTTACCAACGGCACCATCGATCACATTGCCTGGACCGTCGGTTATCAGGATCCGGGCGCCTTTCGATCGACCTTCAAGAAAATCACCGGGCTGGCGCCGAGTGACTACCGTACGAGATTTGGCGTGAGCCCAAAGGGCTGAGCTCATCCTGATGTTGTGCCCTGTGTCGTGCAATTTGCCGGATGCCCACTGGCGGTCGTGCAGAATGAAACAGGCCCTGTGCCACAGGGTCGAACGTTTGTGCCCGTTTCCTTGACCGTTCGTCCCCCAACACGCCGTTGGCCTGATCTCTGCAATCCTTATAGCTACAGCTATTGAGCGCAGTTAAGAAGGACAACGCATGACGTCCATCCATCGCAACAAAATGGTAGTGGCCCATTCAGTCAATCCCCACGCACCGCAGCATGAAGTCGAGACCAATCGGGCGCTGGCCCGCTGGCTGGCGAACATCCTGGGCTTGGAGTACGGCGGCAGTCATGACAGCCGCGAGCATGCAGGACGGGACCTGTATCTGTTGCCCACGCAAACGCTGATCGGTGCCGAGGCCGCATTGCGCCTTGGCATCAAGGGGCCAGAGGACTTGTGGGGCGGCTACGTCGACCATGATTTTATCTGCACCAAGGCGATCGCCCATGGTCTCTTGAATAAGGATGCGGTTGCGCCGAAGGGGTGGTCGCCGCTGTTCGCCAAACTGACCCGTGGCGTGGTGCTCGACGGGGTCAGCGTGTTCTCGCTCAAGGATGCGCGCCCAGCCGCTGAACATTTGCTTTATGCGGGGCCGATTCGCTTCAAGCCGATTCATGCCTGCGCGGGACGCGGTCAACGGGTGATCAGCAGCCTCGCCGAGTTTGATGAAATTGTCGCTGCGCCTGACGCCCAGTCAGTGTTTCGCGACGGTGTGGTGCTTGAGCAGAACCTCAGCGGAGTCAGGACCCAGAGCGTCGGCCAGAGCTTCATCAATGGCAAGGTCATGAGCTATTGCGGGGTGCAACACCTCACCCACGACAATGAAGGACTCGAGGTCTACGGCGGCTCGGACCTGTTGGTGGTGCAGGGTGGCTACATCGAGTTGCTCGGCCTGGAGCTTCCGGACGATGTGCGTGAGGCGGTGCGGCTGGCGCAAGTATTTGATGACGCGGCCAACCAGGCATTTCCGACCTTCTTTGCCTCGCGGCGCAATTACGACATCGCCCAGGGCGTCGACACCGGCGGACAACCACGCGGCGGTGTGCTGGAACAATCCTGGCGCATGGGCGGCGCCAGCAGCGCGGAAGTGGCGGCACTTCAAGTGTTTGTCGAAGACCCTTCGACCCGCGCGGTTCGCGTCTCTTCGGTGGAAACCTACACCGACCAGCCGCTGCCGGCCGGCGCCACTGAAATCTACCGCGGCACGGCGGAAAACAGTGATTTCCTACTCAAATACGTAACGGTTCAACCCTATGACGGCTAGAAGCGAAACGATCCAGATTGCAATAGATGACGAGCACATGAACGGGACCTTCCTGAGCCCAAAATCGAAGGTTCCCGGCGTGTTGTTCGTACACGGTTGGGGCGGCAGCCAAGAGCGTGACCTGGAACGGGCCAAAGGCATCGCCGGCCTGGGCTGCGTGTGCCTGACCTTCGATTTACGCGGGCACACGGGCGGGACCGGAATCCCGCTGTCGCGTGTCACGCGCGAGGACAATCTGCGGGACCTGTTGGCGGCCTACGACCGGCTGCTTGCCCACCCAGCGTTGGACACCTCGGCGATTGCCGTGGTCGGCACCAGTTACGGCGGCTACCTGGCTTCGATACTGACCGCGCTGCGACCGGTGCGCTGGTTGGCCTTGCGGGTGCCGGCGCTGTACCGCGACGAGCAATGGCACACGCCCAAGCGCGACCTGGACAAGGCCGACCTGCTCGATTACCGCAGTACGCTGGTACACGCCGACACCAACCGCGCTTTGCAGGCCTGCTCGCAGTTCACCGGCGACGTGTTATTGGTGGAATCCGAGACCGACGACCACGTGCCCCACGCGACCATCATGAGTTACCGAGCCGCCTGCCAGCAGACTCATTCACTGACTCATAGGATTATCGACGGCGCCGACCATTCCCTGAGTGACCCCATATCACAGCAGGCTTACACCTCGATCCTGGTGGGCTGGATCACGGAAATGGTGGTGGGCGAACGCTTGAGCATCATTCAGGAGCGGTAATTTCCAGCATTAATAAGGCCCGGCCCCGCACGCCTGTCCGTGCAGGGGCCAACCCAGCCAGTCCCTCACTTGGTGCCAGGCTTGACCCGCAGCGCCTTGGCCTTCGCCTCGATCACCAGGTACATCACCACGGTCACCAACAGCGGCAGGATGAAGTAGATCGCCCGGTAGGCAATCAATCCCGCTAACAGGCTGCCCCGCGATACCTCGTGTTGCAGCAGCGCAATGAACACCGCCTCCAACACCCCGAGCCCCGCCGGAATGTGTGTAATCACCCCGGCAATGCTGCTGATCATCAACACCCCGAGCACCACCGGATAATCCAGTTTGCCAGGCAGCAGTGTGAAGATCACCGCGGCCATCAACGACCAGTTAAGCGCCCCCAGTGCCAATTGCAACACGGCCATGCGCAGGGACGGCAGGTTGATTTCCATGCCGCGAACGGTCCAGGCCCGGCGTTTGGAAAAGCGGCACGCCACCAGGTATCCGGCGCTGATCAGCAACAGCAGCACGCCGACGCCTTGCAGTGCGTTGCTGCTCAACTTCCAACCCGGCGGCATCGTCACCAGGCCGCTGCTGAATACCACGCCGGCCAAGGTCATGTAGCCGAACCAGTTGGTGGCCAAGCTCAGGCCGAGGATCTTGGCGATATTGCCGTTACTGACCCCGAGTCGCGAGTACAGCCGATAACGCATGGCGATGCCACCGACCCAGGCGCTGAGATTGAGGTTGAAGGCATAGCTGATCACCCCCACCGGCAAGATCTGCCGCCAGCCGAGTTTTTGCCGGATGTACGTACGGCCGATCAGGTCGAAACAGGCGTAGGTGATGAAACTGGCCACCGTCAGCGCGGCGGCGATGAGCAAGGTACGCAGCTTGAAGTCGGCCAGTGTGGTGAACACCTCCGACCAGTCGATACGTCGGGCCAATGCCGTAAACAGGACGATCAGCAGCAGGAAGAAGGCCAGCGTCAGCGGCCGTTTCCAGCGGCTCCAGCGGGATTTTGGCTTGGCCTGTTCCGGCGCATGGGCATCATCTCTCGGCGCGGTGTGCGCTTCAGAGTGGTTCATGGGGTTCGCTCCGGACCGCCGTCGGCGGTGAGAAAGGTTTCAAACGGGGTTTATGAGCCGGCAGCCATCCGGCCCAGGCCGGGAAGTGACGCAAGAAGTGGAACACCATGAAGCCGATGGTCATGCGCCACAGCAGCCCACGCGGGGCGTGGTTCTCGGGCATGACCGTGCAATGGTTGCGACTCAGGTGATCGAGGCGCTCGAACAGCTCGCGGTTGAACGCCCGGTCGCGGATCAGCACGTTGGCTTCCAGGTTCAACGACAGGCTCAACGGGTCGAGATTGCTCGAGCCCACTGTGCTCCAATCTTCATCCACCAAGGCGACCTTGCCGTGCAATGGTCGCTCGCAATATTCGTAGATCGTCACACCGGCCTTGAGCAGATAGTCATAGAGCATCCGCGCGGCGAGCTTGGCGATCATCATGTCCGGCTGCCCTTGCAGGATCAGCCGCACTTCGACGCCACGCCGGGCGGCGTTGCGGATCTCACGCAGCAAGCGATAACCGGGAAAGAAGTAGGCGTTGGCGATCACCACCCGGCGCTGGGCGCTGCGCAGCACCTGCAGATAGACCTCCTCGATGTCAGTCTGGTGCTCATGGTTATCGCGATAGACCAGGCGCACCTGGCCGTCATGGTCATTGAAGGCCAGCTCGGAGCGACGGTTGCGGCGACGTTGCCACCAATACTTGGCCCGAGCCGGGCGGCCGCTTTGCAGCAGCGCGAAGTGATGGATATCCACCACCGCCGGGCCTTTGATCTCCACCGAGTAGTCCTGCTTGGCCTCGGGACCGAAGTCGCCGAGGTGATCGGCGGAAAAGTTGATCCCGCCAATAAACGCGATGACACCGTCCACCACCACGATCTTGCGGTGCAGGCGGCGGAACCAGTTGGTGCGGATCCCGAGGTGTCGGGGCGCCGGGTCGAACATCTGCAAGCGCACCCCGGCATCGCTCAACGATGCGAGAAATTCGGTGGTCAACTCGCCGCAGCCGAAACCGTCCAGGTTGACTGTGATGCGCACGCCGCGCCGGGCGGCATCGACCAGCAAGTCGCGTAGTTCAACGCCGACCTTATCCTCGAACAGAATGAAGGTCTCCAGGAGAATTTCCTCTTGGGCGCGGCGAATGGCCTCGAAAACCCTTGGGAAATATTCCTCGCCATTTTCCAGCAGCGTGACGCGGTTGTTGCCGTGCCAGCCGTATTCGATATCGGCCAGCGCCGGGTTGCGTTCGGTCGGCGGGACTTCAATCTTTTCCACCGTCGCCTTGTTCATCGTCGCGCTCATAATTCGATCTCCACCGACAGCGGTGCGTGGTCGGAAAGGTGCGACCAGGGACGTACATTCAATACCTGGGCATGATGGGCCTTGAGGTTGCGCACGTAGATACGGTCCAGGCGCAGGATCGGCAGGCGCGCAGGGAAACTGCGCGCCGGTTTGCCCCATTGTTCGGCAAACACTTCCCGCAGGCCGCAAGGCTCGAGCAGATCATTGGCTTTGCCGCGCCAGTCGTTGAAGTCGCCCGCGACAATCACCGGGGCGCCGGCGGGCAATTCGCTCAGGCGCTGGCAAAGCAGTTTCAGCTGTTCGATGCGATGGCCTTCGCGCAGCCCCAAATGCACGCAAATCGCGTGGACTTCTTGCCCTTCGCCGCCCGGCAGGCGCAGCACGCTGTGAAGCATGCCGCGGCTTTCATGGCCGCTGATGGAGACGTCGAGATTGTCATGGCGAATGATCTCGAATTTCGACAGCAACGCGTTGCCATGGTCGCCCGCCGGGTACACCGCGTTGCGCCCATAGGCGAACTGCGGCCAGAGGGTGTCGGCGAGGAATTCGTATTGCGGCATGCTCGGCCAGTTGCTGTAGCGCTGGGGATGGTGTTCGTGGGTCCCATGCACTTCCTGCAGGAACACCACGTCGGCGGATACGCTGCGTACCGCTTCGCGCAGTTCCGGCAGGATGAAACGTCGATTCAACGCCGTGAATCCCTTATGTGTATTCACCGTGAGCACCGTGAAGCGGTTTACCCGATCAAGGTCTTGCGCCACGTCTGGGATCGGCTCGCGGGTGGCTTCGCTGGATTCTGGCGTGGTCATGGCAAGACCCCTTCGGCCGGGCGCACGCCGGGAGCGGTGGCGAGATTCTTGTCCAGGTCAAAACGCTCCAGCAGATGGCGCGCGTCATACGGCGCGCGAACTTTGATGTCGTTGTCGAAATAGCAGAACACCTCCCGGCTCTTGCGGGCCCGGGGTTTCTTTTTCGGGTCGATCAGGTGCGCGTCGCCCGGTTGGCTGCCGTGGCTCCAGGCTTCGATTCGATCGCCCCAGCGTTGCAGCGCCTCGTCGGAGTAGCCACTGGCATACAGCTCCTCGGCACCGTGCAGGCGCAGATAGACGAAATCGCTCGTGACGTCTTCGCGATAGGGCCACTTGCCGGCAGTGTCGGCGACCACCAAGGCGACGTCGTAGCGCTTGAGCAGGGCGACGAAGCGAGGGTCGATGAAGCTTTCATGACGGATCTCGACCGCATGGCGCAGCTGACGCTTTTTGTCCGCCTCGGTGCTGGCGTGTCCATCCAGGCGCGGCTCGTGCTCGCGGGCCAGCGCGGCGGCGGCTTCGGTGTCGTGGGGCAATTGCTTGAGAAAATCCTCAAACAGTTCGGGGTCGAATTTAAAGCTGGGCGGAAACTGCCAGAGAATGGGGCCGAGCTTTTCCTTGAGCTCCAGCACCCCGGAAGCGAAGAAATTTGCCAACGGCTTATGGATGTCTCGCAGGCGCTTGATATGGGTGATGAAGCGCGGCGCCTTGACGCTGAAAACGAAGTCGGACGGCGTCTCGGCGTACCACTGGGCATACCGTTCGGGACGTTGCAGGGCGTAGAACGATCCATTGATTTCGATGCTGTTGACCGCTCGCGAAGCAAATTGCAATTCCCGTTTCTGAACCAGTCCCTTGGGGTAGAAATCTCCCCGCCAAGGCGTGTAGCGCCAACCGGAAATGCCAATGTGGATCGCCGTCATGTATCCCTCCCGTGCCAATGACCTCGTACCGCCTGTGTCTTTTGATGACTGCCGCGCGGGCTGGAAAGTTTCGCTGGAGTGCCCGGCGGCAGTGAACCTGTGGCGAGGGAGCTTGCTCCCGCTGGGCTGCGTAGCAGCCCCAAAAAACAGGGCCGCTGCGCGCCCCAGCGGGAGCAAGCTCCCTCGCCACAAGGTTTTGTATTGGCCTTCCGAGCGAACTTGCCGGCCCATTATCGATCAGTTCCTTACCGACCCTGTCCGAAGGAGCCTCGCGTTTTGTCTCGATTGAGTACTGCATTGCTGCTGGCCTTGTTGACGTTGACCGGTACCAGCGCCTACGGGACCGCCGCTGTCCCTGGCACCTCTGCGCCCAGTGAGGCTCCCGCCGAACCCGAGCCGCTGGTCCAGGGCGGCTTGCTCGGGGCAATCAGCTCGAGCATCGACGATGTCCAGGACAAACTCGATCTCAACCAGAGCCTGGTCGATGCCTGGCGCCTGCGTGCGGACCGGGCGGCGGACGAAGTGGATCGCCTGGTGGACCAGACCTCTCGTTCCACGTGGCGCGTGGCGGGGGATTTCCTCTTGCTCTCCGGCGTCTGGCTAGGGGCGTTTGCGCTGATCTGGGCCAGCGCGCGATTGCTGGTGCGGCGCCTGGGTCGCCGCCGCTGGTTGCGCACCCGCCAGCGTGTGCGAGACCTGCTCGGTTACCTGCTGCCCTACACCTTGCCTGCCGTGGCTTGCCTGCCGTTGACCCTTTACGTCAGCCATTTCCTGCAAGTTTCAGTCGGCCGGGCATTGGCGCTTTGCTTTGCCTACGCCACCAGTAGCGGCATCGTCTCGACATCGGTGCTGCTCTGCGTGATCGTCATGTTCAACGCCGGCCACAAACGACGGGCGGTAGCGATGATTCGACGTTTCAGTCCGCGGCCGCTGTTCATGATCGGTTTTCTGGCTGCCCTCAGCGATGCCTTGACCAGCCCGCAGATCGCTCGGCAACTGGGCGGCAACATTACCAGCAGCGTCGCGGTATTCACCGGGCTGTCGGCCTCGATGATTTTCGGCTGGCTAGTGATTCACATGCGCCGACCGGTGGCCCACCTGATCCGCAACCGCCCGCTGGCCCAACGCCTGAAACAGCCGGCGCTGCAGGAATCGCTGCGGATTTTCTCCGGGCTCTGGTACTGGCCGATCCTGCTGATGGTGCTGGTCTCGGCGGTGAGCTTGATCGGGGTCGGCGAAGACAATCAGAAAGCCCTGCGTTGCGCCTTGTTCACCACCATCCTGCTGATCGCGACGGTGTTCCTCAGTACCGTGTTCCAGCACATTTTCAAGTCCCCCAAGGCCGAGGTCATCCAGCGCAACAGCGCTTACAAGGGGCGACTGTTGAGCTTGCTCCACGCGTTGTTGCGCATCGTCATGGCGGTGGCATTCATAGAGATCCTTGGACGGATCTGGGGCATTTCCCTGTTCGAGTTCGCCTCGCGCAATGCCCTTGGCCGGGCAATCAGCGATTCCTTGAGCCGCATCGGCCTGATCTTCCTGGTGACGTGGCTGACGTGGGTCGTGCTTGATACGGCGATCCAGGAAGCCCTGAAGCCGCCGCTCAACAAGCGCGGCGCCCGCCAACCCAGCACTCGGGTCAAGACCATCCTGCCGTTGTTGCGCAACGCCGCGAAAATCATCCTGGTGGTGATCTGCGCAATCACCACCATGGCCAACCTTGGCATCAACGTCGCGCCGTTGCTGGCCGGTGCCGGAGTGGTGGGGCTGGCGATCGGCTTTGGTTCGCAGCAACTGGTGCAGGACGTCATCACCGGACTGTTCATCATCATTGAAGACACGCTGTCCATCGGCGACTGGGTGGTGCTGAGCTCCGGCCATGCCGGCACCGTGGAGGGCCTGACCATCCGCACCCTGCGCCTGCGCGACGGCAAGGGCTTCGTGCATTCGGTGCCGTTCGGCCAGATCAAGGCCGTAACCAATCAGTCCCGGCAATTTGCCTTTGCGTTTTTCTCGGTACAGTTCACCTACGACACCGACGTGGACCGCGCCATTGAACTGATCCGCGAAGCGGGCCATTCAATCTCCGAAGACCCGTTCCTCAAATTCAACCTGCAAGGGCCGCTGGATGTATTCGGGGTGGACAAGATGGACCTCAACGGCGTGGTACTGACGGCCCAGTTCCGCACCGTGTCGGGCGGACAATACGCGGTCAGCCGGGCGTTCAACCAACGACTGAAAAAGCTTGTGGATAACGACCCTGCGGTGCATTTCGCGCAGACTTATCCCCAGCAGGTGATGATGCCGAAGCGGTTGGTCGAGGAGCCGAAGTCGGGGGATGAGCTGCCTGATCAAGCTCAATCTTGATCGTTCCCACGCTCTGCGTGGGGATGCCTCTACGGACGCTCCGCGTTCGGCTTTAGGGACGCGGAGCGTCCTGGGCTGCATTCCCACGCGGAGCGTGGGAACGATCCTGTGCCCGGGCTAAAGGTGTTGAATCAGCTTGGTGCGAATCTCAGCCATCCCCTGGGCATCCAACTCCACCCAAAAATGCGGCTTGCCGGCAATCTGCGCTGCGACTGGCAACCCATCGCGGTACACCAGTCGATTATTCACCAGCGCCGGTACTTTCGCCCCCGGCAGCAAAGTGCCGGCGAGGTTCAGCGGATCAACGCCGCATACCGCGACCAGGCTGCCATCGGTGGGGCGGCGGCGTACTTCGCGCAGCAATGGGATGGCTTCGGGCAAGGCAAACTGTTCGCCGGCCAGCCCGCTGACGAAACGCCCGCCACGAATCTCGCCCCGTGCTTCCAGGCGATGAAAAGTGCGCAGTAGTTCGCGCCAGCTCGGCAACCAATCGGCTTCGCGCTCCAGCAGCCGCCAGAACACCACGCCATAGCGGCGCAACAGGGTCATGGCGATGTGTTCCAGGGGCTCGGGCGGCGTCGGCGTGGGCCGGTTATCCGGCGCTGGGGTTGGTGAGCTGCGGCGCAACAAGGCCCAGCGCCCGGCGTCGTCCATGCCGCCGACAAACGCCCCACGCCCGCGCCGGCTGCTGCGGGCCTGGCGCTTGCTGGCCGGCGTGATCAAGGCTCGCAGCCCGGCGAAGCTGTCGGCATTCACCCGCCCGGCGCCCACCAGTTCCTGCAGGGCGATTTCCAGTTCGCTGCGCAGCAGGTGGGCTTCGTGCAGCAGCTCATCGAAAAACAGCGCGCCATGTTCGCTGAGGGCTTGATGGACTTTTTGCGTCTTGAGCGACAGTTCGCTGACTGGCGTCTGCTCGGTCAGGTTGCTCCACAGCGCGACCCTGGCGCGCGGCAGCAAGACAATCGGCGTGCTGCGCAAGGCGCTGGCGGCCAGCTTCTGGCGGGCACTGAGGCGCGTCCAGACGAACTTGCCGCTGCGACAGAGTTCGTCGAGCCAGCTCGGCGAATAATCCTTGATCCGTGCCGGGAGCAAGTCGCTGTCCCAGGCCGAGGCAGCGGCCGGATAGCCCTCGAACTGGCTGATAATCGACGGCAGCACGGCGCTGCCACGGCCTTGGGTCGACGATGAAAGGTGCTGCCAGTCGAACAGGAATCGCATGAAGTCCTGCAACATCACCGGCTCGATTTCCCGCCGCAGACGCTTGACGGTGTAACGGTGGATACGCGCCAACAGATGCCGCTCGCACCATTCTTCCTGGCCGGTGCCCGGCGTGAACCGCCCGCGCAACACGTACCCTTGTTGTTCCAGCTGGGCCAGGGCCAGGGTCGCTTGTGCCGGTGACAGCCCCAGTGGGTAGGCAATAGCCGTCAAAGGCTGCGGGCCAAAGGCACTGAGCCGCGCACGGAGTATTTCCACTACGGCGTCGTCGGCGTCCCACTGTTCATCGAATCCTGGCAGCGGTGTCAGCGCTGGCTGCCATTGGGCCTGTGGATAAATCGCTTGCAGGCAAGTCAGCCGTTCCAGCGGCACCCACAGGCCACGCTCATCGCTGATCTGGAGATGACTGGCGCGACCCTGCTCGGCCAGGGTCCGCAACCCCTCCAGCCACGCCGGCTCGGCGCGGGCTTCGCTGTCGGCGATGCACGCCAGGCTCATGAGTGCTTCATGGATTTCATCGAGGTTGGTCGGCGTCGGCCAGGCCTCGTCCCGCACGGCCTGGATGGCATCGGCGTCGAGCGCGCCCAGGTCGTCGGTGGACTGCGGATCGCTCCAGCGACGGTTGATCACCGCTTGGGTGCGGCGCTCTTCCAGCGGTGCGTCGTCAAGAAAGGTGTAGGGGCGGGCGCTGAGAATTTCCGCCGCCAGGGGCGAGGGCGCTGGCAGGTCGCGGCTGACCAGGCGAACCTCGCCTGCTTCCATGCGCCGCAACAGGGCCAGCCAGCCTTCGCTGTCCATGGCTTCGTGCAGGCAATCGTCCAGGGTTTGTTCAACCAGCGGATGGTCGGGGATCTCGCGCTCGCCGGCGAGGTTTTCCAAGCAGGCGATCTGATCGGGAAAGACGCTGGCGATCAGGTCCTCGCTCTTCATGCGTTGGATCTGCGGCGCGACTTTGCGCCCGCCGGTATAGCGCGGCAAGGCCAGGGCCACGCCGGCGTTCCAGCGCCAACGAACGCCGAACAGCGGCGCATCCAGCACCGCTTGGACGAGAATCTGCTCGGCGCTGTGACTGTTGAGGTAGCGCCAGACCTCGTCCAGCTCGAAGCTGTGGCTGGTGGACAGCGAAAGCACGATGGCGTCCTCGCTGGCGGCGGCCTGCAGTTCGAAGTTGAAGGTGCGGCAGAAGCGCTTGCGCAGCGCCAGGCCCCAGGCGCGGTTGATCCGGCTGCCGAACGGCGTGTGGATGATCAGTTGGGTGCCGCCGGACTCATCGAAGAAGCGCTCCATCAGCAGCGTTTCCTGGGACGGCAAGGCGCCGAAGGCCAGGCGCGCCGGGGCCAGGTAATCAATTAATTGTTCGGCGCTGGCGAGGTTCAGTTGCAAGGTGCCGGTGAGCCAGTCCAGGGCCGGTTGCAGGTTGCCCGGCGTGGCGCCGAGCAGCTGGTCCAGTTGGGCTTGCAGGCGGGCGACGGCCAGGGACAACTCGGCGCTGCGCCCCGGGGCCTCGCCGAGCCAGAATGGAATGGTCGGCGGCTGGCCCTGGGCGTCCTCGACCCGCACGCGGCCGGTCTCGACGCGGATGATGCGATAAGAGGTATTGCCCAACTGGAACACGTCGCCGGCGATGCTTTCGACCGCAAAGTCTTCGTTGACGCTGCCGATGTTCAGGCCCTGGGGTTCGAGCAGCACGCTGTAGTCGGCGTTGTCCGGAATCGTCCCGCCGCTGGTCACGGCCGTGAGCTTGCTGCCCCGACGGCCGCGCAAAGTCCGTGTCACGGCGTCCCGGTGCAGGTAAGCGCTGCGCACGCCCTGCCTGCCATTAAGGCCTTCAGCGAGCATTCGCAGCAGCGCCTGGTAATGATCTTCGTCGAGTTCGGCGTAAGGCGAGGCTCGGCGAAACATATCCAGCAGGGCCTGTTCGTGCCATTCCTGGCAACTGACCTCGGCGACGATCTGCTGGGCCAACACGTCCAGCGGCGCCTTGGGGATGTGCAGGATGTCGAGTTCGCCTCGGCGCACGCAATCGAGCAGGGCGGCGCATTCGATCAGGTCGTCGCGGGTGGTGGCGAACAGGCGACCCTTGGGCGTGCCGCCGACCTGGTGGCCGGAGCGGCCGACTCGTTGCAGGAACGCCGAGATCGAACGAGGCGAGGCGATCTGGCAAACGAGGTCGACATCGCCGATATCGATGCCCAGCTCCAGGGACGCGGTGGTGATCAAGATTTGCAGTTCGCCGCGCTTGAGACGCTGTTCGGCGTCGAGGCGAAATTCCTTGGCGAGACTGCCGTGGTGGGCGGCCACGGCGTCCTTGCCCAGGCGCTCGCTCAAATGACGGCTCAGGCGTTCGGCCAGGCGCCGGGTGTTGACGAACACCAGCGTCGTGCGGTGCTCGCGCGCCAGTTCGGCGAGGCGGTTGTAGACCAGTTCCCACACATCGTTGGCCATCACCGCCGAGAGCGGCACCGGCGGCACCTCGATGTCCAGGTCTCGCGGACGGGCGTGGCCGATGTCGACGATCTCACAGGTTCGGCCATGGCCCACGAGAAAGCGCGACACCGCCTCGATGGGTTTTTGCGTGGCGGACAGGCCGATGCGCACCAGCGGCTCGGCGCACAGCGCTTGCAACCGTTCCAGGCTCAAGGCCAGGTGGCTGCCGCGCTTGCTGGCGGCGATGGCGTGGATCTCATCGACGATCACCGTGCGGGTGCTGGCGAGCATTTGCCGGCCGGAATCGGAGCCGAGCAGCACATAAAGCGATTCGGGGGTGGTCACCAGGATGTGCGGCGCCGTCTTGCGCATCGCCGAGCGTTCTTTTTGCGGCGTATCACCCGTGCGCACGGCGGTGGTGATGTGCAGGGGCGGCAAATCCATCCGGCGCAATTGCTCGGTGATACCGGCCAGCGGGTTCTGCAGGTTGATCTGGATATCGTTGCTCAGCGCCTTCAGCGGCGAGACATAGACCATCAGGGTCTGGTCCGGTAGGCCACCCTGTTCCAGGCCGCGATGCACCAAGTCATCGAGCACCGCCAGGAACGCCGTCAGGGTCTTGCCCGAGCCCGTGGGCGCCGCGACCAACACCGAGCGGCGGTCGCCGATCAACGGCCACGCCCGGGCCTGGGCGGCCGTGACCGCCGGGAATGTCTGATTGAACCAGGCGCGAACGGCAGGGTGAAAGCCTGCCATGGCGTGGTCGGCTGCAAGGGGCAGATTCATGGGGGCAGTTTAGGCGGGTGGGGTGGGGGAGGTGCAAGTACCGCTTGAGCCTCCCATTGACGGCCCCAAGGCCTGCACAAACTCGGCGATCTACACTTTACGGATGACGGTTGCGCACTAAACCCGCAAAATGCAACGATTCCGGCGACGCCCACGGGCGTTGTCGACCAAATTCTTGTGCCAACAGACTGGGCCTGCTGACTTTATGCGAATGCGCCTTATGTTACTGGGCGGCGGAAATGCCCTTGGGCAGGCGCTGATTCGCCTCGGTGCAGAAGAAGACATCGGTTTTCTTGCCCCCCGCCCACCCGAAGACGGCTGGGATGCCGCGAGCCTGACTCAATTGCTCGACGACACCCGGCCGGACGCCTTGATCAACCTGGCGTACTACTTCGACTGGTTCCAGGCCGAGGCTGTCAGCGAGCAGCGCCTGGCCAGCCAGGAGCGGGCGGTCGAGCGCCTGGCCGAACTGTGCCAGCATCACAATATCGTCTTGCTGCAACCGTCGAGCTACCGCGTGTTCGATGGCTCCCGCGCCACCGCCTACAGCGAAAAAGACGAGCCCGTGCCCCTGGGTTTGCGTGGCCAGGCATTGTGGCGCATCGAGCAAAGTGTGCGCGCCACTTGCCCGCAGCACGTGTTGCTGCGTTTCGGCTGGCTGTTGGATGACAGCCCCGACGGCATCCTCGGGCGTTTCCTGGCCCGGGCCGAGCAGCCCGAAGAATTGCTGCTGGCCGATGACCGGCGAGGCAATCCGACGCCAGTGGACGATGCCGCGCGGGTAATCATCTCGGTGCTCAAGCAACTCGACTGCGCGGCGCCGCTGTGGGGCACCTATCACTATGCGGGCCACGAGGCGACCACGCCGCTGGCGCTGGGGCAGGCGATCCTCACCGAAGCCCGCGCCCTGCATCCTCTGGCCATCGAGTCGCCCACGCCCCAGGCCCATGCCGCAAGGCCGGACGCGGCGGAAGAACCGCAGCACGCGGTCCTGGCCTGCAAGAAAATTCTGCACACCTTCGGGATCAAGCCCCGCGCCTGGCGCGCGGCACTCCCGGGCTTACTGGATAGGTTTTATCGCCATGGCTGAAGGCCCTGTTTTAATCACCGGCGGCGCGGGTTTCATTGGTTCGCACCTGACCGACGCCTTACTCGCAAAGGGGCATTCGGTGCGCATCCTTGACGACTTGTCCACCGGCAAGCGCGGCAATCTGCCGCTGGACAACCCCGCGCTCGAACTGATCGAGGGCGATGTCGCCGATGCCGCGCTGGTCGCCCGGGCCATGCTCGGTTGCAGCGCCGTGGCGCACTTGGCGGCCGTGGCTTCGGTGCAAGCTTCGGTGGATGACCCGGTGCGCACGCACCAGAGCAATTTCATCGGCACCCTCAATGTTTGCGAGGCCATGCGCCAGGCCGGCGTGAAGCGTGTGTTGTTCGCCTCCAGTGCGGCGGTCTATGGCAACAACGGCGAAGGTCAGTCCATCGACGAGGACACGCCCAAGGCTCCGCTGACGCCCTATGCCTCGGACAAACTGGCCAGCGAGTTCTACCTCGATTTCTACCGTCGCCAGCATGACCTGGAGCCGGTGGTGTTCCGCTTCTTCAACATTTATGGTCCGCGCCAGGATCCGTCTTCGCCCTATTCCGGGGTGATCAGTATCTTCAGCGAACGGGCACAGAAAGGCTTGCCGATCAGCGTATTCGGCGATGGCGAGCAGACCCGCGATTTCGTCTATGTCGAAGACCTGGTGGACGTGCTGGTGCAGGCCATTGAAAAAACTGAAGTGGACGCAGGCGCGGTGAATGTCGGCTGGAACCAGGCCACCAATCTCAAGCAGATGCTCCAGGCCCTGGCCGAGGTCGTGGGTGACTTGCCGACGATCAGCTATGGCCCGGCGCGCTCCGGCGACATTCGTCATTCGCGGGCCGATAACCGTCGGTTGCTGGAGCGTTTCCGATTGCCAGCGCAGACGCCAATGAGCGTCGGGCTGGCGCGGTTGCTGGGGCGCTGAGTTTCCATCGGCCAAAAAAAAGGCGCCTTTCGAGGCGCCTTTTTGTGCGTCATGCATCGCTATTGTGGCAAGTGAAACCTGTGGCGAGGGAGCTTAGAACTTGTAGCCCAAGCCCACCATGTAGACGAACGGGTCCACGTCGACGTCCACCTTGGCCCGGGTGCCGCCGGCCACGGCGTTGTTGTCGACATAGGCGGTGGTGTCGATGTCGATGTAGCGGACCTGGCCGTTGATCATGATGTTATCGGTCAGCATGTAGTCGGCGCCGACTTGCCACGCCAAGCCCCAGCTGTTTTTCGCCCGGAAATTGCTGAAGCCGTTGGCGCTGGCTTCGCTGCCGACGTGTTCATCGTAGATCCAGGTGTAGTTGATGCCAGCGCCGACGTAAGGCTGGAAGGCCGACTTGGCGTCGAGCGGGTAGTAAACCACGCTCAGGGTTGGCGGCAGGTGCTTGAGGGTGCCGAGCTTGTTATTGGCCGCGCCCAGGGCGGTGCCTTTGATTTTGACGTCGTGCTCGAATGGCGAGGCCGCCAGCAATTCGATACCCCAGTTGTTGGTGAGCATGTAGGCGAAGTTCAGGCCCAACTGAGTGTCGCTGCTCATGGTTGCCTTGCCGCCCAGATCAGTGCCGGCCAGCGGGCCACGGTCGACCTTGACGCTGGAGCTGTCGGCATCCGGATTGACGGTGATGGCGCCCGCGCGAACGATGATATCGCCGGCGGTATGGGCCTGGGCGAGCGGGGCAGCGAGCGCGAGGGCAACGAGGGAAGCGCTGAGCAAAGACTTGTTCATGAGGGCTCCAGAGGGCATCGAAAATTGATGTCCCATGGTACGAAGCCGTCTAGTCCGGTCTTTTGATTCAGCTCAATGAAAGTGTGATGAGCACGGATTCACTCCGGCAGCTCATACACATAGATTTTCTCGGCCTCCATCTGATACCCGGCATCGGCCAGTTCACTGCTGGACGGCTTGACCTGCATCGGCCCTTCGACCCAGTACGGCTGGTACAACTCGTCGAGCTTGACCCCGACCTCGCTTTTCACATGCACGATCTGGTTCGACGGCGGTGGCGGCACGTGGATGCAGGCGCCGAAATACGGCACCAGCAGAAAGTCGGTGGTGCGGCCTTCCTCGCTGACTTCCAGCGGCACGATATAACCCGGCAAGCGAATCTGCTGGCCGTCCAGCGTCTTGACCACCGGGGCGTTGGGCAGGTCTTGCTTGGCCGCAGGCGCGGATTCGGCCGCCAGGGCATCGCTCATCTTCGACAGGTCGTGCAGGGGTGTCATGTTCGGCACTTCCGGCGGCGCGTCCGGTGGGATCATTTCCGACCAGGCCAGGTCCCTCGGTTCGGCCGCCCACAGCGGCAGGGCGACCAGCATCAACAGCGCAAGCAGGGCGCGGGGCATTTTCAACGTCCTCATAAACGGATCGACAGGCCATCGGCCAGCGATTGGCGATAGGCGCGCCAGGCCGGCACGCTGCCCATCAGCAGGGCGGCGACCAGAATGCCAGCCAGCAGCGTCCATTCATACTCGCTCGGCCAACTCAATGGCAGGTACAAGCCATAGGCCGACTGCACGTAACCCTGGGCGGCGGCAATGCCAACGTAAAGCAGCGCCAGCCCGGCGACCACCCCGGCCAACGCCAGGGCAAAGGCTTCGAGCACCAGCAGGCTTGCGATGTGCCACGGCCGCGCGCCCACCGAGCGCAGGATCGCCATCTCCCGACGACGCTCGTTGAGGCTGGTGAGGATCGCCGTGAGCATGCCAATCAACCCGGTCAGCACGACGAACAACGAAATCACGAACAAGGCTTTTTCGGCCGTGCCCATCAGGCTCCAGAGTTCCTGGAGTGCCACGCCGGGCAGGATGGCCAGCAGCGGTTCGCCACGGAATTCATTGATCTCGCGCTGCAGGGCAAAGGTTGAAATCTTGCTGTTGAGGCCAAGCATGAACGCAGTGATCGCCTGGGGCGTGAGGTCCATGTTGCGGGCCTGGTCGGCGCTGATGCGCCCATTGCCCTGGGCCGGCACGCCGTTTTTCCAGTCAATGTGGATCGCCTCCATGCCGCCGAGGCTGATGTGCAGCGTGCGGTCCACTGGCGTGCCGGTGCGCTTGAGAATTCCGACCACGGTGAAGGGCTTGTCGTCATGCTTGACCAGGCTGATCGCCGCCACGCCATGGGCCAACACCAGTTTGTCGCCGAGCTTGTAGTGCAACGCTTCGGCCACTTCGGCGCCGAGCACGACTTCGAATGGATCGGTGGCGAACGCCCGGCCATCCGCCAGCGCCAGGTGTTGCTGGCGGCCGTACTGGTAATGCTCGAAGTAGGCTTCGGTGGTGCCCATCACTCGGTAGCCGCGATGGGAGTCGCCGAGGGACATGGGGATCGCCCATTTTACTTTCGGGTTGTTGGCGAAGTGTTCGAAGCTGTCCCAGCGGATGTTGTTGGTGGCGTTGCCGATGCGAAACACCGAGTACAACAGCAGGTTCACCGAGCCTGAGCGAGCGCCGACGATCAGGTCGGTGCCACTGATGGTGCTGGCGAAACTGGCCCGGGCCTCGGTGCGCACCCGTTCCACCGCCAGCAGCAGGCACACCGAAAGGGCGATGGCGAACGCGGTCAGGATCGCGGTGAAGCGGCGGTTAGCCAGGCTGGCCATGGCTAGACGGAACAAATACATCTCAGACCTCGAGTGGCGTGGCGGCGCGATTGAGATCGGCCAGCGACAGATTGCGGTCGAACAGCGGCGCCAGGCTCTGGTCATGGCTGACGAACAACAGGCTTGACCCGGCTTCGCGGCATTCGGCGAAGAGCAACCGCAGGAAATTTTCCCGGGCATCGTAGTCAAGCGCTGACGTCGGTTCGTCGGCGATCACCAGTTCCGGTTGGCCGATCAAGGCGCGGGCGGCGGCGACCCGTTGTTGCTGGCCGATGGACAGGGAATCGGCGCGGCGCTCCAGCAGGCTCGAGTCGGACAGCCCAAGGTGGGCCAGCAGCGTGGCGGCGGCCTGGTCGACACTGCCGTGGCGCTGGATGGCACGTTGCGCACGCAGCTTGGAAAAGTGGCAAGGCAACTCGACGTTCTCGCGCACCGAGAGAAACGGCAGCAGGTTGAACTGCTGGAAAATGTAGCCGGTGTGATCCACGCGAAAGCGGTCGCGACTGCCGGCGCCCAGTTCGGTGAGTTCCTGGCCGAGCAGGCGGATGCTGCCGCGATCCGGCGTCTGCACGCCGCCCAGCAGGCCCAGCAGCGTCGTTTTCCCGCTGCCGCTGGGACCTTTCAGGAACAAGGTTTCGCCGGCTTCCAGGCGAAACGCCGGAATATCCAGCAACAGCGGATGCCCGGGCCAGCTGAAGCCCAGGTCGGACAGTTGGATGAGTGCTTGGGTCATGTTTGCCGCTTCAACAAATAATGGAGCCCTGTGGAAGCGAACACGCTTCCCACAGGGTTCTTACAGTGAATCAGAATTTCAGGGCTGGCGCCTTGGCCGTGACCTCAACGCCTTGCTGGCCGCTCGGGCTGATCAGCTGTACCTGGATTTTCTGGGTCGCGGGGAAGCTTTTGAACAGGGTCGCCAAGTCCAGGTTTTTCAACGCGCCAGGCGCTGCGCAGGTGAACTGGTAGTGCGCGTGGATCTCACTGTGTTCGCCGTGGTGCTCGTCGCCATCGGCGTCTTCGTCGTGGTCTTCGTGGTCCGGCTCGTCGCCGAACAACGGGCTTTCCAGCTCTTGCTGGGCCACGGTGCACTTGGCGGCGGCCGGCAGGTTGAACAGCGCCAACGGTTTTTCCAGCTTCGCCCGCGCGGCGGCGACCTTGGCCTTGTCGGCATCGCTGGTGGCGGCATGTTCAAAGCCCACCAGATTCATCGCCGGGCTTTCCAGTTCCAATTCAAGGGTCTGGCCATCCAGCGCGGCGTTCAGCCGAGCGACGCCGTGTTCATGGGCGCTTAGGCTGCCGTGCTCATGGTCATGGTCGTGATCATGCTCGACAGCCGCATGAGCGACAGCCAGCGGCAGCAGGGCGAACGGCAAAGCGAGAAGCAGACGACGCATGACGAGTCTCCGAAAGGTTATGTAATCTTATAACGAAAGTGCGCAGAGTTTGACCGTCTGCTTGGCGTCGCGCAAGGCCCATGGGAGCATGCGCAGATGAAATCTTCAGGAGCACGGTAATGTTGCGGATACGCGGAACCGTCGGCGAATGGCCGGTGGACTTGTCGATCGAAATGGATGAGGGCGACTGGGCGCAGCTCGGCGCGCAGTTGCAAGCGGTCAAATACGAAGGCGCGGCGGCACCGGCGGCCAATCCGACGGCCAAACCAGTGAACCCGGACGACGCCCAGTGGCAGATCGCCCGGGAATTGCTGCGCAAGGCGGGGCAATTGAGCGGCCCGGACCTGCTGGAGCAACTCGAAGGCCTGACCGGCAGCGCTTCGGCAGGCAAACGCCTGTTGGTGCGCCTGCGCCATAGCGCCGAGGTCAAAGTGTTGAGCGGCGGGGATACGCCGCTCTATAGCTGGGTCGGTCAGTAAAGCGCTGCGAACAGCTTGCGACGATAAGTCGTCACCAGTGGATGATCGTTGCCCAGCAGTTCGAACACCTGCAGCAAGGTCTTGTGAGGCAGGCCTTCGCTGTAGCTGCGATTGCGGACGAACAGCTTGAGCAGCGCATCGAGCGCCGGTTCGTACTGCTGGCGCGCCAGTTGTTGGATTGCCAGTTGATAGGTCGCTTCGTCGTCCTGCGGATCTTTCGCCAGGCGCGCCTTGAGGTCAGCGGCGTCCGGTAGATCCTTGGCCAGGCCGAGGAATTGGATCTGTGCCTTGGCGCCGGCCAGGGCCGCCTTGTGCTCATCGCTTTTCACAGCGTCCAGGACAGTCTGTGCCTCACCCAACTCGCCGCGCTCGGTCAGGCAGCGCGCGTAGAGGATCAGCGCCTTGGCGTTGGTATTGTCTTCGCCCAGCAGCACCTTCAGCACGGCTTCGGCGTCGGCGAAACGGCCCTCGTCGAACAGCGCCTGAGCCTGTTCGAACGGGTCGGCGGCGGCCGGAGGCGGCATCTGCACATGCGGCTCGAGCAGCGCCCGCACCGCCGATTCCGGTTGGGCCCCGGCAAAACCGTCGACCGGTTGGCCGTCCTTGAACAGCACCACCGTCGGCAGGCTGCGAATGCCGAAGCGGGCGACGATGTCTTGCTCGGCGTCGCAATTGACCTTGGCCAGCAGCAATTCGCCCTGATAACTCTCGGCGATGCCTTGCAGCATTGGCATCAACGCCTTGCACGGTGCGCACCACTCGGCCCAGAAATCCACCAGCACCGGTTTGTGGAAGGAGTTGGCGATCACCGACTGGTCGAAATCGGCGGTAGTGGCGTCGAAAATGTAGGGCGTGTCCTGGGTCATGGGAATCTCGTAGAACGCTTGAATAGCGCAACTATACGGCTTGGTGTGGGGTGGCTGAAAGGCCAGGTGCTCGCGGCGCCTGAGGTCAGCGACGGGCGTGATACAGGCTCACATGCCGAAACTCCTCGGGCTCGGCCAGGTCCGGCAAGGTCATGGCTTCGAGCATTTCGATGCGCCGGTACAACGGATGCTGGAAATCCCGCACCCGCGAATCGGCCACCAGGGCCTCGCGGCCACGGCTGAGGAACTGGTCGAGTAACGGCAGGTTGGCGCGGTCATAGAGCACATCGGCAACCAGGATCAGGTCGAAGCGATCGGCTTCGGCGAAAAAATCCGTTGAATAATTCAGCGCTGCGCCGTTAAGCGAGGCATTCGCCCGTGACGCGGCAAGCGCCAGCGGATCCAGGTCGCAGGCCACCACCTCCAGCGCCCCGGCCTTGGCCGCCGCGATCCCCGCCACGCCGGAACCGGCGCCGAAATCCAGCACCCGCTTGCCCTCGACCCACTGCGGATGTTCGGCCAAGTAGCGGGCCATCGCCAGGCCGCTGGCCCAGCAGAAGCTCCAATAGGGCGGTTCGTGGAGGATGCGGCGGGTTTCTTCCGAGCTGAAGGCACGGGCCATGTTGTCCCCGTCGATCAGCCATAACGTCAGCTCAGTGCCGGGTAACGGGCAAGGCACCAGGCGTGCGTCGCCAAGCAATTCGCCCAAGGCGTGTTGCAGGTCTTGCGGTGCATTCATGGTGCTTTGACAAATTGCAGCACGCCCAGCGCCTGGGTGGTCGGTTGGGTGATGCGTTGTTCCGGCAGATGCAAGATCAATTGGCCCGACTGGCTGGCGCGACCGCGCAGTTCCACGCGGGCGCCGACCGGGAACGCTTCGGGGTTAAAGCGCAAGCGGAAGGGCAGCGCCTGGTTGGTGCCGATCAGGCTGGAGCTGGCAAGCAACTGTTGCGGACGGTCCTTGTCGTCGATCACCAGCAGCGCCAGTTCGACTTCGGCCCCGGCCGGCACGCCTTGCAAGGTGCCACTCAGCTCGCGCTGATGGGCCGGCAGCGGCCCCAGTTCGGTGGCCTGCCGGGCTTTTTCCTGGGCCTGTTTCGGCGCCGGGGCCGGGGCGGGCGCGGCGGGTTTGGGGGCGTCGCTGCTGCACGCCATCAGCAGGCTGAAAAAACTGAGCAAAACGAGCGATCGTAGCGGCATGTGTGGCTCCAGCAAGGTGAATTCCATGGATCTGACGGTAAGCCCGTCTGTATACCGTAAACCCTATGGCTTGTCTTGCCAGTGGGATGCGCTACCATGGCCCTCCCTTTTTTTGTTGCCTGCCACCATGCACTGTCCCTTCTGCGGTGCCAACGACACCAAGGTCATCGACTCGCGACTGGTCGCCGAAGGCGAACAAGTCCGCCGCCGCCGCGAATGCCTGGCCTGCGGCGAGCGTTTCACGACGTTCGAGACCGCTGAACTGGTGTTGCCGCGCCTGATCAAGACCGACGGCAGCCGCCAGCCGTTCGACGAAGAAAAACTGCGCGCCGGCATGCAGCGCGCCCTGGAAAAACGCCCGGTGAGCGTCGAGCGCCTGGAAGCGGCGCTGGTGCACATCAAGCACAAGCTGCGCGCCACCGGCGAACGCGAGGTCAAGTCCCTGGTAGTCGGCGAGTTGGTGATGGCCGAGCTGCAGAAGCTCGATGAAGTCGCCTACATTCGCTTTGCCTCGGTGTACCGGCGCTTCCAGGACCTGAACGAGTTCCGCGAAGAAATCGACCGCCTGGCCCGCGAACCGGTGAAACAATGACCGGCCCCGCGCAGCAAGCCATCCTCGACGCCCATCACATGGCCCGTGCCCTGGAACTGGCGCGGCGTGGGCATTACACCACCCACCCCAACCCCCGGGTCGGCTGCGTGATCGTGCGGGACGGGCAGATTGTCGGCGAAGGCTGGCACATCCGTGCCGGCGAACCCCATGCCGAAGTCCATGCCCTGCGCGCCGCCGGTGCTAACGCCCGGGGCGCCACCGCCTACGTGACCCTTGAGCCCTGCAGCCACCACGGGCGCACGCCACCCTGCGCCGATGCGTTGGTCAACGCCGGCGTGAAGCGGGTAGTCGCGGCGATGCAGGACCCCAATCCGGAGGTCGCCGGACGTGGTTTGCAACGGCTGGCCCAGGCCGGTATCGCCACCGAAAGCGGTGTGCTGGAGGGCGAGGCACGCAAGCTCAACGAAGGCTTCCTCAAGCGCATGGAGCTGGGCCTGCCGTTCGTGCGGGTCAAGCTCGCCATGAGCCTCGATGGCCGCACCGCCATGGAAAGCGGCGAAAGCCAGTGGATAACCGGTCCGGCTGCACGTTCGGCGGTGCAACGCCTGCGAGCCCAGGCCAGTGTGGTGCTGACGGGCGCCGATACGGTGTTGGCGGACAACGCCCGGCTGACCGTGCGCGCCGACGAACTCGGGTTGGACGCCGAACAAACCGCGCTGGTCATGAGTCGTCCGCCGCTGCGGGTGCTGGTCGACGGTCGCCTGCGGGTGCCGCTCGATGCCGCGTTCTTCAAGGCCGGCCCGGCGCTCGTCGCTACTTGCATGGCGGTGGAAGAACAATACGCCAACGGTCCCGAGTGCATGATCGTCGCGGGTGATGACGGCCAGGTCGATTTGCGGCGCCTGCTGGTTGAGCTGGCGAACCGTGGCGTCAACGAGGTGCTGGTGGAGGCCGGTCCGCGCCTGGCGGGGGCATTCGCCCGACAAGGGTTGGTGGACGAATTCCAGATTTTTGTCGCCGGCAAGTTCCTCGGTTCTACGGCGCGGCCATTGCTTGATTGGCCGCTGGCGCAGATGAAAGACGCGCCGCAGCTGAAAATCACCGACATTCGCGCCGTGGGCGATGACTGGCGAGTCATCGCCGTCCCCGTTCCGCTGGCCAGCGTATAATTCCCGGCTTTCGCCCAAGCGACGGCCTGTTCTCGAGGAGGACTCCATGTTTACCGGCATCATCGAATCCATCGGCAGCATCCGCGCACTCACCCCCAAGGGCGGCGATGTGCGGGTCCATGTTGAAACCGGCAAGCTCGACCTGAGCGACGTCAAGTTGGGCGACAGCATCGCCGTGAACGGCGTCTGCCTGACGGCCGTTGAGCTGCCGGGCGATGGCTTCCTGGCGGATGTCAGCCGCGAAACCCTCGACTGCACGGCGATGAACGATCTCAAGAGCGGCAGTCCGGTCAACCTGGAAAAAGCCCTTACGCCGACCACCCGCCTGGGTGGGCACCTGGTCAGCGGCCATGTCGACGGCGTCGGTGAAGTGGTCTCGCGCACCGATAACGCCCGTGCCGTGGAGTTTCGTATCCGCGCCCCGAAAGAACTTGCCAAGTACATCGCCCACAAAGGCTCGATCACCGTCGACGGCACCAGCCTGACGGTCAATGCGGTGGATGGCGCCGAATTCCTGCTGACGATCATTCCGCATACCCTGAGCGAAACCATCATGGCTTCGTACCGGCCTGGGCGCCGGGTGAACCTGGAAGTCGACTTGCTGGCCCGTTACCTGGAGCGCCTGCTGATGGGAGACAAGGCCGCAGAGTCTGACTCTTCACAACGGCGGGCGGGTAACATCACTGAAAGTTTTCTGGCCGCCAACGGCTACCTCAAATCCTGACCCAAGGGGGTGCCGCGTGGCGCTCAATAGCATCGAAGAACTGGTTGAAGACATCCGCCAAGGCAAGATGGTCATCCTCATGGATGACGAAGACCGCGAGAACGAAGGCGACCTGATCATGGCCGCCGAATGCTGCAAGGCCGAACACATCAACTTCATGGCCAAGCACGCCCGTGGGCTGATCTGCATGCCGATGACCCGCGAACGCTGCGAACTGCTGAAGCTGCCGCTGATGGCGCCGCGCAACGGCTCCGGGTTCGGTACCAAGTTCACCGTGTCGATCGAGGCCGCCGAAGGCGTCACCACCGGTATCTCCGCCGCTGACCGGGCGCGAACCGTACAGGCTGCCGCTGCTGCCGCCGCCAAGGCTGAAGACATTGTCAGTCCCGGCCACATCTTCCCGCTGATGGCCCAGGCCGGCGGCACCCTGGCCCGCGCCGGCCACACCGAAGCGGCGTGCGACCTGGCGCGCATGGCCGGTTTCGAGCCCGCCGGTGTGATCTGCGAAGTGATGAACGACGACGGCACCATGTCCCGCCGTGCGGAACTGGAAACCTTCGCCGCTGAACACAACATCAAAATCGGCACCATCGCCGACCTGATCCATTACCGGATGATCCACGAACGTACCGTTCAGCGGATTGCCGAGCAGCCACTGGACAGCGAGCTGGGCCAGTTCAACCTGGTGACCTACCGCGATTCGGTGGAAGGCGACGTGCACATGGCGCTGACCCTGGGCACCGTGTGCGCCGAAGAGCCGACCCTGGTTCGCGTGCACAACATGGACCCGCTGCGCGATTTGCTGATGGTCAAGCAGCCGGGCCGCTGGAGCCTGCGCGCCGCCATGGCCGCCGTGGCCGAGGCCGGCAGCGGCGTGGTGCTGTTGCTCGGGCATCCGCTCGACGGCGACGTGCTGCTGGCGCATATCCGCGAAACCACCGAGCAGCAACCGGTGAAAAAGCCGACCACCTACAGCATCGTCGGTGCCGGTTCGCAGATCCTGCGGGACTTGGGCGTACGCAAAATGCGTCTGATGAGCGCACCGATGAAATTTAATGCGATATCCGGTTTCGATCTGGAAGTTGTAGAATACGTGCCCTCCGAATAATGGCCTGCGGATTCCGGCATCGACGGGATTTGCGGCGCTGTATTCGAGACTAATATCACTGAGGAGTGCGTATAGAACGCGCTCCGGCTCTTTAAGAGATCTGACGAATGACCCTGAAGACCATCGAAGGTACCTTCATCGCCCCCAAAGGCCGCTACGCTTTGGTAGTAGGCCGTTTCAACAGCTTTGTGGTTGAGAGCCTGGTCGACGGTGCGGTCGATGCCCTGGTTCGCCACGGCGTGAGCGAAGGCGACATCACCATCATCCGTGCGCCTGGCGCCTTCGAAATCCCGCTGGTTGCGCAGAAAGTCGCTCAAAAGGGCGAATATGCGGCGATCATCGCCTTGGGCGCGGTCATTCGCGGCGGTACTCCGCATTTCGAATACGTGGCCGGCGAATGCACCAAGGGCCTCGCCCAGGTGTCCATGGAATTTGGCGTACCGGTCGCCTTCGGCGTGCTGACCGTTGATTCCATCGAGCAAGCCATCGAACGTTCCGGCACCAAGGCCGGTAACAAAGGTGCCGAAGCTGCCCTGTCCGCCCTGGAAATGGTCAGCCTGCTGGCGCAGTTGGAGGCCAAGTGATTAGCGACGAAAGCGATCGTTTCAATCCGCGCGATCCGAAGCCGGCCGATGCCGGCAAACCTTCGAAGAGCGTCAAGCGCCGCGAAGCCCGTCAGCTCGCGACCCAGGCCCTGTACCAATGGCACATGGCCAAGCAGTCGCTGAACGAGATCGAAGCGCAGTTTCGCGTCGATAACGATTTCAGTGATGTCGATAGTGCGTACTTCCGCGAGATCCTCCATGGCGTCCCGGCGCACAAGAGCGAAATCGATATCGCCCTGGCACCTTGCCTGGACCTGACCATCGATGAGCTGGACCCGGTTGAACTGGCCGTGTTGCGCCTGTCCACCTGGGAACTGATGCAGCGCGTCGACGTACCGTATCGCGTGGTAATCAACGAAGGGATCGAACTGGCGAAAGTCTTCGGTTCCACCGATGGCCACAAGTTCGTCAACGGCGTCCTCGACAAGCTTGCCCCGCGCCTGCGTGAAGCTGAAGTGAAGGCGTTCAAGCGCTGATTGCGCTTGAAATCCCATGGGGGAGTTTGAGCTGATCCGTCATTACTTCGCCGCCGCGCCCTGTGCGCAAGGCGGCGAAGCAGTAGCGCTCGGAATCGGCGACGATTGCGCCCTGCT
This sequence comes from Pseudomonas sp. SWRI92, assembly GCF_014268685.1. NCBI lineage: Bacteria > Pseudomonadati > Pseudomonadota > Gammaproteobacteria > Pseudomonadales > Pseudomonadaceae > Pseudomonas > Pseudomonas sp. SWRI92. The sequence continues at coordinate 70,029 of NZ_JABWQY010000020.1, forward strand.
GGCCGTTCCTCCCGGGGAACAGCTGGCGGTTTCCACCGACACGCTCGTGGCCGGTGTGCATTTTCCAGACCCTTGCGACCCGTTCCTGCTCGGCCAGCGCTCGTTGGCCGTGGCGGTGAGCGACCTGGCCGCGATGGGCGCCAACCCGCTTGCCTTTACCCTTGCCCTGACCTTGCCAACGGTGGCCGCCGATTGGCTGCAGGCCTATGCTCGCGGTTTGAGCCAGATGGCCCAGGCCTGCGGCGTGGCATTGGTCGGCGGCGATACCACGCGGGGGCCGCTGAGCCTGACCCTGACCGTTTTCGGCCGCGTGCCGTCCGGTCAGGCCTTGACCCGCAACGGCGCGCAGCCCGGCGATCTGCTCTGCGTCGGCGGGGAGTTGGGCAATGCCGCTGGCGCGTTGCCGCTGGTTCTTGGCGAGCGTAGCGCCGAGCCTGACGTCGCCGAGCCGCTGCTGGCGCATTACTGGTCACCGCGACCGCAGATCGACTTGGGCCTTGCGCTGCGAGGCAAGGCCAGCGCGGCGATGGATATTTCCGATGGCCTGTTGGCCGACTGTGGGCATATCTCATTGGCGTCCGGCGTGGCACTGACGGTTGAACGGGACCGGTTGCCGCTGTCCATGCCACTGGTGACGCTGCTTGGCCAATCGGGCGCGGAACACGCCGCCCTGAGCGGTGGCGACGATTACGTGCTGCTGTTCACTTTGCCGCCGGTCCGATTGTCGAGGCTTCTGGTCGAAGGCTGGCCGATCCATGTGGTCGGCAGTGTCACGGCGGGGCAGGGCGTCACGCTGGTCGACAGCCTCGGACGTGACATTACCCCACAGATCCGGGGCTACCAACATTTTCGGGAGACACCGTGACAGATCATCCCAATCAGGTTCCGGCAGAATTTGTTCCGCCTTCGGTCTGGCGTAATCCCTGGCATTTCCTGGCGTTCGGCTTCGGTTCGGGTACCTTGCCCAAAGCACCGGGCACCTGGGGCTCGCTGGTTGCGCTACCCTTCATACCGTTGTGGCAGATGTTGCCCGATTGGGGCTACTGGCTGATGCTCGGCATCACCATGCTGTTCGGCTTCTGGCTGTGCGGCAAAGTGGCGGATGACCTGCGAGTGCACGACCATGAAGGCATCGTCTGGGACGAGATGGTCGGCATGTGGATTACCCTGTGGCTGGTGCCGGAAGGCTGGTACTGGTTGTTGACGGGTTTCCTGGTATTCCGCTTCTTCGATATCCTCAAGCCGTGGCCGATCCGCTGGATCGATCGGCAGGTACACGGCGGTGTCGGCATCATGCTCGACGACGTACTGGCCGGCGTCTTCGCCTGGTTGGCAATGCAAGGGTTGGTGTGGTGTTTCACCTGAGGGATCGAGGCATGGGCGTAAGCCGCGCACTTCTGCTGTTGCTGTGTTTCGGGGCCTTGCTCGGCTTCCGGGTGGCCGAAGCGGCGCCGCTGCCGGGCAAGATTCGCGCGGCCAGCGAGGAGTGGGCCGATTACACCCAGGCCGATGGCCAGGGCATGGGCTGGGACATCTTGCGCGCGGTGTTCGAGCCTGAAGGCGTCAAGCTGGAAATCCGCAGCGTGCCCTACACCCGCTCGATCGGGTTGGTGCAGCGCGGCGAGGTCGACGTGCAGGTCGGCGCCTATCGGGATGAGTCCGAAGGCGTGCTGTACCCGAAGTGGCACTACGACGTCGATCACATCTATGCCTTGGGACTGGCGTCCAAGCCGACGCCCACCCTGGCGACGATTGGCAACTATCGGCTGGTATGGATGCGTGGGTACGAATACAACAACTACCTGCCCAACATCCGGCGTTTCAATGAGATCCACCGGTCGGTGGGTATCTTGCCGATGCTGATTCACGAGCGAGCGGATTTTTACATCGATGCGTCGATGGAAATCGAAGAAGTGCTGGCCAAGGCCGACGATCCCAAGCAATTCAAACTCTCGCCGTTGATTAACTTGCCGCTGTACCTGGGCTTCGCCAACAACGAAAACGGTCGTGTGTTGCGTGCGCTGTTCGACCGACGCATGGAAGTGCTGGCGAAGAGCGGCGAGTTGAAACCGATTTTCGAACGCTGGAAGCAACCCTATCCCTTCGACGAGCACGGTAAACCACCGAAGCCGTGATCAAACTTTTTGATGTTTATGGCCGATAATTCAGCCTAAGCGTCTGCGGGAGCCTGCTGTTACAATGCCCGCCTCTGCGAAACTCCAGTACTAGATCAGGAGCACACCGGTGCCTGTCGTTTTTGTTGCCGCTTCCAAGCTGCCAACGCCCTTTGCGCAATTCACCATGCATGGTTTCCTCGATGAAACCACCGGTCGCGAGCACGTCGTGCTGAGCTTGGGCGATTTCGCCGACGGTGCTCCGGTGCTCGGTCGCCTGCACTCCGAATGCCTGACGGGCGATGCCTTGTTCAGCCAGCGCTGCGATTGCGGCTCGCAACTCGAAGCCGCGCTGCAGGCGATTGCCCGCGAAGGCCGTGGCGTGCTGTTGTACCTGCGCCAGGAAGGGCGCGGCATTGGCCTGCTGAACAAGATCCGCGCCTATGAACTGCAAGATGGCGGCGCCGATACCGTGGAAGCCAACGAACGCCTGGGGTTTGCCGCCGACATGCGCGACTACAGCATTTGCCAGCCGATGCTCGAACACCTGGGTATCCAGTCGTTGCGGTTGATGACCAATAATCCGCGCAAGGTCAAGGCCTTGACCGACATGGGCATCGTGGTGGCCGAGCGTGTGCCGTTGCACACCGGGCATAACCCGCACAACAAACTGTACCTGGCGACCAAGGCCAGCAAGCTCGACCACATGATGGGCAACGAGCACCAGGGCGAGGTTGACCGGGCGTGACGCGCGGTCAGGTTCGGCGGCGGCTGTCCGTCAGTTGGTGGCAATACTTGGCGCTGGCCTTGCTGCCGCTGTTCGTGATCAACGCGGTGTTTGGCCAGGGCGAAGCGATTCTGCCGGTGCTGGCGATGCCATTGTTCATCGCCGGCGTGGCGTCGATGTTTGCCAGCCTGCGGTTTTTCAGTGGCTATAAAAAAGCCCTGATCGCCACGCAAAAATCCCTCGATACACCTGAAGAGCCTCAGGCCTGGATCACCCTCGCGGCCCGGCGTCGCGCAGCCTTCCTGGCCGCCGGCTTGCCGGCGTGGATTGGCGCATTGGCAGTATTCGTCGGTCTGGAAGCCGTGCCGCTGATGCTGTTGGCGCTATCCACCGCCGTGCTGTTCTACCTGTATCGCATTCCGCGCCAGCTCGGCTGATGCGCCTTTGGCTGGCGGTCCTGCTGCTGGCCGCCAGCGCCTCGACGGCGGCGGCTTCCCGCGTCGTCAGCCTGGCGCCGTCGCTGTCTGAAATCGTCGTCGAACTGGGTTCTAGCGACCTGTTGGTGGGCGTGCTGGACGGCGGCGATCGCCCACCAGCCCTCAAAGACCTGCCTTCGGTGGGGCGCTACGGCCAACTGGATATGGAGCGCTTGCTCAGCCTCAAGCCTGATTTGCTCCTGCTCTGGCCTGGCAGTGTCGGCCCGGCCCAGCGCGAGCAGCTCAAGGGTTTGCACATCCCTGTCTACGTCGCCGAACCCCGCAGCCTCGACCAACTCATTACGCAAATCGAAGAAATCGCCCAAACACTCGGCCGCCCGGAACGGGGTGCTCAGCGGGCCGCGCAGCTGCGCGTGCGTCTTGAGGCACTGCGCCTGCGCTATCGGCGGGACACGCCATTGGCGGTGTTTTATCAGGTCTGGGACCGGCCGTTGTACACCGTGGGTGGCGGGCAGATCATCAGCGATGCGCTGGCCACCTGCGGTGCATACAACGTCTTTGCCGACCAGGACCTGCCGGCGCCACAGGTGAGCGTGGAGTCGGTGTTGCAGCGTAAACCGCAAATGATCCTGGCCACGGACCAGGCGCAGCTCGATGCCTGGAAAGCCTGGCCGGTGGCGCAGGGGCGGCTGTTGCTGGTCACTGACAAGGGATTGGAGCGGCCCAGCGGGCAGATGATCGAAGCCGTTGCCCGGTTGTGTGAGCTGATCGCGCCGCACCGGTAGGCCGCGACGTCGTCATCGCGGTGCACGGGTTCCGATCAGAGGCTCGGTGTCCACGTCACGCCAAGCAACCAGGTCCGTCGCTCTTCGCGATAACCATATTGCGCCCCGTCGTGGCTATACAGCGCCCGGCTGTAATCCTTGCCCAGCAGGTTATCCACTTTCATTTCCAGCTTCACCTCCCGGGTCCACGCCCAACTTGCACGCAACCCGAGCAGGGCATAGCCGCCCAGGCCATTGCGGTTGTTTTCATCATCGTAGCTGCCGCTCACCGCTTGCCAGCTTGCGCCGAGGCCCAGGCGATCGAATTGCCGGTCCAGATCCAGGCTCAAGGTCCGGCGGGCGCGGCGGGCAAGGGTGTGGCCGCTGTCATGATCGCGTGGATCGATAATGGCCAGGCCCAGGTTGCCCTGCCAGCCGAACAACTCCTGTCGCAAGGCCGCTTCGAACCCGTTGATCCGTGCTGAGGCAACGTTCTGCGGACGCGAGTTGCTGCCAAAGATGATCGCGTCTTCCAGGTCGGTGCGGTACAGCGACATTTCCAGGCGGGCGCTGTCGCTCAGTTGGCTGCGCCATTGCAGCTCATAACTCCTGGCGGTTTCGGGCGCAAGGTCCGGGTTGCTGAAGTCCGGGTAGTACAGGTCGTTGAAGGTCGGCGCGCGGAAGCTTTCGCTGTAGGTCAGCAGCAGATCGTTATCCGGGTTCAACGGCAGCGTGAGGGTGCCGCTCCAGCTATTCTGGCCGCCAAATTGCTGGTTCTGGTCGCGGCGCAGACCCAGTTCGGTGGAGAATTTTTCGCCCTGGAAGCGATGCTGGATAAAGGCCGCGCGGTTCCAGCGGCTGTCTTCGTCGAACGGCGTGCTGCTGTTGACGCGGTCTTGATACCAGTCGCCGCCGACGACCAGGCTGTTGCGCGCGTCCAGCGTCACGTCGTTCTGCCAGGTCAGCGAATCACGGTAGGTGTTGAAGGTTTCGCGTACATCGCTGAGCTTGTCGAAGGTTTTCTCCCGGTTCTCGCTATGGCCGAGTTCGAGGCGCGATTTCCATCCGTTGTTGATCCGTCCATCCACATAGCCGCTGAAACTGCTCACTGCAAATTCACTGTAGGGCTGTTGGGGCAGGGACGCGAAGGTGTTGAGGTCGAAACGGCCGAACGGATTGTCGTATTCGCTTTTGCCACGGTTATCCAGCAGGTTCAGGCCCACTTCCAGGTCATCGCTGGGCGCATGACTCAGGCTCAGGCTGAAGGACTGGTTGCGGTTGGCATCGGCGTCCCGGTCGCTGGCGTAGGATTGGTGAGTGCGATTGCTCCCCTCGGTTTCGTCCAGGCTCGCACCGAGGTTGAAACGGGTCTGCTGGTCACCGCCGGACAGGCCGAGGCTGCGTTCCCAAGTCTGCTGGCTGCCAACACCCAGGTGCAGGCGCGGTTGCAGGCCTTGTTCGTTGCTGCGCCGAGTGAAAATCTGAATCACGCCGCCCACCGCATCGGCGCCGTAGATCACCGAGCGCGAACCGCGCAACACTTCCACCCGTTCGATCTGGTTGATGTTCAGGCGCTGCAAGTTACTGTCGCCGGACGTGGCGTTGCCGATACGCTGGCCATCCACCAGCACCAGGCTCTGGGCCGATTTTGTGCCGCGAATGTAAATCCCCGGCAGGCTGCCGCGTCCGCCCAGCGGCGCCACCTGCACGCCGGGCACGCGGCTGAGCAGATCGGTGACGCTGGCGGGTTGCAGGCGTTCGATGTCGTCGCGGGTGAAAACGGTATTGGCGGCGCTGCTGTCGTTGCGGGCTTCGACCTGGCGGTTGGCGCTGATCACGATGTCGGGCAGCTTCAGGGCTTGGTCGCGTTCGAAGGTGTCCGCCAGCAGATCGGGGGCGGGTAGCAGAAGGGTGAGGGCGAGACGGAGTTTCATGGGGGTTCCGCAATGTCGGGTCTGCACCGACCTTGTGGGGCAGACCCGCCCCCACAAGGTCGTGCGCTGGATGAACTTACAGACCCAGCAACTGCAACCGCAGACGCACCGACGCTTCGAGCCCAACCTCGTCCAGCCCACATTCGGCCAGCATCTGTGCAGGCTTTGCGTGCTCGACATAGGTGTCCGGCAGGCCCAGGTGCAGTACGGGCTTGAGGATGTTGTCCCTGGCCAGGTATTCGCTGACCGCCGAGCCGGCGCCGCCCATGATGGCGTTCTCCTCGATGGTCACCAGCAAGTCATGGCTGCCGGCCATTTCGCGTACCAGGGCTTCGTCCAGGGGTTTGACGAAGCGCATGTCCACTACGGTCGCATCGAGTTTTTCCGCGACTTTAAGCGCCTCGGCCAATTGCACGCCGAACACTAGCAGGGCAGTTTGCTTGCCTTGGCGACGGATCACGCCCTTGCCGATCTCGATCGGTTCCAGGTCAGTTTCGATCGTCGCGTTCGGGCCGTTGCCGCGAGGGTAGCGCACCGCCGCCGGACCATTGAACAGGTGGCCGGTGGTGAGCATTTTGCGCAATTCGTTTTCATCGCTCGGCGTCATTACCAACATGCCGGGGACGCAGCGCAGGTAAGACAAGTCGAAACTGCCGGCGTGGGTCGGACCGTCTTCGCCGACCAGGCCCGCGCGGTCGATGGCGAACAACACATCGAGGTTCTGCACGGCCACGTCATGCACCAGCTGGTCGTAAGCCCGTTGCAGGAAGGTCGAATAAATCGCCACCACCGGTTTCGCGCCTTCGCAGGCCATGCCGGCAGCGAAGGTCACGGCGTGCTGCTCGGCAATCGCCACGTCGAAATAACGTTGCGGGTAGCGTTCGCTGAAGGCCACCAGGTCCGAGCCTTCCTTCATCGCCGGGGTGATGCCCACCAGGCGCGGGTCGGCGGCGGCCATGTCGCACAGCCACTGGCCAAACACGCCGGAATACTTCGGTCCGCCGGCCTTTTTCGGCGCGGCGGCCGGGGCATCGAGCGGTTCGAGCTTGGTGATGGCGTGGTAGCCGATCGGGTCGACTTCCGCCGGGGCGAAACCCTTGCCCTTCTTGGTCACTACGTGCAGGAACTGCGGGCCCTTGAGGTCACGCATGTTGCGCAGGGTGGCGATCAGCGTGGGCAGGTCATGGCCGTCGATGGGGCCGATGTAGTTCCAGCCCAGCTCTTCGAACAGCGTGCCGGGGACCAGCATGCCCTTGGCATATTCTTCGGTGCGCCGGGCGATTTCCCAGGCGCCGGGCAGGCGCGACAACACCTTCTTGCTGCCCTCGCGCATGCTCGCGTAGGTGCGGCTGGAAAGGATCTTCGCCAAGTAGTTGGACAGCCCGCCGACGTTGCGCGAGATCGACATGTCGTTGTCGTTGAGGATCACCAGCATGTTGGCGTTGACTTCGGGAGCGTGGTTAAGCGCCTCGAACGCCATGCCCGCGGTCAGTGCCCCGTCGCCGATCACGGCAATCGCCTTGCGCTCGCTGTCCTGCAGGCGGGCGGCAATCGCCATGCCCAGGGCGGCGCTGATGGAGGTGCTGGAATGGCCGACGCCAAAGGTGTCGTATTCGCTCTCGGAACGGCGCGGGAAGGCCGCGATCCCGTCTTTCTGGCGCAGCGTGCCCATGCGGTCGCGGCGGCCAGTAAGGATTTTGTGCGGATAGGCCTGATGCCCGACGTCCCACACCAGCCGGTCATCCGGGGTGTCGAAGACGTAATGCAGCGCGATGGTCAGCTCGATGACGCCCAGGCCCGCGCCGAAGTGCCCACCGGTCTGGCCGACCGTGTAGAGCAGTTCCAGGCGCAACTCATCGGCCAGGGTTTCCAGCTCGGCTTCACCCAGGCGACGCAGGCCGTCCGGCGTGTTGGCGCGGTCCAGCAGTGGCGTGCTCGGGCGTGTGCGGGGGATCTCTTGGAACGTCGTCGGCATCAGGCGAATCGTTATAGGTATAGAAAGAGGCGGCAGTTTACCTTATGCATCGCAAGCTGCCCACGCGTTGGCCGGAACTTGGCCGATACGCAGTCTGAAAGGTTGACCCTGTATCAGCTGCGTCGTTCGACGATATAACGCGCCAGCTCGCGCAGCGGCTCGGCCGCCGCGTCAAACGGTCGCAGCGCGGCCAAGGCCTGGTCACGCAGCTCCAGGGCGTAGGCCTTGGCGGCGTCGAGCCCGAGCAGGGCCGGGTAGGTCGGCTTGTCCCGCGCGATATCGGCGCCCTGGCGCTTGCCCAGGGTCTGGGTATCGCTTTCGACGTCGAGGATATCGTCCTGCACCTGGAACGCCAGGCCGATGGCCCGGGCATAGGTTTGCAAGGCTTGCAGTTGTTCAACCGTTGCCCGGCCACTGGCCAACGCGCCGAGCCGGACGCTGGCTTCTATCAGGGCGCCGGTCTTGTGCCGGTGCATGTATTCCAGGGCGTCCTGGTCCAGCTTCAAGCCCACCGAGCCGAGGTCGATGGCCTGGCCGCCGACCATTCCAGCGGGACCAGCGGCCAACGCCAGCGTGCTGACCATGTCCAGGCGAATCTGCGCCGGGCAGTTACTCAGGACAGGGTCGAGCAGGGCGCTGAACGCCAGGCTCTGCAAGCCATCGCCGGCCAGGATCGCGCAGGCTTCGTCGAATTGCTTGTGGGTGGTGGGTTGGCCGCGCCGCAGGTCGTCATCGTCCATGGCCGGCAGGTCGTCGTGTACCAGCGAATACGCGTGGATCAGTTCAACCGCGCAGGCGGCGCCGTTGGCCTGCTCGGCCTTGCCGCCAAGGGCTTCGCACGCTGCGTAGGCCAACAGCGGACGCACGCGCTTGCCGCCGTTCATCACGCTGTAGCGCATGGCTTCGTACAGTCGCGCCAGTTCCGGGCTCGGGGCGCTGAACAGGGTGTCCAGCGCGGCATTGACCCGGGCCTGGCTGCTGGCCTGATACGCGCCGATCATTCAGGCTGTTCCGCGTCGAAAGGCTCTTCGGTCAGCTCGCCGTCACGTTCGAGCAGCAATTGCACCTTCTGCTCGGCCTGGGCCAGCGCCGCCTGGCAGTCGCGAGTCAAGCCGATACCTTGCTCAAAGGCGGTCAGCGAGTCTTCCAGCGACAATTCGCCGTTCTCCAGCCGTTCGACCAGCGTTTGCAGGTCGGCCAGAGATTGTTCGAAATCCAGTGCAGCTTTTTTGCGGGCCATGGCGGCTATTCCGGTTGACTATTAAACCGGCGCGACACTAGCAGACATGGGGTTTTGGGGCAAATCAGGGCCGCCAGGCTGCAACCCCTATCAGCAAGGAGGTAAACCTGTGGCGAGGGGATTTATCCCCGCTGGGTTGCGAAGCAGCCCTAAAAGCTGACACCTCGGAGTGTCAGCTGGATTGAGTCCTCAGCTTTGGGGTCGCTTCGCAACCCAGCGGGGATAAATCCCCTCGCCACAAATGATCTCAAACAGCGGGATAGTTGATTCTGTACCGGGTACTGCGTCCGCCACCGGGCATCCGCGCCAGGCAGCCTTTTTCCAGCAGATCCGCCAGGTGTCGCGTTGCCGTCGCCTTTGAGACCTTGGCCACGGCCTGGTATTGAGCGGCACTGATCCCCTGTTCGAACCCTTTTTCACCTCCATCGAGTAGCTGGTTAAGCACTTTGGTCTGTTCAGGGGTGAGAGCTGAGGCGCGATGGGCCTGCCAGAACCGTGTCTTGCCCAGATGAATGAGCCGAATAAATCCTCTATTCGGCTCACGCCTTTCTCAGTACGTGATTTCCCACACAGAATCGCGTGTTCCCCGATTGTGAAAAATCCGTCAAATGGCTACTCTTCGCGCCATCTACGGCCCCGTGCGACGGGGCCTCCAGACGAAACCCGAATAAAGACAAACAGCGCCGAGGAAGGGCGCCGGGTTGCGTCGTGCATGGCAGGAGGCATACGTGCGTTTTCTTTCTCTATTGATCGGGTTGCTCGGTGCGCCGCTGGCGTGGGCCGCGCCTTCGGCTGAGTTGTCGGAGCCGGTCGGCGGCTGGCGCTACAGCGGCTTGCTCGATCGTACCGAAAACCCGCAAGTCGCCTACCCCACGCCGCCCATCGACCGCGGCGTGCAGCGCAATCGCACGATGATCGAGGGTCGGATCAAGGACATGGGCTCGGCGCGCCAACCCCATAGCCTGGCGGTCAACGGCAATCCACTGAATCTCTATACCGACGACGAGGGGCGTTTCGCCCGGCCGTATGCGTTTGGCGCCGGCTCCAACAGCGTCGAGGTGCGCAGCTCCGAAGGCCAGTCCCTCAAGCGCGTGCAATTCTATGAAGCCAATAACCTGCGCACCCCTGCGCAGATCCGCGTGGTGCTGGGCTGGGACGATCCAAAAGCCGAGCTCGACCTGCATATCGTCACACCCGACGGCCAACATGCCTTCTTCGGCCAACCGGCGCTGAGCAATGGCGGCGGCCTCGACCCGGACGGCGTCGATGGTCCCGGCCCCGAGATGTTCACCATGACCGCGCCGATGCACGGCACCTACCTGGTCTACGTGAACTATTGGGGCAACTACGGCAGCGGCGGCTACAACTTCGATGAAACCAGTAACCAGAACGAGGTGATCACCTCGCAGATCAACCTGGTGCTCAACGAAAACACCGTCGATGAAAAACGCGAGACCTTTGTCGTGCCCCTGCGCGCCATTGGCGATCTGTTGCTGGTCAAGACTTTCAACTACTAAGTATCCGCTCCGCGGATGAACAGGCCCTAGTGAATATGAGCGACGACACTGCTTCCCCGACCACGCCGACACCTGTCGCCAAACCTGTGCGCCGCTGGCCGGCGATACTGATCGGGCTGTGCCTGGTCGCCGGTGTGGCCGCCGGGTTGGGCTGGTTCATGACCAAGCCCAAGGCGCCGCCCATGGAGCTGGCACTGGAAAAGCTCGGCGTGAGCCGCCCCGACGGTTTGCTCGAAGCGCATTCCCTGAGCCAGTTGCCCAAGGACTTGCTGGCAGTGCCGTTCCTCAAGGCCACGCTCACCGAGGATTTCGTCTTCTATTACGAAGCCCACGCCGACCGCCTCGGGTTGATCGGCAGCCTGCGCCGGATCATCTACGAGCATGACCTCAAGCTGCAGGACAGCCTGATCGAGGCGCTTTTCGACCAACCGGCGGACGTGGCGCTGTGGCGCGGTGCGGACGGTCGGCTCAAGGATTTCCTGTTGGTGATGGATCGCGGCGGCCTGGCCAAGGTGCTGGAGCCGTTGGCGAAAGTCGCCTTGGACGACACCCAGTTGAGCAAGCTCGGCGACTTGAAAGTGGGCGGCGATGAAGTCGCGCTGTACCAGCTCAGTTATAACGCCAGCAAATCCCTGGTCTTCGCCTCCCATGGCGACAAGCTCGTCGTGCTGTCCAACCCGACCAAGCTTTACGACAAGGGCAATGGCCCCACCGATGAACCCGGCATGGTCTCGACCCAGGCCATCGAGGCCTTGCTGGCCGGTGAAAAACTTTTCCCCGAAGCTTTTGGCCTGCCGCCCAAGGCGCCTGAGACCAAGCAACGCATCTCGGTCAATGCCAGCGTGCTTGCCATGGGCTACCAGCGTTTCATCCCGAACTTCGCCGGGTTGCGTTTCGACATGGACGACAAGGGTTGGCGCAGCTTCCTGGCCATGGACGAGTTGGAAAACCAGCCGGACTTCGACTTCAAGCCAATCTGGCAAGCCATGCCCATGGGCGCCAGCGCCTGTGTCGCCCTGCCGCTGGCGGCGGAGCAACAGAAGCCGCTGCTGGTTAAACTCGGCGCCGACGACAAGGCCGCCCAGGCCATGGTCGACCACATGGCCGGCTCGGCGGGCCTGTGCTGGTACGCCGATTCGCGCCTGTACACGCCGCTGCTGGTGGCAAGTTTGAATGACGACGACGGTAAGCTCGACGCCGACCTGGGCAACCTGTTCGGTTCGATGGTGGGCGCCTACGAAAACAATGTTGCCGAGCACGCGTTCCCGGTGGTCGAGAAGCAAGAAGGCTCGACCCACCATTGGCAGCGCCAGGTCAGTTCCAACTTCGGCCCTTACCTGGCCAAGGACGCCGCGCAACCTGAGTCCATCACCGGCAAGGCGTTCATGCGCGTGAGCCTGGCGCGCCACGGCTCGACGTTGCTGTTCTCCCTCGATGACAAACTGGTGGACAAGGCCCTCGGCACCCTCGACAAACGCTTCCCGCCCATGGCCGACGTCGTGCCCAAGGACGTGCTGATGCCGATCTACTTCGGCCCCGATTCCATGGCGCAACTGATGCAGCGCGAAACCCTCGACAGCTTGCCCCAGGACATGGAGCCGGTGTTCTACAACGCTGCGCAAACCTACCTGATCCCGAAACTGCGCACCCTCGGCGGCTACGGCAAATACGCCCTGACGTTGCCTGAAGGCAGCGAGCCGGACGGCCATTGGCAGTGGCTGCCGCTGGAATGGAAAGCGCTGTGACAGCACTGATCCGCAACCCGGCGTTGGCGTTGCTACTGGCGTTGCTGCTCGGCGGGCCTGCGCTTGCCGTCGAGGCGCCGCCGCTGGACGCCCAGCAATCCCAGGTCTTTCGCGCCTGGTTCGTGCGCATCGCCCAAGAGCAACTGACCAAAGGCCCGAGCCCGCGCTGGTATCAGCAGGATTGTGCTGGCCTGGTGCGCTTCGCCGCCAACGAAGCGCTGAAGGTCCACGATGACAAATGGCTGCGCAGTAATGGCTTGTCCAATCGCTACCTGCCGCCGGAGTTGCCCCTGAGCGATGCGCAGCGACGCCTCGCCCAGCAATGGCAGCAGGGTGGCGGCAAGGTCGGGCCCTATGTCAACGCGATCAAGCTGATCCAGTTCAACAGCCGCCTGGTGGGTCGCGATGTCACCCAGGCCCGGCCCGGCGACTTGATGTTCTTCGATCAGGGCGACGACCAGCACCTGATGATCTGGATGGGCCGCTACATCGCCTATCACACCGGCACCGCTACCCCAACTGACAACGGCATGCGCTCCGCAAGCCTGCAACAACTCATGAACTGGAAGGACACCCGATGGATACCCGACGCAGCCAACCCCAACTTCATCGGCGTCTATCGACTCAACTTTCTCACCCAATGACCGGTGCCCGCATGCTGCGCTTGTGTTCGAAACTGCCCCTGCTGTTTGCCTTGTTGCTGGCCCCCCTGGTGAATGCCGAGGACAGCGTGGAGCCCAGCGGCTACACGCCGGTGTCCGGTGAAAGCTTCTTCCTGCTGGCCGACAGCAGCTTTGCCAGCGACGAGCAGGCGATGGTCCGTCTCGAAGCGCCGGGTCGCGATTACCGCCGGTTCCGCATGGAGCCCTACGGCGGCGCCGATATCCGCGTCTATCGCATCGAAAAGCCGCTGGACTTCCTCAAGCGCCAGAAGAACCTGCACCGCGTGGTCAGCGACGGCCAGTTCAAGGGTGAAGGCCTGTCCAACACACTCGCGTACCTGTGGGACAACTGGTACCGCAAGTCTCGTCGAGTGATGCAACGGGCGTTCTCCTACGAGTCCCGCCAGCAGGTCACCGAAGAAGTGCCGGAACTGAAGATCGGCAATGCCCTGGTTGCGCCGACACCGTACGACGCACCAGCGCAATTCGCCTTGATCCCCGGTTTGCCGGTGGTCAGCCAGTTCCGTTACCCGCTGTGGCAGGCCAAGCCGATCCAGCCGCCAGCCGGCGTCAACCTGGCCGGTTCGTCCAGCGACTTCGTCAGCGTCGCGCCGGGCAATGTCTATGTGCCGCTGGGTCAGTTGAAGCCGGGCCTGTACCTGGTGGAAGCGCTGATCGGTAAATATCGCGCGACCACCATGGTCTTCGTCTCCAACACCGTGGCCGTGAGCAAGATTGCCGGTGACGAGCTGTTGGTCTGGGCCGCGCGCAAGCATGAAGGGCGTTCGGTGCCCAAGGTCAACGTACTGTGGACCGACGGCCTGGGCGTGATGAGCAGCGGAGCCACCGATGAAGATGGCCTGCTGCGCCTCAAGCACGTCAGCCCGGAGCGTTCGTTCGTCATCGGTGAAGACGAAGAGGGCGGGGTGTTTGTCTCGGAAAACTTTTACTACGACAGCGAAATCTACGACACCAAGCTCTACGCCTTCACCGACCGGCCGCTGTACCGGCCGGGGGATTGGGTGTCGCTGAAAATCGTCGGACGCGAGTTCAAGAACGCCCGTGAATCGGTGCAACCGACCGCCGCCGACGTCAACGTCAGCGTGCTCGACGCCACCGGCACCGCGTTGCAAACCCTGGCCTTGAAGCTGGACTCCAAGGCCGGCGCCCAGGGCCGTTTCCAACTGCCGGAAAACGCCGTGGCCGGTGGTTATGAATTGCGCTTGCGCTACAAGGACCAGCTCTACAGCAGCGCCTTCCGCGTGGCTGAATACATCAAGCCGCACTTCGAGATCGCCCTGAACCTCGCCAAGCAGGATTACCGCACCGGTGAGCCGGTCAAAGGCAACCTCGTGTTGCTTTACCCCGACGGCAAGCCGGTGGCGAATGCCAAGGTCAGCCTGAGCCTGCGCGCCCAGCAACTGTCGATGGTCGATAACGAGCTGCAATACCTGGGGCAATTCCCGGTTGAACTGACCAGCAGCGAAGTGACCACCGACGGCAAGGGCAATGCGACCCTCGACCTGCCAGCCGCCGACAAACCGAGCCGCTATACCCTCACGGTGTTCGCCAGCGATGGCGCGGCGTATCGGGTCAAGACCACCAAGGAAATCCTCATCGACCGTGGCGCGGCGAATTTCCGCCTGAGCGCCCCCCAGCGGTTCAGCGCCGCCGGCCAGAAAGTGTCGTTCAGCTACGCCAATGAAGGCGCCAGCGAGCAGAGCAAAGCCGTGACGCCGGGCAGCTATGCCTGGGTACGTTTGGAAGACCAGACCACTGGCGAGGGCAAACTCGCCGCCAAGGACAAGGGCTTCACGCTTACGTTTGACCGTCCCGGCACCTACAACCTGACACTCAAGGACGACCACGGCCGGGTCATCGGCGCCGCGGCCCATGCGGTGACCGGCGAAGGGATCAAGGCGGTACCGGGCACGGTCGAGATCGTCTTCGACAAGCCCGAATACCACACGGGTGACGAAGCGCTGGCGCTGATCACCTTCCCCGAGCCGGTCAGCGACGCGCTGCTGTCCCTGGAGCGGGACAAAGTCGAGGCCACCGCCCTGCTGACCAAGGGCGCCGACTGGCTGAAGATGGAAAAGCTCAGCGATACCCAGTACCGCGCGCGCATTGCCGTGAAAGATAATTTTGCGCCGAACCTGACCTTCTCCGTGCTGTACACCAAGGGCGGCCAGTACAGCTTCCAGAACGCCGGCATCAAGGTCGTTGCGCCGCAGATCGACGTGGCCATCACCACCGATAAAGCCACCTACCGGCCGGGCGACACCGTGACCGTGGACCTGGGTACCCAGTTCGCCGGCAAGGCGATCCCGGCGCACCTGACCGTCAGCGTGGTCGATGAAATGGTCTACGCGCTGCAACCGGAAGTCGCGCCGACCATCGACCAGTTCTTCTATCACCCGCGTCGTAACAACGTGCGCACCAGCGCCAGCCTGTCGTTCATCAGCTACGACGTAGCGCTGCCGGGCAGCCCCGGCGCGCCGGGCAAGGCCAACCGCAGCGAGCGCGGGGTCAAGGTGCTGGAACGGCCGCGTCGTGAAGACGTCGACACCGCCGCATGGCAACCGGAGCTGGTCACCGACGCCAACGGCAAGGCCCGCTTCACCTTCAAGATGCCGGACTCGCTGACTCGCTGGCGCATCACCGCCAAGGCGATCGCCGACGACGGCCAAGTGGGCCAGAAGAAGCAGTTCATCGCCTCGGAAAAACCGCTGTACCTGAAGTGGAGCGGCCCGACCCGTTTCCGCGTGGGCGACAAGCCGCAACTGGGCCTGTTCGTCTTCAGCCAATCGGAAAAACCGCTGAAAGCCGAGCTGCTGATCCGTTACGCCGGCGCCGAACAGCGCGTCGTCGCGGACCTGAAAAGCGGCATCAACTACGTGGCGTTGCCTGCCATGGAGCTGAGCAATGGCGACTTGACCGTGCAGTTGCAATTGAACGGCGAAACCCAGGACGCCCTGGCCATGCACTTGAACGCCAGCGGCAACGGCTGGCAAGTCACCCAGAGCCAGCGCCTTGACGTGGCCAGCGGCGACACCCCGCTGACCCTGCCGGCCGACGCCAGCGATATTCGCCTGCGCCTGGATGACAGCCCGCAAGCGCTGTTCCGTTCGGCCCTCGATGACCTGCTGAGCTACCCGTACGGCGGCGTCGAGCAGACCGCCAGTCGCCTGTTGCCGTTGAGCATCGCCTACCCGACCCTGGCGTCGAACCCGCAGATCCGCGACCGCTTGCGGTTGATCCTGCAGAACAGCCGCCTGCGCCTGGTGCAAATGGCCGGCCCCTCGGCGAGCTTTACCTGGTGGGGCCAGGACGGTGAGCCGGATGCATTTCTCACCGCCTATGCCTATTACGCCGACTGGCACGCCAGCCAGGCGCTGGACCTGAGCCTGCCGCCGGAACACTGGCAGCGAGTGCTTGAGGTCTACGCCAAGCAGGCCGGCGATACGCCGCTGTTGCAACGTGCGCTGATCCTGTCGTTCGCCAAGCAGATGCAACTGCCGGTGAACACCTTGCTCAGTGGCTTGATGGATGATCTGGCGAAGGCCAGCGAAGACAGCACCGAGAGCGTGCTGGACAGCGGTGAAGACAGCCTGGTCATGTACGCGCCGGATTCAGCCCTTGGCCTGGCCAGCGCCCGTGTCCTGACGGCATCGCTGGCCAAACAGGCGAAAGTGCCATTGCCAGCGGCCTTCAGTCGCCAGGCAGACGCCGCGCAACAGCAGTTGGAGCTCAGCTCGCAACCGTTTGTCGAGGCCTTGCTCTTGTCGTTGCAGAGCTTCGACCAGACGCGCGCAACTGCATTGTTGGAACGCGTGCTGCCACAGCAATCCACCCTTGAACGAGCCCTGGCCCTGACCTGGTTGCAACGCAGTATCGAGCAGGCGGCTCCGGCCGCGGCCCTGGCGCCGGGCGAAGGCTGGGCAGCCAAGCAAGGCGCGACCGGTGAAACCTACTGGCAGTGGCAGGGCGCGCAGCTTCCAACGATGCTGACCCTGACCGGCGCCCAGGAGCGTCCATTGCAAGCGGCGTTGAGCTTCCAGAGCCAGCAAGCGCCCTTGGCGCCGATGGCCGTGTCCATCACCCGACGCCTGTCGCGCCTGGTGCCGGGCGACGAGGCCTTCACCTTCAAGCTCGAAGCGGTGGGCAACAAACCGTTGTCCAGTGACAGCCTCTATCTGGATGAAGTGATCATCAACAGCAAGGCCCCGACCCCGCTGCGCTACGGCATGCTCGAAGTGCCGCTGCCGCCGGGCGCCGATGTGGAACGCACCACGTGGGGCATTCAGTTGATGGGCAAAGCCGACAGTGAGCCGACGTCCCTGGAAAAGGCTCGTTTCGAGCCGGGCCAGATGGCCTACGCGGTGCCGGTGGATGCCCTCAGTGGCGAGCTGCGCTTGCGACACTTGGTGCGCTTCTCCCAGAAGGGCCAGTTCAGCGTGCCGCCGGTACGTTTCACTCAGGTCTACGCGCCACAGAACCAGGCTCGGGAGCAGAAACCGGCCCTCGGTCAGGTCACGGTCGACTGACATGCGCAAGCGGTGGGGCTGGTGGTGGCTGTGCTTGATTCCTGCGCTGGCAACAGCGCAGGAGGAACCGTTGCGCCTGGCCTTCGACGGCGAACTGCTGCGAGTGAGCCAGACTCAAGTGCTGGACCGCCAGCCACTGCCCGATTCGTTGCAAGCGCCGCTGGGCAGTCTGTGGAAACTCTTCGTCTACGCCTGGCTGGTGGACACCGATGCCCGCGAGCCGGTGTATGAATGTCGCGGTGAATCGAAAGAGGAAGTCTATTGCTGCACCGCCGGAAAGAGCATTGGCCGCGACCAGGCGCTGGTGAAGTCCTGCGGCTTGTATTTCGAACCGCAACGCCTCGGGCTTTCGGCCGCGGGCTGGCGTGATTACTGGCAGGTCCGCCAAGCACCGAATTGGTTGTTGGACTTGCCGGCCTTGCAGCCGCAAACCCAAGTGCCTGTCGCGCAATTGCTCAAGGCGCTGGCCACGCTGCCGGCCCAGGATCAAGCCCGCCGGGTGTTACTCGACGTCGTGCTTGGCGCGGCAGACGGGCGAGTGGTCGGCCAGTTGGGCGGGCGTTTGCGGGTCAAGACCTGGAGTTGGCTGGGCGACCAGGGACCTGCGTCGCGACAGGGCGGTTTCGCCGGTTGGCTGGTTGACGGTACGCCGGTTTGGGCCGGTGGCCGCGGCACCAGCCAGCAAATCCTGAAGAACTATGGCGGTGGCCTGGCCACGGCCTTGCCATCCCGCTGGCCGGCGGAAACCGGGCGTTGCGTGGAGGTCGACCTGTTTGCCCGCTATCCCTTGCAACGGGTGATGTCCGGCGATCGCCCGGCCACGGTGGGTCAACTGCGGGGCGACTATCGCGTCGAGTTCACCAATGGTAATCAACTGGACATCCACAGCGATGGCGAGCTGTTCCTGATGCCCGGCAAGCTGGTGGCGCGCCTGGATCGGGAGGAATACGTCGCTCGGGTCTTGCAACGCGAAGCCAAGGCCGAGCCCGTCGAAGCCGCCAAGGCGTTGGCCGTGGCGATCCGCACCTACCTGCTGCAAAACGCCCAGCGCAATGGCGATTGCCTGAGCATCGACGACAGCAGTCATCGCCAGCGCGTCGCGCCGCGTCCGGCAGCGCCTGAAACCCG
The DNA here is from genome assembly GCF_014268685.1 of Pseudomonas sp. SWRI92. Classification (NCBI taxonomy): domain Bacteria; kingdom Pseudomonadati; phylum Pseudomonadota; class Gammaproteobacteria; order Pseudomonadales; family Pseudomonadaceae; genus Pseudomonas; species Pseudomonas sp. SWRI92. The sequence continues at coordinate 88,819 of NZ_JABWQY010000020.1, forward strand.
TGCCATTGCGGCTTGGACCAGCGACCTGGTGCTGGCCGGCACCGATATCACTTACCACTCCGACCAGGCCGGCCCGGACAAATTGTCCTGGGCCCAAGCCGTCGAGCAGGCCAACGGCGGCCAGCGTTATGACGCCATCCTGCTACACGCTTACCCGCGTGCCAGCCTTAGCCGCTGGGACAATCCGGTGGCGTCCTGCGAAGCGCTGCCCGCCGCCCAGGAATGGCTGCTGAAACAGCGACGGGGCTGGCGTGAGCGGCTGGAAAGCGAAGTGGGCTACAACGAAATCAGCGCTTTCGCCGTCTGCCGCGTTGCCTTCGGCCGGCCTTACGTTGACCGCGAGCGCCAGCGCATTTATGTGCGCGGCGTACTGACGCTGCAAGACCGTCTCGACCTCACACATGAATACCTGCACCTGGCCTTTGAAGCTCATCCCAACGGCCAGGACGAAACCTATATCGAAGGGCTTGCCCGTCACCTCTTGCTGGAATAGACCATGACACTCCGTTATCCACAGGTCTTGCTGTTGCTCTGCGCCCTGACCGCGTTGCCACCGGCCATGGCCGCCGACTCCATCAAGCTCGACACTCCCGTCGGCGGCTGGCGCAGCGGTGCGCCGGGCGGCGAGGGCGAAAGCTTCAGCCAGACCGTCAACTACCCGGCCTCGTCGGTCAACACGCCTGCGGGCCAGGCCGACACGGCCCGCATCAGCGGCCAGATCAAAGGAGCACCCAAGGACAGCAGCGCGCCGGGCCAGCTCATCGTCAACGGCGTCAGCCTGCCGCTGAAAGTGGATGAAGAAGGCCGTTTCGACCGCCCGTTCTCATTCCCCAACGGCAGCAACAGCGTTGAAGTGCGCAGCGCCGACGGCCAGCAGCGCCACCGCACGCAATTCCTCAACACCAGCGGCGGCGCCACCCCGGCCAAGCTGCGGGTCCTGCTGACCTGGGACAGCGACGGCACCGACCTCGACCTGCACCTCGTCACTCCCGACGGCGCCCACATCTGGTACGGCGACCGCGCCGTGGCCAACGGCGCCGCGCTCGATGTCGACGTCACCACCGGCTATGGCCCGGAAATCTTCGCCATGCCCGCGCCTATCAAAGGCCAGTACCTGGTGTACGTGAATTACTACGGCGGCGGTTATCGCAGTGACGAGGACGAAGAGGGCGACGGCGAACAAGTGGAGCAGGCGCAACAAGCCCTGACCACGGCCCAAGTCACCGTCATCACGGAAGAGGGCACGCCGAGCGAGAAGATGGAAACGTTCGTGGTGCCGATGCGCGCGGTCGGGGAACTGACGTTGGTCAAGAGCTTCAGCTACCCCTGAGCCCGCCCCGAACAGCAGTGGATGCAGAGTTAGTCGGCAGAGTTTTCCACCGTGGTGAGAGGTGATCAGTTGGATGAGATACGCTCCTGCGCATCTTGATAAGCTGCCTCTCGCTCACGCTTACCTATCGCAACTACGAATACCACGACTTCTTGGTCGATAACCTGATAGATCAAGCGATACCCAGCGCTGCGCAGTTTCAATTTGTAGCAGTCCGGGAGTTGTCGGAGTCGATTGGCTTCGACGCGAGGGTTTTCAAGTATTTCGAGAAGCTTCTTTTTGAACTGCTGTCGTAATGTATCGCCTAGCTTGTTCCACTCCTTCAGGGCACGTCGATCAAACTCCAGGCTATAGGTCATCCAGGCTTACCTTAACCCTTTGAGGGTTAGCGAGACGCTCCGTCACAACGGCAATGAGCGCCTCATCTTCCTCGCTGAGTAGCGCAGCTTTGAAAGGCAGCTTGCCTCGCTCCGCCACGTACTGGAGTGTTTGGCGTAGCAGCTCAGAAGGTGTAACGCCGAGCTTTTCCAGCTCGGCAAACGACCGCTGCTTGAGATCGTCATCGATGCGAATATTGATGGAAGCCATGGGGTAATACCTGTAATGACGTTTGGCGTTACGTTACAAGTGTCTCTTCTATCCGGCAAGCTTGGCGTTGCTGCTCCCGCTATTTCCAGACGAGTCGCCCTATCGCAAGAATAGCGGCCCGCCCGTCGCCTTCTCGGAATTCCCTCAACTTCCCGCCAGTCGATTCCACAGAGTCCGTTAAAAACCTGCAACAAAAGCCCTGCCCGGGAAAGGAGGCCAGCCATGCGCATCCATCATTTGAACTGCGGTTGCATGTGCCCGGTGGGTGGTGCGCTGTTCGATGGCTACAGTCGAGGGCTGACCGCGTGCCTGGTGTGCCATTGCCTGCTGATTGAAACCGACACCAACGGCTTGGTCCTGGTAGACACCGGTTTCGGCCAGCGGGATGTGCAGACGCCCGAGCGGCTGAGTCGTTTTTTTCGCGTGTTCAACAACATCAAGTTCGAGCATCGCCTCACGGCTTTGGAACAAGTGCGGCGCCTGGGCTTCGATGCCAATGACGTGCGACATATCCTGCTGACGCACCTGGATTTCGATCATGCCGGCGGGCTCCAGGATTTTCCCCAGGCCCGGGTGCATGTCATGCGTGACGAGATGGCGGCGGCGCGTTCCGCTGACGGCTGGATCAGTCGGCGACGGTTCCAGGCGCGGCAATGGCAAGGCGTCGACAGTTGGGAGTTCTACAATACCGAAGGCGACACCTGGTTTGGTTTTGACTCGGTGCGCGCGCTGGTCGGCGCCGAAGAAGAGGATATTTTCCTGGTGCCGCTCCAAGGCCACACCGCCGGCCACGCCGGGATTGCCCTGCGCACCGCCAATGGCTGGATGCTGCACGCCGGCGACGCGTATTTTTTTCACGATGAAGTGCATCGACCCGAGCGCCACTGTCCTGCGGGCCTGAAGTTCTATCAGTACATGATGGACACCCACCGCCCGGCACGAATCCGCAATCAGAATCGCCTGCGGGAGTTGGCACGGACCCAGGACGGGCACGTCGAGATTTTTTGCAGCCACGACGCCAGGGAGTGGGAGCGCGCCACCCTCCAGGCTCGCACGGTCCGGGTGGACTCCACGGCCATGCCCTCGGCAGCGGGCAGACAGTCTTCCTGACCCGATCCAACCTGAAACAGCTTTCCCTTTGCCCACGTCTCGTGGGCTTTTTTTGTCAGCGCTGCCGTTCGTCACCGTTTCCAGATGTTTCTTTCAACTTAGCCGTGGGGGGCAATTCTAAAAATCGTGTACCCCAATATCACTGCTTAAGGAGAAGGCCATGCCTGCTTCTCACGATCTTTATCAGGATTTGAATTGCAGCAAAGAGGCGGTTCAACAACGTCGTCAACAAGACCCGGAGCTTGATCGCCTGCTCGATGAATACACGGACGTGGATAACCAAGTGTTGGCAGCCGAATCAATTTCGGCGGGCAACGTCGAGGATGACGACATCCGCAGACTCAAGGAACAGCGCCTGGCGATCAAAGACAAGATCAGTCAGCAACTGGCAAACACTCAATAAGCGAAGCGTCAGACATGCGAACTCGACTGCCTTGTTACTTGATAAGGTTGTTGCTGGTCGGCGGGATGCTGTTGCTCGGTGGTTGCGACATGGTGTTGTTCAATCCCAAGGGACAGGTCGGCGTTGACCAGCGCAACTTGATCATCCTCTCGACGTTATTGATGTTGCTGGTGGTGGTACCGGTCATCGTCATGACGTTCGTTTTCGCAGTGAAATACCGCGCCTCCAACGAAAAGGCCAAGTACACGCCGGAGTGGGCCCACTCGCGCAAGATCGAAACGGTGGTCTGGGGCGTTCCGTTGGTGATCATCATCATCCTGGGCGTGGTGACCTGGAAGTCGACCCATGCCCTGGACCCGTACCGGCCGTTGGACTCGGACGTGAAACCGATCGTGGTGCAGGTCATCGCGGCAGACTGGAAATGGGTGTTCATCTATCCGGAACTGGGCATCGCTTCGGTCAACGAACTGGCCATGCCATTGGATACACCGGTGAACTTCAAGGTGACGTCCGACGGCGCCATGACCTCGTTTTTCGTCCCGGCCCTCGGCGGGCAAATCTATGCCATGGCCGGCATGCAGACGCAGTTGCACCTGATCGCCAACGAGGCCGGGGAATACCGGGGCATCGCCGCCAATTACAACGGGCCGGGTTTCTCTGACATGCACTTCCAGACCCTGGCCACCGATGCTGCGGGCTTCGACAAGTGGGTCGCCGATGTGCGGGCGGGGCACAAGCGCCTGGACAAGGACAGCTACGCCCAACTCGCCCGGCCCACGGTCAAGCATCCGGTGGAACATTACGCGTCGATCCAGCCGGACTTGTTCCAGAGCATCATCGATAAATACGAAGGCATGAACCGTTCCCGTGAAGTCGAGCATCGCATGCACGACATGCAGGGCAGCATCGAGCCTCCCGTCGGGGCTCAACGGAAAGCGCAGGAGTAAGGCATGTTTGGAAAACTGACGCTAGAGGCGATCCCGACGGATGAGCCGATCATCATGTGGACCCTTGCGGTGGTGGGCCTGGTGGCCTTGGCCGGCATGGGCGCCATTACCTATTACCGCAAATGGACCTACCTGTGGAAAGAGTGGTTTACCTCGGTGGACCACAAGCGCATCGGCGTGATGTACATCGTCGTGGCGCTGGTGATGTTGCTGCGCGGTTTCTCCGACGCGATCATGATGCGCACGCAACAGGCCATGGCGTCCGACGGCTCGCCCGGCTATCTGCCACCGGAGCACTACGACCAGATCTTCACCGCCCACGGCGTGATCATGATTTTCTTCATGGCGATGCCGTTGGTGGTGGGCTTGATGAACATCGTCGTGCCCTTGCAGATCGGCGCTCGGGACGTGGCGTTCCCGTTCCTCAATGCGTTGAGTTTCTGGCTGTTCGTCGCCGGTGCGATGCTGGTGAACATCTCCCTGGCGATCGGTGAATTCGCGCGTACCGGTTGGGTCGCGTACCCGCCGTTATCGGGCTTGTCCTATAGCCCCGGGGTCGGGGTGGACTACTACATCTGGTCATTGCAGATATCCGGCGTCGGGACGTTGCTCACTGGGGTGAATTTCTTCGTCACCATCCTCAAAATGCGTACACCGGGCATGACCCTTTTCCGCATGCCGGTGTTCACCTGGACGGTGCTGTGCACGGCGGTGCTGATCCTCGCGTCGTTCCCGATCCTCACTGCGACGCTGTTCATGCTCAGCCTCGACCGTTACCTGGACATGCACTTTTTCACCAACGAGCTGGGCGGCAACCCGATGATGTACGTCAACCTCATCTGGGCCTGGGGCCACCCGGAGGTGTACATCCTGATCCTGCCGGCGTTCGGTATCTTCTCCGAGGTGGCGTCCACTTTCAGCCGCAAGCGCCTGTTCGGCTATCACTCGCTGGTCTGGGCGACGATTGCGATCACGATCCTGTCGTTCATCGTCTGGGTGCACCACTTCTTCACCATGGGCTCGGGGGCGAACGTCAACGCGTTCTTCGGCATCATGACCATGATCATCGCCGTGCCCACCGGGGTGAAGATCTTCACGTGGCTATTCACCATGTACCGCGGGCGGGTGCGCTTTGAAACGCCGATGCTGTGGACGGTCGGCTTTATCGTCACCTTCAGCATCGGCGGCATGACCGGCGTGCTGCTGGCGGTGCCCGGGGCGGATTTCCTGCTGCACAACAGCCTGTTCCTGATCGCCCACTTCCATAACGTGATCATCGGCGGCGCCGTGTTTGGCTACCTGTGCGGCCTGACGTATTGGTTCCCCAAGGCCTTTGGCTTCAAGCTTCATGATGGTCTGGGGCGGGCAGCGTTCTGGTGCTGGATCATCGGTTTCTACTTCGCCTTCATGCCGTCCTACTTCCTTGGCTTCATGGGCATGACCCGGCGCTTGAACCATTTCAACGTGCCCGAATGGGAGCCATGGTTGCTGGCGGAGTTGTTCGGCGTCGGCATCATTCTCTGCGGCGTGGTCTGCCAGATCCTGCAGTTCTACTTCAGCATCCGCCAGCGCCACCAGAACCGCGACCTCACGGGCGACCCGTGGGACGGCCGCACGCTGGAGTGGTCCACCGCCTCGCCGCCGCCGTTCTACAACTTCGCCCAGCAACCGGTGGTGGAGGGCATCGACGCCTACTGGGGCATGAAGGAGCGCGGCCAGAGAACCGTCGTCGAAGCCGATTTCCAGAGCATCCACATGCCGCGCAACACGGCGATGGGACTGGTCATCAGCCTGTTCAGCCTGATCATGTGTTTCGCCCTGGTCTGGCATATCTGGTGGCTGGCCATCGTCGGGCTGGTCGCAACCATCGGTGGCGTGATCTGGCGCAGCGCCGATGACGACATCGATTACTACGTACCCGCCGAAGAGGTGGCGCGGATCGAAAATCAACGCATCAAGGCATTGGCGGAGGCTTGATCCATGTCCAATCTCGTCCAGCCAAACGCCACGGCACCGGAATCCGAACACGGGCACTCGGACGCCAGCTCCATGACCCTGTTCGGCTTCTGGGTCTACATGATGACCGACTGCATTTTGTTCGCAACGCTGTTTGCGACCTATGCGGTACTCGGTCAGAGCGTCGCCGGCGGCCCTGGCTCCGCCGACATTTTCGAATTGTCCTACGTGCTGACGGAAACGTTCATCCTGCTGTTCAGCAGCATTACCTACGGCTTCGCCATGCTCGCCCTGAGCGCCGGCCAAAAGCAAAAGGTATTGGCCTGGCTCGGCCTGACGTTCGTTCTCGGCCTGGCGTTCATCGGCATGGAAGTCCATGAGTTCCACAAACTCATCGCCGAAGGCTACGGCCCCAACCGCAGCGCGTTCCTCACCGGCTTCTTCACGCTGGTGGGCACTCACGGCCTGCACGTCACCACCGGCCTGATCTGGATGGCCGTGGTGATGTTCCAAGTGCAACGCAACGGTTTGACCACCGTCAACGCCACCCGCATGGGGTGCCTGAGCCTGTTCTGGCACTTCCTCGACGTGGTGTGGATCTGTGTGTTTACCGTGGTCTATCTGTTTGGAGTGATGTAGATGAGCAATCTTCAGAGCAGCGTCGATGCCAGCCACGGCAGCGCAAAGTCCTACCTCACCGGGTTCGTTCTGTCGGTCATCCTCACCGTCATTCCGTTCGCGCTGGTGATGTATCCCACGCTGCCCAAATCAATGACGGCCGGGATCGTGGCGGTATTTGCAGTGATCCAGATCGTCGTGCACCTGATCTATTTCCTGCACCTCGACTTCTCACCGCAACAACGCTGGAACCTGACGGCGCTGGTGTTCTCGACGGTGGTGATTGCGCTGTTGGTGGGGCTGTCGCTGTGGATCATGTACAGCGTGCATCACAACATGTTGGCGCACTAAATCGCCCTGCGAGCTGCCTTTGTGGCGAGGGAGCTTGCTCCCGCTGGGTCGCGCAGCGGCCCTAAGATTTTGGGTCTGCTGCGCAGCCCAGCGGGAGCAAGCTCCCTCGCCACAGAAACCTCTTCAGCCTCACAGGTTTATTTCACGTCCACCAATACCGAACCAGATGAAAGAAGATCGGCGCGGCGAAGCACACCGAGTCCAACCGGTCGAGCATGCCGCCGTGGCCTTCGATCATGTGCCCCCAATCCTTGACGCCGCGGTCGCGCTTGATCGCCGACATGACGATGCCGCCAGCAAAGCCCAGCAGGTTGATCAGCAAAGCGATGAGGAACGACTGCCACGGGTTGAACGGCGTGATCCACCACAACGCGCCACCAATCAGCGAGGCCAGGAAAATCCCGCCGACAAAGCCCTCGACGGTTTTCGACGGCGACAGGTTCGGCGCGATCTTGTGCTTGCCGAACAACTTGCCGCAGACGTACTGCAACACATCCGACAGCTGCACCACGATCACCAGGTAGGCGATCAGCAGTAGGTTGCGCCCTTCGAAACCAACAATGTCCAAGGTCAATAAGGCTGGCACGAAGGAGATGCAGAACACCGCGATCATCAGCCCCCATTGCACCTTGGAAGCGCGCTCGAGGAAGTGCGTGCTGTCGCCGCCCAAGGACGCGAGGATCGGCAGCAGCAGGAACACGTACACCGGGATGAAAATCGAAAACAGCCCGTACCAGTCGAAGTAGATCAGCAGGTATTGCAGCGGCAACGCCAGGTAGAACGCCGCTACCAGGGCCGGGTAGTCACTGCGCCGCGTGGGCGTGAGCGTAAGGAATTCCCGCAGGGCGTAGAACGATACCGCGTAGAACAACAGGATCACCGCCGCGTTGCCGAGCCAGAACGCGATGCCGATCACCAGCACCATGATCCACCAGGCATTGATCCGGGCGTTGAGGTTCTCGATGACCGAGTTCGGCGCGCCTTTTGTCCGCAGCTTGAGAATGAAACCGACCAGCGAAGCCAGCAGCAGAATCGCGCCGATCCCGCCAAACAACATCAAGGTATATCGATCCATGTCAGACGTGCTCCGGGGCCAGCGCCAGCAGTGCGGCGCGGCTGCGTTCAAGAAATTGCTCTTTGCTTTCGCCGTCCTCGATGCGCAGCGGCGCACCGAAACTGGTGGTGCACAGCAGCGGCAGCGGCAGCACCCGGCCCTTGGGCATGACGCGGTTGAGGTTGGCGATCCACACCGGGATCACTTCGACCTCGGGGTGGCTTTTCATCAAGTGGTAGATCCCACTCTTGAACGGCAGCAGGCCTTCCTCTGGATTGCGCGTGCCCTCCGGGAAGATGATCAGCGAGTCGCCGTTTTCCAGTGCTTCGAGCATCGGCTGCAAGGGGCTGTAGGACGGATCCTTGCGCTCACGATCCACCAGCACGCCGTTGAACACCCGGTTGATGATGTAGCGACGCATCGGGCTGGTTTGCCAATAATCGGCCCCGGCAACCGGGCGAGTGAGCTTGCGCAGCGCCGGTGGCAGCGAGGCCCAGAGCAGCACGAAGTCGCCGTGGCTGCTGTGGTTGGCGAAGTAGATCCGCTGCACCGGCGTCGGCGCGCAGCCGAGCCACAGGCTGCGAGCGCCGGTGACCATGCGCGCGGCGGAGGTGATGAGATTGGCGACCACGGGTTCGAACATGAGGATTCCTTGTCCTGAGAAACATAAGTATCTGCACAACGTTTACTGGCCGGCACCGATAACTGTGGCGAGGGAGCTTGCTCCCGCTGGGCTGCGCAGCAGCCCCAAGAGGCCTGTATTAAACACCCAGACCCGAGAAAACCAGCCAGGGACTCGCCAGGACGAAGCTCACCGTCAACAGCGCCTGAATAGCCACCACCCAGGCTTGGCGGCGAAGCAGTCGCATCGAACCATGGCTGCGCTCGGGCCATGACCGCCCGCCGCGCTCGACCGGTTGCAGGCCGAGATTGGCCAGGGCCGTGTCCAGCGCCTGGGTGCGTTCGGTCAGCGGTTTGCCGGCATCCGCGACGATCTGAAACAGATCGGCATCGAACGCCACGCGAAACGCCAGATATTTTTCCTGCATGCCGAGGACGAACACGCCGAAGCTCAGCAGCAATAGCCACGGATCGATGCTACCCACCAGCCATTGACCCAGGCCGATCAGTGCCGCCAACAGGGTCAAGCCGGTGGAAAACTGGTCCAGTGACTGACCGCGCCGCAACAGGCTCGCCACGGTGTGCAGTTCCATGTCGCTGCTCATGACCATGCCCCGAATCCCTTGGATAGTTGTTCCAACGCCTGGCGATGGGCCGGGTACAACACGATGCCCGGCCGGGCTTGGCGAATCTGGGCGATGGCCGCGTCGACACTCTCGGCGCGACCGCTGTCCAGCAACCACGCCGCCACGGCGGTGGCACTGCGCGAATACCCCAGGGCGCAGCAGACCAGCACCGGCCCGCGCTGACGCAGGCTTTCGATGGTCTGCGCGGCATTCAGGCACTGCTCGGCCGTCGGTGCCGTCAGGTCGAGCACCGGCAAGCTGCGATAGGCGATTGCCGTACTGTCCATCGACAACTCGGCGCAGAGGTCGAGCACGCCAGTAAACGGGCTGCTTTTAAGCGTCGCCGACGTAGGAATTCGCCCGAGCCAGACGTCATCCGCCACCTGATCCGGCTGCGGATGCTTGCGCGTCCACACGCGGGAATTGATCCAGGCCGCCGCCAGGTAGGGCGCCAACAACCAACGCACCGCCGGGCTCAACCGGCCATCTTCACGCTTCTGGAACCCGCTCGCGCCGAACACCAGGTAGTTCAGCGCGACCATGAGCACCGCCACCGCCGGCCAGATCAACCAGAGCCACGTGCCACCGAAAGCAAACGCCAAGGTGAAAAACGCCACGGCGCCCAGGCCATAACGCAAGGCCAGTTTCCGGCGGGTGGGGTCGTTCGTCAGCTGGACACTTCGCAGCGGACTCGGTCGGTCCAGCGGCCACAACCACACGCACAACCAACCGGCCAATGCGCCCGTGGGCACGTCGACAAAGTGGTGTTGATACGTGGTCAGCACCGACACGCCAATCAAGGCGAACCAGCCGTGCATCAACCAGCGCCAAATACCTTGCAGGTGGCGTTGATAGCAGACCCAAAGCACCACCAGCAGCGCGATGTGCAGCGACGGTGCTTGGTTGAACGGCTTGTCGAAGCCCGCCAGCACGTCGAACATCCAGCCGAACACACCATCCATTTCTGGCCGTGGGAAGGTAAACGTCAGCGGCCAGAGCAGGAAACAACTGACCGCAATCACCTGGGCCGTGAGCAGGCGCAAGGCGTGGCGCTTGAGTTCGTCGCGGCTGTTGGGCAGCAGCAGGGACAGGCCGTACAGCAGATCAATCGACCAGTACGGCACGATGGTCCACGCCATGAACGGCATATGGCTTTCCCACGCGAACACCAGGCTGCCAACGTCGTCGCGCTGGGACGTGATCCAGGTGGCGAAGCCGTAGGTGCTGAAGAACAGCGGCGCCAGCAACAGCAGCCAGAGCACCGCCGGTTTCAGCAGTGCCGGTTCGCGGGCCGGAGCAATGACGGCGCTCATTACTGCACTCGCTGGGCCAGGGAAACGCTGAAGATGCCCCACTCATCGACCCGCAGGGTGATCTTGCGGAAACCCGCCGCCTCAACCAGTTGATCCATTTCCGCTTGCGTACGTCGGCGCATCACCCAGGCCTGGCCGGCGCGGTGGCTGGTCAGGGCGCGGGCGATCAATTCCAGTTGCGGGTGCCATGGCTGGCCGGTGTAGACCAGGAATCCGCCAGGCTCAACGGCTTCGGCCAGACCGGCGAGGGAAGCGCCGACCATCTGGTTGTCGGCAAACAATTCGTACAAGCCGGACACCACGGCCAGGGTCGGCTTGGGCTCCAGCGTCGCCAGGTCCTGACGATCGAAGGCATCGCCTTTGACGAACTGCGCAATGTCACCCAGGCCTTTTTCAACAATCAGCGCACTGCCGTCGCGCACGTTGATGTCGCTGTAGTCGCGCAGCAGGATCGATTCCGGCAGCGGACTGACGCCTTGCAGCGCTTCAAGAATGTAACGGCCATGGCCGGCGGCGATGTCGACGATGCGCACCTCGCGGTCCTGCTCGCGCAACTTGCCCATGGCCAGGCGCAGCAACTCCTCGACGTGCAATTTGCGCTGGCGAATGCCGCGCCAGCCGATGGAGTTCAGGTAGTTCTGATCGATGACTTTGCCCAGCGCCGAAGTGCCGGTGGGGCGATTGCGGTAGACGTAATCCAGGGTGCTACCGGAGTCGAACCCGGTGTCGAAACCCAACTTCACGCCAGCCGACAACTTGCTGCCAAAGCGCATGCTGGCGCGGGTCATGCGCCAGTAAAGGTCACGCAGCGAATTGTGCGGCAGCGGCGTGGCCAGGGTTTCCGCTTCGGCGCAGGTCACGCCCAGGCGATCGGCATCCAGCAGGGAAGGGCGGTCCAGCGGGCGGGCAAAATTTTGCAGGATGAAACGGCGGGCGCTGGCAATGGCCGGTGCGCGATTCTTCTCACCGAGGGTGTCGTGGAAGAACCCCGGCAGGATGTGCTTTTCCTTGTGCAGGCTGCCCAGTCGCTCGAAGAACTGTTCCTGGGGTTTGCGATGCACGACGAAGTCGGAACCGGAGATCAACAGCTGCGTCGGCACCTGGATCGCCTGGGCATCGGCGACAACCCGGTCGGCCGCTTCGTACAGGCCCAGCAGCACGTTTACCGAAATCGCCTTGGTGATCAACGGGTCGCTGTCGTAGGACGCCACGCGCTCCGGGTCATGGCTGAGGAACTTGGCCTTGACGTAACTGTTGACGAAAAAATTGCCACGAAACTTGCGCATCAGCGCCAGGCCCGGACGGGCAAACGGCACGTAGAGCTTGACCTTGAAAGCCGGCGACGCCAGCACCAGCGAGCGAATGCGCGGCGCGTAGTCGTGGACCCAAGTGGACGCGATCACCGCGCCGACGCTTTGCGCCACCACGGCGATGTTCTGTTCGTCGATCTGATGCGTGGCGCCGATGTGATCGCAGAACGTCTGCACATCCCGCGCACTGGTGGCGAAACTCGGGCTGTCGCCGCGAGCGCCCGGCGACTGGCCATGGCCGCGCGCGTCCCAGGCGAAAAACTCGAACCCGGGCAAATCCAGTTCATCCACCAGGTGCGCAATGCGCCCGGAGTGTTCATGACCACGATGAAACAACAACACCGCCTGACGGGGTTCACCCGCAACAGTGTCGAGAGCCGGCCAGTGCCGGTAGAACAACTCCACGCCATCATGGGTGGTGAACGTCAATTCCTGGGCTTCGCGCATTGCAACTTCCTTATGCTGAGGGGGCGTTTTCCGACACTTGGCTCAGGCCATGACGGACCCGATTGACCAAGGTATAAACCAGCAGGGCGGCAACCACCGCCATCACACCATTCACCCAGAGCGCCCCGAGCCAACCCAGGGCAATACCGGTCGCCAGCACACCGAATACAAAGGCGCGATCACTCTTGCCCATCGGCCCGTCATAGCGCCTCGAAGCCCCGACCATCGCCCCCAGCACGCCGGCGTATTCGCTGAACAACGCCAACAGCGCGACCAACAACACGAGCAGAAGACTGGTATCGGCAAACAAGGCAAAAGGCAGGATCAGGGCGGCGTCGGCGATGATATCGCATAGCTCATTCAGGTAGGCGCCCAGATGCGATTGCTGGCCAAACTCCCGCGCCAGCATGCCATCCACCGCATTCAATGCCATGCGCAGGAACATCCAGACCGGCACCAGGACGAAAATCCAAGGATGGTTGGCGAACCAGGCAACCACCGCTCCCACCAACACGGACACGATGCCGGCCAGGAGCGTGACCTGATTGGCGGTGACGCCGTTGTTGTAAAGGCGCTGGACGGTGGGGCGGAGCAGATTCTGGAAGGCGGGTTTGAGTTGATAAATGGAAGGCATCTGGAATGAGATCTCGGCCGGATTCAGGAGCTGGGCTTGTTCAGGTGCGAGATTACGATAGGTTAGGGCTTTGCTGGTGGGTATTTGCTGGGAATGAGCGCGGGTAGGCATCTGGATGGGTCTTCGCGCTGGAAAATTGACTGCATAAGGACCGTTCACATGCTGCGAGTAGATTGGCTCGTCAACCACATGGATAAATGCAACCTGATGGCCGAGTGGCTTTATCGGGAGTTCAGCTATGAATTCGCGCACCAGTCGCTTGTCAGCTGGCAGGAAGAATTCTGTGCGGGGCAGCGTAATGGCCGGTGGAAATGCCTGATCGCCTTGGAGCACGATCAGCTATTGGGCGGTGCCTCGCTGGCAAGTGACGACCTGCCTGAGCGCCCCGAACTCGGCCCTTGGCTGGCCTGCGTGTTCGTCCACCCGGATGCCCGACGCAGGGGACTGGCCGCGCAGTTGATCGAAGGTATCTGTCGCCATGCGAAAGAGGCGGGGTCCAATACCTTGTTCCTGCACACTCACAGCCAACGGGATTACTACGCCAAGCTTGGCTGGGAAGTGCTGGAGCGCTTCGAGGCTTGGGGCAAGGAACAGTGGCTGATGTCGCGGTGTTTGTGATCGCGGTATGCGCGCTAGCCTCCAGCCCGCAACGGACCGCCGACCGGGACATACTCGACCGGCGCTTCCCCGGGCAGGTTTTTTATGGGGTCTTCGGCGTAACCGTAGCCTTCTTCCTTCAGGTTGATGGAATGCACGCTGTGCTCACGGGCGGTGCTGTCGGTGAGCTTGGTGAACAGACGGTGGTCGGCGGGGAGGGTGAAGCGGTCGCCGGGGTGGAGTTGGGCGAAGGTGAGGGTGGGGTGGTTCATGGTGGCGGGCTCCGAGGTTTGGTTGCTCTCTTTAGAATTGAGGGGATGTGCCGGGATTGGGTTCCGTTTTCTTACAGCCGTCGTCCTGAAATCCGCAGCATCGATAGCTGGCCGACATCGTCTTGCGCCTTTGCCTACAACTACGCCAGAATCCGCCGGCTTGTGCGCCTGGGGCCGCGTCGGTAGCTTGAGTCCTGTCACTGCTCATCAGTGATCGGGTTTAGCAGCTCGTGGTGAAACAGGTTGTGCAAGGCGTCATCCAGTCAGGATTCCCCCATCCTGCACTTGATGGTAGCTGTGCGCAGGGCGTCCTCGGACGCGCCGGTTTCTTGTTTCCCCGGTCTGCTAACCTGCGTACAGCTGCCTCCCATCGTTTAGCAGCGAGCGGGTGATGGCTCCAATGACAGGAAGCAAGACGATGGCAAAAGTTACTCCGAATCCTCCCGAGGCAGATGATCACGTCTCTCGTGCACAGTCCGCTCGCAACAAGAAAATCGACGATGCTGCCACTCGCGCTTTGGATTTCTATCTGTAACCTAAGCCCAAAAACGAAACGTCCGACAAGCCCAACACTATTTTTCGTATCGATCCTGACGTCGATTCTGAGTGTTTGCTTGCGAATTTGAGTGAGAACCTGGCTTCGGCTAATGCAATGATTAGCGATTTGGCGTTTGATCTGGATGGGTCAAGGCGACATATTGCGTTGGGGATTTTGCAGGTAATTGAGGTGAGTGAATTGTTGGCGAATCGGGTGTTGGATATTGTTGAGGTGAGGTAGAGGAAAAGCGTTACGCGTAAAAGATCTTCTTGGCGAGATCTTTTACGCGGCTAGAGTTCTACGATTGAAGTTTCACGTATATATGATGATTGCCGGAAATTTTGTAAAGCTTAAAAATTTGATGTCACGCTCTCGCAGAGTGAACGCTGAGCTATCATATATCAGAAGTAGGTGTCACAAGTTTTCGCCTATAGATTGCACCCATCGCTTGTGATAATCAAACTGAGTTTTAATGTCGGTGACTATATCCTTGTCCTCGTAATCAAAAATCTGAACGATATTCTCTCTGCCTGCGGCTTTGCCCCAGGAAACTTCGTAAGCTACTAATCCGTTGGCCATTTGCGAGCACATACGTGAAGGGTATACATTGATTTTCGAACCCTTGCACAGGAATTTAACATGGGGGAAGTCTTGTCTTGCCTTGCCGAGACACATGTAATAATCAAAGTCTGTGAATGTTTTTTCTGGCTCGCCCGGAATTTTTACTGTCAGGGCTATATTTCCTCTATCGTATTCAAGGGTTGCGTGATTGATTTTACCGTGAAGCTCAATAGTTATTTTTTTGATGGTCATTTTATGGGATTACCTGCCGGAAGTGCGCATCAGTAAACTGTCCTAGCTACTCTGCGTCCATAATTTTTCTATACTTGTCGAAAATGGCCTCAGCGTGTTTGTCGCCCGAGATAAGATTCTCGTAAAATAACTCGTCACTAGCCCATTCTGAGAAAACCAATTGGGTCTCATTTTCGCTATTGCTACTTTCTTTGAAGTTAAGCTGCCAGTGGGTTGAGAGGCGTTTGTCTGTGATCTCAAAAAAATCCGCAGCGACGGGGATAGGGTATTCGTCGTAGTCGTCGGGACATAGATATAACCAAGGGCAGTTATCCCAAAATTCAATGCCGTAGGCGACGTACTCTTTGCCTATTTCCAAATCCAGTTCGCCATCCGGAAGAGATATGTAGCGTTTTAGACGTTTGAGTGTTTCTGGTGAGAGCATGTCGCTGTTTAAATTGTTCACTATGCATCTAACTTTCATTTCTTGATATCTCCGGGTGGTACTGATGGATCATTGCCCCAAGGCTTTATGTCGTCATTGCTATGCTTTTTGAATTTAAAATCCATTACTTCGTCTGTACTCGGGTCCCAAACGTAATGCACTACGGAATCGTTTCTGTTATTGGATTTTGTCTTTAGTTCCCATTTCTCCATTCCTTTGAATTTTGGATCGTCAAGGCCCTTTATGATTCTTTTTCCGCGGTGTTCTTTTGCGGCCTGCAATGTCATCTGATCCTGAATACTTCTAGGATCTCGACTCCATTTGTCTGGTGTTGGTGAGGCCGGAGGCGGTGGAGACTCCTCATCCACCCCAACCTTAGCCGCCGGATCCTGCTCTCCAACCGCCGGCTTTTTACATCCATCACCCGGACAGTCGTCCAACCCCAACGGATCCACCCACCCCGTCGGGTTCAGGGTATACCGATACCCGTTAAGCCCTCCCTTGAGCTTGCTCGGATCCGCCGTCAGGTACCGTCCCGTCTCCGGATTGTAGTACCGGTGCCGGTTGTAATGCAGGCCGCTTTCCAGGTCGTGGTATTGCCCTTGGAAACGTAGCGGTTGATGCAGTCGGGGGCCGTCGCCGTGGCGCAGTTCGGTAAGTTTGCCGTAGCCGTTGTAGCGCGCGGCCCAAACCACTTCGCCTTGATGACTGGTCAGTTCCTGGGGCGTGCCGAGGTGGTCGAGGTGGTAGTAGAACGGCGTGGCTTTTTCTGGGCCTTCGCCTTCGAGCAGGGCGAGGGGGCGGAAGGTGCCGGGCTCGTAGACGTAGCTTTGGTAGTGCTGGTCGCTGCTTTCGGCGATGACCTGGTCGCCTTGCCAGATAAATTCGCTGGTCTGGTCGTCCACGGTCTTGCTGATGCGTCGGCCGAAGGCGTCGTAGCGGTAGGACGTTTCGTTGCCGTCCGGGCTGGTGACGCCGATGAGGCGGTGTTGGCTGTCGTAGCGGTATTCGGTGACCAGGCATTGGGCCGTGCCGCGGCGTTCGCGGACGAGGTTGCCGTAGGCGTCGTAGTCGTAATGGCGGTCGCCCTCCATCAATAGGCGGTTGCCCTTGAGGGTGGTCGGGCCGGGGCGGTCCTGCATCAGCAGGTTGCCGGCCGGGTCGTGGGCGAAGCGTTCCGGGGCTTGG
>NZ_JABWQY010000021.1:0-92908 GCF_014268685.1 Pseudomonas sp. SWRI92
GATACTGGATACGATTAACGGTTTATCCGTATAACCTGAACCGCCGTATACGGAACCGTACGTACGGTGGTGTGAGAGGACGGCGGATGTAAATCCGCCTCCTACTCGATCGCGTTTACCGCTCAATCACAGCCCATTGGCTGCCTTGAACTCACGACGCCGACGGTGAAGCACTGGCTCGGTGTAGCCGTTTGGCTGCCGGGTGCCTTCGACCACCAGTTCGACCGCCGCCTGGAAGGCGATGTTGCTGTCGAAGTCTGGCGCCAGCGGGCGGTACAGCGGGTCGTTGGCGTTCTGGCGGTCCACGACGGTCGCCATGCGCTTGAGGCTTTCCATCACCTGGTCCTGGGTGACAATGCCGTGGCGCAGCCAGTTGGCAATGTGCTGGCTGGAAATACGCAACGTCGCGCGGTCCTCCATCAGGCCGATGTCGTTGATGTCCGGCACTTTCGAGCAGCCGACGCCTTGGTCGATCCAGCGCACCACGTAGCCAAGGATGCCCTGGGCATTATTGTCCAGTTCGTGCTTGATCTGCTCGGGCGTCCAGTTCGGGCTGACTGCCAGGGGAATGGTCAGGATGTCATCCACCGACGCGCGGGCGCGTTTGGCCAGTTCGGCCTGGCGGGCGAACACGTCGACCTTGTGGTAATGCAGCGCGTGCAATGCGGCGGCGGTGGGTGACGGAACCCACGCGGTGTTGGCGCCAGCCATAGGATGAGCAATTTTCTGTTCAAGCATGGCAGCCATCAGGTCGGGCATGGCCCACATGCCCTTGCCGATTTGCGCGCGACCTTGCAGGCCGGTGCTCAAGCCGATATCGACGTTCCAGTTTTCATAGGCGCCGATCCACTTCTCGGCTTTCATGTCGGCTTTGCGCACCATCGGGCCGGCTTCCATGGAGGTGTGGATTTCGTCGCCGGTGCGGTCCAGGAAGCCGGTGTTGATGAAGACTACGCGCTCACTCGCCGCCTTGATGCAGGCCTTGAGATTGATCGTGGTCCGGCGCTCTTCGTCCATGATCCCGACTTTCAGGGTATTGCGGGGCAGGTTCAGCACGTCTTCGACGCGACCGAACAGCTCGTTGGTGAACGCCGCTTCTTCCGGCCCGTGCATCTTCGGCTTGACGATGTACACCGAACCGGTGCGGCTGTTGCGGCGCGAGGTGTTGCCGTTGAGGCTGTGGATCGCCGCAAGACTGGTGATCAAGCCGTCGAGGATGCCTTCCGGCACTTCGTTACCGCCCTTGTCCAGGATGGCGTCGATGGTCATCAGGTGGCCAACGTTACGTACGAACAGCAGCGAGCGGCCATGCAGGGTCACGCCCGAGCCGTCGACGGCGGTGTAGACGCGGTCGGGGTTCATGGTCCGGGTGAACGTCTGGCCGCCCTTGGCGACTTCTTCCGAGAGGTCGCCCTTCATCAGGCCGAGCCAGTTGCGGTAGATCACGACCTTGTCATCTGCGTCGACGGCGGCGACCGAGTCTTCACAGTCCATGATGGTGGTCAGCGCGGCCTCCATCAGGATGTCCTTCACGCCGGCGGCGTCGGTTTGGCCGACTGGGGTGCTGGCATCGATCTGGATTTCGAAGTGCAGGCCGTTGTGCTTCAGCAACACTGCGGTGGGGGCTGAAGTCTCGCCTTGGAAACCGATCAGTTGGGCGTCATCGCGTAGGCCGCTGTTGCTGCCGCCCTTGAGCGCGACGACCAGTTTGCCGTCGACGATCTTGTAGCCGGTGGAGTCGACATGGGAGCCAGCCGCCAGCGGCGCGGCTTCGTCGAGAAAGGCGCGGGCGAAGGCGATGACCTTGTCGCCTCGGACCTTGTTGTAGCCTTTGCCTTTTTCCGCGCCGTCGGCTTCGCTGATGGCGTCGGTGCCGTACAGCGCGTCATACAGCGAACCCCAGCGGGCGTTCGAGGCGTTGAGGGCGAAGCGGGCATTCATCACCGGCACGACCAGTTGCGGACCGGCCATGCGCGCGATTTCATCGTCGACGTTTTGCGTCGTGGCCTGGAAATCCGCCGCTTCTGGCAACAGATAACCAATGTCTTGCAGGAAGGCTTTGTAAGCCACGGCGTCGTGGGCCTGGTCGGCACGAGCCTGGTGCCAGGCATCGATCTGTGCCTGGAAATCGTCTCGTTTGGCGAGTAGGGCTTTGTTCTTCGGGGCCAGGTCATGAATGACCTTGTCGGCGCCGGCCCAGAACGCATCGGCGGTGAGGCCGGTTCCGGGAATGGCTTCGTTATTCACGAAGTCGAACAGGACTTTGGCGACCTGCAGGCCACCGACTTGAACGTGTTCAGTCATTGCTTGCCTCACTCTGCTCAGCTATTTCGCTTTTCAGCTCTTCGATTTTGATAATGAAGCCTCGGGACATTTAAACCACAAACCCCGGAACCAGTACATGCCATCGCTGGCGGCTGGGTGTGCAAGCCTTGCTGACGGGGCTTTTCAGGGATGCGAATGGCCTTAAGCAGACATCGGTGCAACCGGTGTATCGCGGTTATGTAGTGCGCGCTGCGGAATACTACATGATCAATTGCGGTTGTGAAAATTAGACTAATTGCGTCGTTCCGCGACCGACTAAAGCAGTACAGTCACGGCGCGGCACCGGATGTTCTCAAAAAACAGTCGGATTGTTCCAGATAAATCTTTTGAACTGTACACATTGTCTGCCGCAAGGCCTTGCCGGCCTGATCCGCAGCGTTGCCTATACTGTCTCATCCACCCCACAGAGGCTGTGCCATGGACCATCTTGTCATCACTGTTTTTGCACCGGACAAGCCCGGGCAGGTCGAGCGTATCGCCCAATGTATTGCCGAGCATGGCGGTAACTGGCTGGAAAGCCGCATGTCGCACCTGGCCGGCCAGTTCGCCGGGATCCTGCGCCTCAGCGCTCCGGCCGAGTCTCATGAAGAACTGATCGAAGCCTTGCAGGGGCTATCGGCCCACGGCATTCGGGTGTTGATCGCTGAAAATGCGATAGAAGAGTCCTGCACCTGGAAACCCATCGCCATGGAGCTGGTGGGCAACGACCGTCCCGGCATCGTGCGCGACATCACCCGCCTGCTGAGCGAGCAGGGCGTCAACGTCGAGCGACTGGTGACCCATGTTCGACCCGCACCGATGAGCAGCGAATTGCTGTTTCATGCCGAGGCGATTCTTGGCGTGCCTTTGACCTTGTCGCTGGATACGTTGCAGGAACGCTTGGAAACGCTGGCCGATGAACTGATGGTCGAACTGAAACTGAGCGACGAAAGCTGACGCTGGTTATCCAAGGAAACGTTGCGCCTGCCTGTGGATAACCTGTAGAGACCCGCCGCCAGCCCAGGCCCGCCGGGCCTCAGCGAGCAATGGTTAAAAAATCGCCAATTTTCAAGGGCTTGTGCACAAACGGCGGGGATCAGGTTGTGGATAACCTTGGGAAAGATAAGCGCAGGCCACGCCAGACGTGGCCTGTAGGAGTTTGTGCAATTTATGATCAGTTGCGCCGGCGCATGCTCACCACTGCATCCACGCTGTACACCGCCAGGCCGGCCCAGATGAACAGGAACGCAACCAGGGTGCTGGAGGACAAATGTTCATCGAAAAACAGCACCGCGAGCAGCAGCACGAGCGTCGGCGCGATGTACTGCAAGAAGCCCAGCGTGGTGTAGGGCAAGTGCCGTGCTGCGGCGTTGAAGCATACCAATGGTATGAGCGTCACCGGGCCGGCCGCCACCAGCCACCAGGCTTCGGACGTCGTCCAGAACGCCGCTTGGGCGCTGGTGGCTGCTGGATTGAGCAACAGCCAGGCGACAGCAATCGGTACGAGCATCCAGGTTTCCACCACCAGCCCAGGCAGTGCCTTCACCGGCGCCTGCTTGCGGATCAACCCGTAGAAGCCAAAGGTCAACGCCAGCATCAGCGACACCCACGGTAGGCTGCCCACCTGCCAGACCTGCTGCGCTACGCCGAGCGCTGCCAACCCGACCGCCACCCATTGCATGCGCCGCAAGCGCTCGCCGAGGATCAGCATGCCCAGCAGCACGTTGACCAGCGGATTGATGTAATAGCCCAGGCTGGCTTCGAGCATCCGCCCGTTGTTCACCGCCCAGACATAGGTCAGCCAGTTGGCCGCAATCAGCGTGCCGCTCAGGGCGAGGATCGCCAGGCGACGCGGATTGTCGCGCAGTTCACGCCACCAGCCCGGGTGTTTCCAGACCATCAACAAGGCCGCGCCGAACAGGGCGGACCAGAGCACTCGATGGATAATGATTTCCACCGAGGGCACGCTGGCGATGGCTTTGAAGTAAATCGGGAACAGGCCCCAGATAATGTAGGCGCTCAGGCCCAGGATATACCCGCGACGCGGGTTGGCGGCTTGCATGCAGAGTCCTTGCTTAGGCAGCTAACAAAAGCATGATTGTAAGAAGATTTTTCCGGTAACGCTGCTGACCTTTTCGAACGATGGACGTCAGAACAATTTCAGCGGCTCTTCGTTGAGCGCCGCCAGTTGTTCGCGCAGGGCCAGCACCTGATCGCCCCAATAACGCTCGCTGCCGAACCAAGGGAAGCTGCGGGGAAACGCCGGATCGTCCCAGCGGCGCGCCAGCCAGGCGCTGTAGTGCATCAGGCGCAGGGCGCGCAGGGGTTCGATCAGGGCCAGTTCGCGCGGGTCGAAGTCGTGGAACTCCCGATAGCCGTCCATCAGTTCCGACAGCTGCCCCAGGCATTCCTGACGGTCCCCGGCGAGCATCATCCACAGGTCCTGTACCGCCGGGCCCATACGGCAGTCGTCCAGGTCGACGATGTGGAACACCTCGTCGCGACACATCATGTTGCCCGGGTGGCAGTCGCCGTGCATGCGGATGTTCTGGTGGGGCGTGGCGGCGTAGACATCTTCGACACGCTTGAGCAGATCCCTGGCCACTGACTCGTAGGCCGGCAGCAGGCTACGGGGTACGAAACCGCTTTGCAGCACCGTCTCCAGCGAGTCATGACCGAAGTTTTTCACCCCCAGGGCTTCGCGATGCTCGAACGGACGGGTCGCCCCAATCGCATGCAGACGGCCGAGCAGTTGGCCCAGGCGATAGAGCTGGTCGAGATTGCCCGGCTCCGGCGCACGGCCGCCGCGACGGGGAAACAGGGTGAAACGAAACCCTGCGTGTTCGTGCAGGCTTTCGCCGTTGTGGATCAGCGGCGCCACCACCGGCACTTCGCAGTCGGCCAGCTCGAAAGTGAATCGGTGTTCTTCCAGGATCGCTTCGTTGGTCCAGCGCTGCGGGCGATAGAACTTGGCGATCAATGGCTCGGCGTCTTCGATGCCGACCTGGTACACGCGGTTTTCGTAGCTGTTGAGGGCCAGCACGCGGGCGTCGCTGAGGAAGCCAATGCTCTCGACGGCATCGAGGACGAGGTCGGGCGTGAGGGTTTCAAACGGATGGGACATGCTGACTCCTGCGCAGCGGCAGGGCTGCCGCGTCCGACCCAGCATCTTAGCGTAAAGCAGTCCCGATTGATCGGTGGGCGTTCAATCGGTCATTGTGGCGAGGCAGCAAGCTCCCTCGCCACAATGTGTCAGGCGCCGATGACTCCGCCATCCTCCCGGGTAATGACCATCACCGAAGACCGCGGCTTGCCATCAGGCAAGTGCTCGGGGAATGTCGAACCACCGTTTTCACCAGGGTGCTGGATCCCGATGAACATCGTCTTGTAGTCCGGCGCGAAACTGATGCCGGTCACTTCGCAACCCACGGGCCCGACCATGAAGCGGCGGATTTCGCCGCTGTCCGGGTCAGCGCAGAGCATCTGGTTGTTGCCCATGCCAGCGAAGTCCCCAGCGTTGCTGGAATCGCCGTCGGTCTGAATCCAGAGCCGTCCGGCCTTGTCGAAGCCCAGGCCGTCGGGGCTGTTGAACATGTTCTGGGCGTTGACGTTGGACGAGCCGGCTTTGGGCGTGCCGGCGTGTACCGTCGGGTTGCCGGCGACCACGAACAGATCCCAGTCAAAAGTATTGGACGCATGATCGTCGCGCTCGGTGCGCCAGCGCAGGATCTGTCCGTAGACGTTCTTGGCCCGAGGGTTCGGCCCGTCCACCGGTTGGCCGTCTTCGCCGCGCTTGGCGTTGTTGGTCAGGGTGCAATAGACCTGGCCGTCTTTCGGGCTGACCACGATCCACTCCGGACGGTCCATGCGGGTCGCGCCGACGGCACTGGCGGCCAAGCGTGCATGGATCAGCACGTGCGCCTGATCGGGGAAACCTTTGCCGGCGTCGAGGCCATTCTTGCCGTGGGTCAGTTCGATCCACTGGCCCTTGCCTTTCGGATGGTCTGGATTGCCGTCGCCGGCATCGAAGCGCGCCACGTACAAGGTGCCGTGGTCCAGCAGGTCGCGGTTGGCCTTGGCGTTGCCATGGTCGATGCGCTGGCGGCTGATGAATTTGTAGATGAATTCGCCACGCTCGTCATCGCCCATGTACACCACGGCACGACCGTCGTGAGTCTGCGCCAGGGCAGCGTTTTCGTGCTTGAAGCGGCCCAGGGCGGTGCGTTTCACCGGGGTGGACTTTGGATCGAACGGATCGATTTCCACTACCCAGCCATGGCGATTGAGTTCGTTGGGGTTCTTCGCCAGGTCGAAGCGTGGGTCGTGCAGGTGCCAGTTGATTTCGCGGCTGGTGAGGGTGGCACCATAGCGTTTTTGCGCGTCGTCGAATTTCAGCTCGGCGTTGCTGCTGCCGAAGCAATCGGTGAAGTTTTCTTCACAGGTCAGGTAAGTGCCCCATGGCGTCATGCCGTTTGCGCAGTTCTGGAAAGTCCCCAGCGCGTTCTTGCCGCTCTTGTCGGCGCTGGTTTTCAGCAGGTCGTGGCCGGCGGCCGGGCCGCCCAGGCGAATCGGCGTGTTGCCGTGGATCCTGCGGTTGTAGCGCGAGTCCTGGACGAACTGCCACTGGCCTCGACGACGCTGGATCTCGATCACCGACACGCCTTCGCTGGCCTGGGCCTTGTGGACCTCTTCGGCCGACTGCGGCTGGCCGCCGTGGGGGAAAAGGTAGCGGTAGTTGGTGTATTCGTTGTTGATCGCCATCAGCGCCCGGTTGTTGTCGCCGGGAAATGGAAAGAGGCTCATGCCGTCGTTGTTGTCGCCAAATTGCATTTCCTGGGCGCGGGCGGTGCCGTTGCCGCTTGGGTCGAATGCCGGCGCATTTTTTTGCAGCGGCTGGCCCCAGCTGATCAGCACCGAGGCCTTGTAGCCTGACGGCAGCGTGATGGTGTCGGTGGTTGCGGCAGCAATGCTGTCGAAGCCCAGCAGGCTTTTGTTGCCTTCGCTCACGGCGGCGGCCATGACGCTGCGACTCAGCAGGTTGCCGCCCAGGAACATCGCCGCGCCGCACAGGGCGCCGGCGCCGATGAAGCGACGACGGCTCATGCCGACGATCTTTTCCAGGTCGGTGGATTGGTTTTCTTCTAATAGGCTCATCGGGAGGCTCCCTGCTGGTTTTGGCAGTCACCTTAAAGCGAGCACATGAAACTTTTGTTTCAGTGCGCTAAAGCGGTGTGCCCAGCAGCACGTTTGACGGCGAAAACCGCACCTGGACCGGGGAACCGGCAGCCAGGTTTCGCTCGCTTAACTGGAGCGGGGCGGCCAGGGCGCATAGCGTCTGTCCGTTGGGGAGGCCGATGCGCACTTCGCTGGGGCCGTCTTCGGCGGCGGCGATGTGTTCGATTACGCCAGGCAAACTGTTGATCTGCGGACGGCCTGGCTGATCGGCGGGATAAAGCTCCAGCCAGCCGGCCTTGATCAATGCAACCACTTCGGCGCCGATCTCCAACTCCAGGCGCAGCGTACTGTCACGGGTGATCTGCGCTTCGATGACCAACCCTCGCGCCAGTTCCAGGCGTATCCGGTCGTTGTGCCCCTGGGCCTCGATGCGTACGACCTTGCCGTGCAGTTGGTTGCGGGCGCTGGTGCGCAACATCAGACGGCTGAGCAGACCCAGGTCGCTGGCATCTTCGCTGGCTTCCAGCAACTGCGCCTGCAACGCTTGCAGGCGCTGGTAAAGGCGCAGCACGCGCCGGCCCTCTTCGGACAATTTCGCGCCGCCGCCGCCCTTGCCACCGACGCTACGCTCGACCAACGGCTGATCCGCGAGGTTGTTCAGCTCATCGATCGCATCCCATGCTGCCTTGTAGCTCAGCCCGGCGCTTTTCGCGGCCCGGGTGATCGAGCCCTGTTCGGCGATGTGCTGCAACAGGGCGATGCGTTGTGGTCGGCGGACGATGTGCTGGGTCAGGAGCGTGGGCAATGACATGACGGAAACTGTGCGCAGGGGGCGATGCGTCGACGTTGGCTCCTCGGCCGCCGCGCGTCAAGTCGGGTCGCCGGGTTTCGGTGTTCGCGCCAGGCAGTAGACATCGACCCGAGCGGCACCGGCCTCGAGCAGCAGGCGCGCCAACGTCTCAGCCGTGGCGCCGGTGGTGAGTACATCGTCCACCAGCGCCAGGTGCCGATTCTTGAATAACGCGTCGGGCATCAACGCGAAGGCCTGGCGCAGATTGCGACGCCTGGCCCGGGCGTCCAGGGCCTGTTGCGCGGGCGTGTCCTGAATGCGCCGCAGCAGGTTCTCTTCGCAAGGGATCTGCAGCGGCCCGCTTAGCCAACGGGCCAGCAGCGTCGCCTGATTGAACCCCCGCTGGCGCAAACGTCGAGTCGCCAGCGGCACCGGCACCAGCGCATCGGGGCGCTCCAGGCCTTCGTCGAAATGGTGCTGCAGGGATTGCGCGAGCAATTCGCCGAGCAATCGGCCCAGCGGCCACTTCGCCTGATGCTTGAAGCGGGTGATCAGGCTGTCCACCGGAAAATCATAGGCCCATGGTGCCAGGACTCGCTCGTAGGCCGGGGCGCGTGTGGCGCATTGTCCGCAACGCAGCCCGGTCGTGGGCAGCGGAAGGGCACATACGCTGCATTGGCCGCCGAGCCAGGGCAGCTCGCTTTCGCAAGGGGTGCAGATAGGCTGTGGCGTATCGGTGCTCTCGCCACACAGTAGGCAGGATTGTTTGTTTTTTAACCAGATGTAAACCGGTCCTTTGTATCGTGGTTGACAGCGCATGGCTCTTCCTTAAATATGCCGAACATCCGTGTCGCGCCTGTGGGTATTCCATGTCCCAGGCGCCAGCCAAGCATAATCAAGGAAATGCCCATGAGCGCCAGCACCACTGCCAACCTGCGTCATGACTGGTCTTTGGCCGAAGTCAAAGCACTCTTCGTCCAGCCGTTCAACGACCTGCTGTTCCAGGCGCAGACCGTGCACCGCGCGCACTTCGACGCCAACCGCGTCCAGGTTTCCACGCTGCTGTCGATCAAGACGGGTGCTTGCCCGGAAGATTGCAAATATTGTCCGCAGTCCGGCCACTACAACACCGGGCTGGAAAAAGAGAAGCTGCTGGAGGTGCAGAAGGTCCTCGAGGAGGCCGCGCGCGCCAAGGCCATCGGTTCGACCCGGTTCTGCATGGGCGCCGCTTGGAAGCACCCCTCCGCCAAGGACATGCCTTACGTGCTGGAGATGGTCAAAGGCGTGAAAGCCATGGGGCTGGAAACCTGCATGACCCTCGGTCGTCTCGACCAGGAGCAGACCGAAGCGCTGGCCCAGGCCGGCCTGGACTACTACAACCACAACCTCGACACCTCGCCTGAGTTCTACAGCAGTATCATCACCACCCGTACCTACAGCGAGCGTCTGCAGACCCTGGCCTACGTGCGTGACTCGGGAATGAAGATCTGCTCCGGCGGGATCCTGGGCATGGGCGAGTCCCTGGATGACCGCGCCAATCTGCTGATCCAGCTGGCGAACCTGCCGGAGCATCCGGAGTCGGTGCCGATCAACATGCTGGTGAAAGTCGCCGGCACGCCGCTTGAGAATGCCGAGGACATCGACCCATTCGATTTCATCCGCATGCTGGCCGTGGCGCGAATCCTGATGCCCAAATCCCATGTGCGCTTGTCCGCCGGTCGTGAGGCGATGAACGAGCAGATGCAGGCCCTGGCGTTTTTTGCTGGCGCCAACTCGATTTTCTACGGTGACAAGTTGCTGACCACCGCCAACCCGCAGGCGGACAAGGACATGCAGTTGTTCGCACGGCTGGGCATCCAGCCCGAAGCCCGCGAAGAGCATGCCGACGAAGTGCACCAGGCGGCCATTGAACAGGCGCTGGTGGAGCAGAAGAGCAGCGAGCAGTTCTACAACGCAGCGGTTTGAGTGGATGCATAACCCAGTGGGAGCAAGCTGCTGCCACCGGGATCTGTCCAGCCTTTGAATAACGGTTCACCCGAGGCCTGCATGCCCTTCGATCTCGCCGCACGCCTGGCTGCCCGTCGTGCCGAAAATCTTTATCGCCAGCGCCCGCTGCTCGAAAGTCCCCAGGGGCCGGAAGTGGTGGTGGACGGCCAATCGTTGCTGGCGTTCTGCAATAACGATTACCTCGGCCTGGCCAATCATCCTCAGGTCATCGAGGCCTGGCGCGCCGGGGCGTCTCGTTGGGGCGTGGGCGGTGGCGCCTCGCATCTGGTGGTTGGCCACAGCGGACCGCATCACGCCCTGGAGGAGGCCTTGGCCGACTTGACCGGGCGGGCGCGGGCGCTATTATTCACCACCGGATACATGGCCAATCTTGGCGCCGTTACTGCATTGGTCGGGCAGGGCGATACGGTGCTGGAAGATCGTCTTAACCACGCTTCGTTGCTTGACGCCGGGCTGTTGTCCGGTGCCCGTTTCAACCGTTATCTGCACAACGACGCCCAAAGCCTGGCTAACCGTCTGGAAAAAGCCGTCGGCAATACGCTGGTAGTCACCGATGGCGTGTTCAGCATGGACGGCGACATCGCCGATCTGCCGGCCCTGGCCCGCGAAGCCAGGGCCAAAGGGGCGTGGCTGATGGTCGATGATGCGCACGGTTTCGGCACGCTAGGCGCCACCGGCGGCGGTGTCGTCGAACATTTCGGCTTGAGCCAGGACGACGTGCCGGTGCTGGTCGGCACGCTGGGCAAGGCGTTCGGCACCGCTGGTGCCTTTGTAGCCGGTAGCGAGGAATTGATCGAAAGCCTGATCCAGTTCGCACGACCTTATATCTACACCACCAGCCAGCCGCCGGCATTGGCCTGCGCCACCCTCAAGAGTCTTGAATTGCTGCGCAGCGAACATTGGCGGCGCGAGCACTTGCAGGTGCTGATCCGCCAGTTCCGCCTGGGCGCCGAGCAGATCGGCCTGCAATTGATGGACAGCTTCACGCCGATCCAGCCCATTCTGATCGGTGACGCGGGGCGGGCTATGCGCTTGTCGAAAATGCTGCGAGAGCGGGGGCTGATGGTCACGGCGATCCGCCCACCGACCGTGCCGGCCGGCAGCGCCCGTTTAAGGGTAACGCTGACCGCTGCCCACAGCGAAGCCCAGGTGCAACTATTGTTACAGGCACTGGCCGAGTGTGTTGCCCGGCTGGGACCGGAGCCAAGTGATGCGTGATCGACTGATTTTGTTGCCCGGCTGGGGGCTGGGCATTTCGCCGCTCGAACCTCTTGCGGCGGCGCTACGAGGGCTCGACGAGCACTTGCAGGTGGAAATCGAGCCCTTGCCTGCACTGGCATCGAGCGACCTCGATGAATGGCTCGATGAGCTGGATGCCACCTTGCCCCAGGATGCCTGGCTGGGCGGCTGGTCCCTGGGCGGTATGCTGGCATCGGAGCTGGCGGCGCGCCGGGGCGAGCGCTGCTGCGGCCTGTTGACCCTGGCGAGCAATGTTTCTTTCGTGGCCCACGAACAATGGCCGAGCGCGATGGCCGGCGAGACCTTTGATGGATTTCTTGCCGGATGTGCCGCCGACCCGCGCCAGACGCTCAAGCGCTTCAGCTTGCTGTGTGCCCAAGGGTGCAGCGACCCGCGCGGGTTGTCGCGATTGTTGCTCGCCGGTGCACCGACCACGTCGCCCGATGGCTTGATGGCCGGGCTCGAACTGCTGGCGCAACTCGACACTCGTGCTGCGTTGCAGGGCTTTCGCGGTCCGCAATTGCATCTCTTTGCCGGGCTCGACGCCTTGGTGCCGGCCGAAGCGGCCGGTGATCTGCTGGCGTTACTGCCGGATGTCGAAATCGGCCTGATTGAACAGGCCGGTCACGGATTCCTTCTGGATGATCCCCACGGCGTGGCGGGGGCGATCCAGGCTTTTTTGCATGAGTCCGGTGATGACTGATTTGGCTGTTGTGAGATTACCCGGCGCCTTGCCCGATAAACGCCAGGTAGCGGCCTCGTTTTCCCGGGCGGCGGCCAGCTATGACAGCGTCGCGCAATTGCAGCGCGATGTGGGTCAGCAATTGCTCGGGCGTTTGCCGCCGTCATTCAAGCCAGGTCGCTGGATGGACCTTGGGTGCGGCACGGGTTATTTCACTCGGGCGCTGGGCGCGCGCTTTGGCGAGGCGACCGGCCTGGCGCTGGATATCGCCGAGGGCATGCTCAACCATGCCCGCCCCCAAGGCGGCGCGGCGCATTTCGTCGCTGGCGACGCTGAGCGCCTGCCTTTGCAATCGGCGAGCTGCGAGCTGGTTTTCTCCAGCCTTGCGGTGCAATGGTGCGCCGATTTTGCCTCGGTGTTGAGTGAGGCCCATCGCGTCCTGAAACCGGGCGGAATGTTCGCTTTCACAAGTCTGTGTGTCGGCACGCTGTACGAGCTGCGCGACAGCTGGCGGCAGGTGGATGGCCTGGTGCACGTCAACCGTTTCCGTCCATTCGAGACTTATCAACAGCTGTGCGCGACCAGCGGAATGAAGGTCGTCAGTCTTGAAAATCAGCCTCATGTGCTGCATTACCCGCACGTGCGCGGCCTGACCCACGAATTGAAAGCTTTGGGTGCGCATAATCTGAACCCTGGCCGCCCAGGTGGGCTGACGGGCAGGGCGAGGATCCTGGCGCTCGTTGAAGCCTATGAACAGTTCCGTCAGGCCCAGGGTTTGCCAGCGACTTACCAAGTGGTCTACGCAGTGTTGGAGAAACCGCTATGAGCCAGGCTTATTTCATCACCGGCACCGACACCGACGTCGGCAAGACCACCGTTGCGGCGGGCCTGCTGCACGCTGCCCGGCAGGCCGGCATGAGCACGGCCGCGGGCAAACCCGTGGCCTCTGGCTGCGAAGTAACGCCCAAGGGCCTGCGCAACGCTGACGCGTTGGCGTTGCTGGCCGAGTGTTCGGTGCCGCTGACTTATGCACAGGTCAACCCGGTGGCATTGGAGCCGGCGATCGCGCCGCACCTGGCCGCCCGTGAAGCCGGCGTGGCGTTGACGGTGCAGTCGCTGCTCGGCCCGATGCGCGAAGTGCTGGCGTTGGACGCCGATTTCACCTTGATCGAAGGCGCGGGTGGTTGGCGTGTGCCGCTGGCCGGCCAGGACAATCTCTCGGACCTGGCGATAGCGCTGGGCCTGCCGGTGATCCTGGTGGTGGGCGTGCGCCTGGGTTGCATCAGCCATGCGTTGTTGACCGCCGAGGCGATTGCCCGTGATGGCTTGCAGCTGGCTGGTTGGGTGGCCAACATCATCGACCCGGCCACCTCGCGCCTGGAAGAGAACCTGGCGACCCTGGCCGAACGACTTCCGGCGCCGTGCCTGGGTAGAGTGGCGCGCATCCAGAGCGTGACGGCCCAAGCTGTGGCCGAACACCTGCAACTGGATCTGCTGGACTAAAGACGAGCCAAGGTTTTGCCTATGACGAGGCACTGTGCCATTAGTGTTTTTGTCGGGCCTTTTACCGGTGCATCTGTTTCAATGCCGATGTCGACCCTTCAAGAAGACGAGTCCTGCCATGGAAATCTCAGGAAACACCGCGTTCTATGCCGGTCTGAGCACGATTCAGACAGGACAGAACCGCGTCGATCTGGCGTCTGGCCAGATTGCCCACAATACGATTGAACGCTCGGTCACCAGTCAATCGTCCGAGGTCCAGGTTGATCGCTTGCGGTCGGTGGATCGCAGCCAGCAATCGGACCTGTCCAGCAACATGGTCGATCTGGCCCAGGGCAAGTTCCAAGTGCAATTGGGTGTGAACGTTGCGAAGGCTTCCGACGAAATGCTCGGAACGTTGATTGATACCTTTGCCTGATCCGTTCTCCCTGCTTTGCCAAAGCGCCGCGATTATTCGCGGCGTTTTCGTCTCTAAGCCCTTCTCGCTCAACTAATCTTTCCCTGCGTGTTCCGGGCCTGCTTCCTGGCGAAGGATTCTGTCGCCTGCCGTTGCGGCGAGACGATGACGAACGGCAAAAGATCGACGCTTGACAAGCTTTGGGCGTAAACGTATGTTTCAAACAACTGTTTGACCGCTACAACAAATCCACGCGGTCGCTCATCCCCGGTTACATCAGCAGAGGTTTATCGCTATGCCTGACTACAAGGCCCCCTTGCGTGATATTCGCTTCGTTCGTGACGAACTGCTCGGCTACGAAGCGCATTATCAGAGCCTTCCGGCTTGCCAGGACGCAACTCCGGACATGGTTGACGCCATTCTCGAAGAAGGCGCCAAGTTTTGTGAGCAGGTACTGGCTCCGCTGAACCGCGTGGGTGACCTCGAAGGTTGCACCTGGAGCGAGTCCGGCGTGAAAACCCCGACCGGTTTCAAGGAAGCCTACAAGCAGTTCGTCGAAGGTGGCTGGCCAAGCCTGGCCCACGACGTCGAGCATGGCGGCCAAGGCCTGCCGGAATCCCTGGGCCTGGCGGTCAGCGAAATGGTCGGCGAAGCCAACTGGTCGTGGGGCATGTACCCGGGCCTGTCCCATGGCGCGATGAACACTATTTCCGAGCACGGTACGCCTGAGCAGCAAGAGGCTTACCTGACCAAGCTGGTGTCCGGCGAATGGACCGGCACCATGTGCCTGACCGAACCCCACTGCGGCACCGACCTGGGCATGTTGCGCACCAAGGCCGAGCCTCAGGCCGACGGTTCCTACAAAGTCAGCGGCACCAAGATCTTTATCTCGGCCGGTGAACACGACATGGCCGACAACATTGTCCATATCGTTCTGGCACGCCTGCCGGATGCTCCGGCTGGCACCAAGGGGATTTCGCTGTTCATCGTTCCTAAATTCCTGCCGAACGCTGACGGTTCCATCGGTCAGCGCAACGCCGTGAGCTGCGGCTCGCTGGAACACAAGATGGGCATCCACGGCAACGCCACCTGCGTGATGAACTTCGACGCGGCCACCGGTTACCTGATCGGCCCGGCGAACAAAGGCCTGAACTGCATGTTCACCTTTATGAACACCGCACGCCTGGGCACCGCGCTGCAAGGCCTGGCCCACGCTGAAATCGGCTTCCAGGGCGGCCTGAAATACGCTCGTGACCGCCTGCAAATGCGCTCCCTGACTGGCCCGAAAGCGCCGGACAAGGCCGCGGACCCGATCATCGTGCACCCTGACGTGCGTCGCATGCTGCTGACCATGAAGGCCTTCGCCGAAGGTAACCGGGCGATGGTGTACTTCACCGCCAAGCAGGTCGACATCGTCAAATACGGCGTGGACGAAGAAGAGAAGAAGAAGGCCGACGCGCTGCTGGCGTTCATGACGCCGATCGCCAAGGCGTTCATGACTGAAGTCGGCTTCGAAGCGGCGAACCACGGCGTGCAAATTTATGGCGGCCACGGCTTTATCGCCGAGTGGGGGATGGAGCAGAACGTACGCGACAGCCGTATCTCGATGCTGTACGAAGGCACCACCGGCATCCAGGCCCTCGACCTGCTGGGCCGTAAAGTGCTGATGACCCAAGGCGAAGCACTCAAGGGCTTCACCAAGATCGTCCACAAGTTCTGCCAGGGCAACGAAGGCAACGAAGCCGTCAAGGAATTCGTCGAGCCGTTGGCTGCCTTGAACAAGGAATGGGGCGAGCTGACCATGAAAGTCGGTATGGCCGCCATGAAGGATCGCGAAGAAGTCGGGGCTGCCTCGGTGGACTACCTGATGTATTCCGGTTACGCCTGCCTGGCCTATTTCTGGGCCGACATGGCGCGCCTGGCGGCGGAAAAACTCGCTGCCGGCACCACCGAAGAAGCCTTCTATACCGCCAAGTTGCAGACCGCGCGCTTCTACTTCCAGCGCATCCTGCCGCGCACCCGCACCCACGTTGCTACCATGCTGTCGGGCGCCAATAACCTGATGGACATGAAAGAAGAGGATTTCGCGCTGGGCTACTAAGCCTTACGCGGTTCTTCACAAAAGCCGCTGCTTCTTCGCAAGCAGCGGCTTTTTTGTGTCTGTTGCCCCAATCAAGACCGTCGCCACAGGGGTTGCTGTGATCCTGAAACAATATTCATCCAACTGAACCCTAAGAAAACCTCCCGCTCTGCCGTTACAGCGATGGCAGTGTGACATCTGTCACATCCCGCGTGCCTTAATGCTCCAGTTGCAGGCACAATGCCATCTTTGATCAGCCGGGTCGGAGCTTTACCCTTGCCGCGTTTTTCTGCGATGCGTTTCAGCCATTTCCTGCCGTCGACTGTGCTATTGCTTGCGGGGCTGGCGGCTGCCTACGTCAAGGACCTCAACGTTTTCTTCACTTCCCTGTTCAACGTCCTTCCCACGTTGGTGCTGCTATTGGGAGGTGCGTACTGCGCGGTTTACCGACGCCAGCGTGAACTGTTTCTGATGGCGACGGTGTACATCGCTTATTTCCTGCTGGACACCCAGACCGATTTCTACCGCGATAACGGCAAGGTGCGCGAAGACGCAGCTGTGGTGTTCCATCTTGTCTGCCTGTTGCTACCGCTGTTATTCGGGCTGTTCGCGGCGTGGCAGGAGCGCACTCACTTGTTCCAGGATATGGTGGCGCGTTTTGCGGTGCTACTGGCATTTGGTGGCGTGGCCTTGGCCTTGGAGCAAAGTTTTCCCCAAGCCTTGCTGCTGTGGCTCTCGGAGATCCGCTGGCCGGCGTTGCACGGCGCCTGGATGAGCCTGATCCAGCTGTCTTACCCGGTGTTCGCCGCTGCGTTCGCGCTGCTGGCCTGGCAATACTGGCGCAACCCGCGTCCCTTGCACGCGGCGCAACTGGTGGGATTGCTGGGGCTGTTCTGGATGCTGCCAAAGACATTCATCTTGCCGTTCACCCTGAACATCATGTGCAGCCAAGTGATGCTGATGATCGCTGCAGCGGTTGCCCATGAGGCCTATCAAATGGCCTTCCGCGATGAGTTGACCGGCCTCCCGGGCCGTCGGGCATTGAATGAACGCATGCAGCGGCTGGGCCGCAACTACGTGCTGGCGATGAGCGACGTGGACCACTTCAAGAAATTCAACGACACCCACGGCCATGACGTGGGTGATCAGGTGCTGCGCCTGGTCGCCAGCAAATTGTCGAAGATCGGCGGTGGCGGTAGGGCATATCGCTACGGCGGTGAGGAATTTGCCTTGGTGTTCGCAGGCAAGACCATCGATGAATGCATGCCCCATCTGGAAGTCATCCGCCAGTCCATCGAGACGTATGCCATTCAGCTGCGCAATCCCGACAATCGTCCCCAGGACGATCAACAAGGTCGCCAGCGTCGCGCCGGTACTGGCGCCTCCAGCGTCTCGGTGACGGTCAGCATCGGCGTGGCCGAGCGCATCGACCAGCGCACCCCCGAAGAGGTGCTCAAGTCGGCGGATCAGGCGCTCTATAACGCCAAAGGCGCGGGGCGTAACTGTGTGATTGCCTTCGGGCAGAACCGGCGCGGCGCGGTGCGCATGGAGGCCGCCGCGGGTTGAGTGATGACGGCGCATTCAGCGTCTGGACTGTGATTGTGGGCCTTGATCGCCGGCAGTAGGTTGAAACGATCTGCTACCGGAGAAAATCACCATGCCCGAGTACAAAGCTCCCCTGCGCGACATGCGCTTTCTGATCGATCACGTCTTCGATTTCCATGGTCGTTATGCCGAACTGGGCGCCAGCGATGCCAGCCCGGACATGGTCAGCGCGATCTTGGAGGAAGGTGCCCGGTTCTGTGAAAACGTGCTGGCGCCACTCAATCGTCCAGGTGACGAAGAAGGCTGCCATTTCGACAATGGCGTGGTGACGACGCCTACAGGTTTCAAGCAGGCTTTCGCACAATACGTAGAAGGCGGCTGGCACGGTCTGGCGGCGGACCCGGCTTATGGCGGCCAGGGCTTGCCCTGTTCCCTGGGTCTGGTCATCAGCGAAATGATCGGCTCCAGCAACACGTCCTGGGGCATGTATCCGGGCCTGACTCACGGCGCCATGTCGGCCATCCACGCCCACGGCACCGAACAGCAGAAACAGACCTACCTGAGCAAACTCACCGCCGGCCAGTGGACCGGTACCATGTGCCTGACCGAGGCCCACTGCGGCACCGACTTGGGCATCATCAAGACCCGCGCCGTGCCCCAGGCCGACGGCAGCTACGCGATCTCCGGCAGCAAGATCTTCATTTCCGCCGGCGAGCACGACATGAGCGACAACATCATTCACCTGGTGCTCGCCAAGTTGCCGGACGCCCCCGCCGGAACCAAGGGCATTTCGCTGTTCATCGTGCCCAAGTTCCTCCCCGACGCCACGGGCGAGGCCGGCGAGCGCAATGATGTTTCCTGCGGATCGATCGAACATAAGATGGGCATCAAGGCATCGGCCACCTGCGTGTTGAACTTCGATGGGGCCAAGGGTTTCCTGATCGGCGAGCCGAACAAAGGCCTCAACTGCATGTTCACCATGATGAATCATGCCCGCCTTGGCACCGGCATGCAGGGCCTGTGTCTCGGCGAAGCAAGTTTCCAAGGCGCGATCAAGTACGCCAATGATCGTTTGCAGATGCGCTCGCTGACCGGTCCCAAGGCGCCGGAAAAAGTTGCCGATCCGATCATCGTTCATCCCGACGTGCGCCGGATGCTGCTCACCATGAAGGCTTTCAATGAAGGCAACCGGGCGCTGACGTATTTCACCGCGCAGTTGCTCGACACCGCGCACTTGAGTAGCAACGAAACCGCCCGCCAGGAAGCCGAAGACCTGCTGGCCTTCCTGACGCCGATCTGCAAAGCCTTCATGACCGACACCGGCCTGGAGGTGACCAACCACGGTATGCAGGTCTTCGGCGGCCACGGCTTCATTCGCGAATGGGGCATGGAGCAACTGGTGCGTGACTGCCGCATCGCGCCGATCTATGAAGGCACCAATGGCATCCAGGCCTTGGACCTGCTGGGGCGCAAGGTCTTGGGCAGCCAAGGCAAGTTGCTGCGCGGCTTCACCAAAATCGTCCACACCTTTTGCACCGTTAATGCCGGGCACCCGCAGCTCAACGATTACCTTGCTCAACTCGACGGACTCAACCGGCAATGGGGCGAACTGACCACCCAGGTCGGTATGGCTGCCATGAAAAACCCGGATGAGGTGGGGGCCGCCTCGGTGGATTACCTGATGTACAGCGGTTACATCATCCTGGCCTACCTGTGGCTGCGCATGGCTTTGGTGGCTCAGTCGCAACTCGACAGTGCCCAGGGCGACGCGGATTTTTGCCGGGCAAAACTGGCGACTTGTGAGTTTTATTTCAAACGATTGCTACCGCGGACAGCCGCTCATCGTGCCGCCGTCGAGGCGGGAAGTGATTGCCTGATGAAGTTGCCGGCGGAGCTATTTGCGCTTTGACGGAGGACGCATTTTGGTAATGGAGCTTGCCCCGCAGGGCTGTGGAGCGGTCCCTCATGGAGGTGACCAAAAATAACAAAATAGTCACTGCTTGACTCTATGTGTCTCAAAAGTTGTTGGGGTACACTCAAGCCCATTGCGTTAACTGCTTTCCTACGAACCAATTGTTTAGATCCTGCGAGGTTTGCCATGGCTGACTACAAAGCGCCCCTGCGCGATATGCGCTTCGTCCTCAATGAAGTGTTCGAGGTCTCGAAACTCTGGGCTCAACTGCCGGCGTTGGCCGAAACCGTAGACGCTGAAACTGTCGAAGCGATCCTTGAAGAAGCCGGCAAGGTCACCAGCAAGAGCGTCGCGCCTCTCAGCCGCGCGGCTGACGAAGAGGGTTGCCATTGGACCGACGGTGCCGTCACCACGCCAGCAGGTTTCCCACAGGCTTATAAGACTTACGCTGAAGGCGGTTGGGTCGGTGTCGGTGGTGATCCGGCGTACGGCGGCATGGGAATGCCCAAGGCTGTGTCGGCCCAGGTCGAGGAAATGGTCAACTCCGCCAGCCTCTCCTTCGGCCTGTATCCGATGCTGACAGCCGGGGCCTGCCTGTCGATCAACGCCCATGCCAGCGACGAATTGAAGGCGGCTTACCTGCCGAACATGTACGCCGGTATCTGGGCAGGCTCCATGTGCCTGACCGAACCGCATGCCGGCACGGACCTGGGCATCATTCGCACCAAGGCTGAGCCTCAGGCCGATGGTTCGTACAAAGTCAGCGGCACGAAGATTTTCATCACCGGCGGCGAACACGACCTGACCGAAAACATCATTCACTTGGTGCTGGCGAAACTCCCCGACGCACCGGCGGGCCCAAAAGGCATTTCGCTGTTCCTGGTGCCCAAGTTCATGGTCAATGCCGATGGCAGCCTGGGCGCGCGTAATGCGGGCAACTGTGGTTCGATCGAACATAAGATGGGCATCCAGGCGTCGGCCACCTGCGTGATGAACTTCGATGACGCGGTGGGTTATCTGGTCGGGGAACCGAACAAAGGCCTCGCGGCCATGTTCACCATGATGAACTACGAACGCCTGGGCGTCGGCATACAAGGCCTGGCCACCGGCGAACGCTCGTATCAGAACGCCATCGAATACGCCCGTGATCGCCTGCAAAGCCGTTCGCCTGCCGGCGCGCAGAACAAGGACAAGGTTGCCGATCCGATCATCGTCCACCCGGACGTGCGCCGCATGTTGCTCACCATGAAAGCCTCGAACGAAGGCGGTCGCGCATTCTCCACCTACGTGGCGATGCAACTGGACACCGCCAAGTTCAGCGAAGACCCGGCCACCCGCAAACGCGCCGAAGACCTGGTCGCCCTGCTGACGCCAGTGGCAAAGGCCTTCCTGACCGACCTCGGGCTGGAAACCACGGTCCATGGCCAGCAGATTTTCGGCGGTCACGGCTACATTCGCGAATGGGGCCAGGAACAACTGGTGCGCGATGTTCGCATCACCCAGATCTAC
The DNA here is from genome assembly GCF_014268685.1 of Pseudomonas sp. SWRI92. Classification (NCBI taxonomy): domain Bacteria; kingdom Pseudomonadati; phylum Pseudomonadota; class Gammaproteobacteria; order Pseudomonadales; family Pseudomonadaceae; genus Pseudomonas; species Pseudomonas sp. SWRI92. The sequence continues at coordinate 21,141 of NZ_JABWQY010000021.1, forward strand.
GAAGGCACCAACGGTATCCAGGCGCTGGATCTGGTCGGGCGCAAGATCGTCGGCACCGGCGGGGCGTTCTACAGATTGTTCGCCGATGAAATCCGTCACTTCACCGCTACTGCGAGCAGCGACCTGGCGGAGTTTACCCAGCCATTGAACGATGCCGTCGGCACGCTGGACGAATTGACCGAGTGGTTGCTGGACCGGGCGAAAAACAACCCTAATGAGATTGGCGCGGCTTCGGTGGAATACCTGCAAGCCTTCGGTTACACCGCCTATGCCTACATGTGGGCCTTGATGGCAAGAGCAGCCATGGGCAAGGAAGGCCAGGATGACTTCTACGCGAGCAAACTGGGCACGGCGCGATTCTACTTCGCCCGCTTGCTCCCGCGTATTCACTCCCTGAGCGCCTCGGTGAAGGCCGGCAGCGAGTCGTTGTTCCTGCTGGAGCCCAGTCAGTTCTGAAATGTGACGTCATGTAAGCAAATGCTTACATGACGTGCTGGCGATTTCCCTCTATCGGCTGATTGGATCCAGAGCTAATCTAGCTTCCATGGACGTAGCGCAGGACGCGCAAGTAACAACACGGACACGTAGGATTCTGCCAGGAAGGCGGAGTGAAATGGATGTCAGGGAAACAGTCTGCAAAACCCCGCTTCGGCGGGGTTTTCTTTTATTCGCGTTTTTTGTCTTGTCCAAAGGCCCATTCGGGCCGTCTCTGTGTCGACTCTCACTGAACCCTGACGAGCGGTCAGGTGTCCATGGGCTATGGCAATGTGGCCATCGTCTATCAGGAGCTCTCCATGGATTTCGTTCGGATCATCATCGCCATTCTGCTGCCACCGCTGGGTGTCTTCCTGCAAGTCGGGTTTGGCGGGGCATTCTGGCTGAATATTCTGCTGACCTTGTTGGGGTATATCCCCGGCATCGTGCATGCGGTGTACATCATCGCCAAGCGCTGAGTTCTCTGCTGAACTGATATCTACTGTGGCGAGGAGCTTGCTCCCGCAAAAAACTCAGGGCCGCTTCGCGCCCAGCAGGAGCAAGCTCTCTCGCCACAAGTGATCGCCGGTCTAGATCCGGATGTCCATCACCTTGCGATAAAACAACCACTCCTGCTCCAGCGCATGCGCCTGGTTCGCGGCCTTGCGAAAGCCGTGACGCTCATCGGCGTAATAGTGCGCCTCGACCGCGACACCGTTGTCCTCCAATGCCTTGACCATGTCCCGGGTCTGCCGTGGCACGACCACGGCGTCCAATTCGCCTTGGAAAAAGATCACCGGGGCGCGAATGCTATCAACGTGCAGCAGCGGAGTCCGGGCCCGGTAGCGTTCGACGTCCTGTTGCGGGTCGCCGATCAACCAGTCCAGATAGTCTCCCTCGAATTTATGGGTGGCCTGGGCCAGGGCGATGGGGTCACTGACGCCATAGAGACTGGCGCCGGCACGGAATACATCACGGAACGCAAGGGCGCACAGCGTCGTATACCCACCGGCGCTGCCACCGCGAATGAACGCGCAACGGCCATCGATCAGGCCTTGCTCGTTCAAGTACGCAACGACCGCGCAGGCATCCTCGACGTCCGCCACGCCCCAGTTCAGATGCAATGCTTGCCGATAGGCGCGACCGTAGCCGCTGCTGCCGCGGTAATTGAGGTCGGCGACGGCAAAGCCGCGCTGGGTCCAGTACTGGATGCGCGGATCGAACATCGGGTAGCACGCTGAAGTCGGTCCGCCGTGGATAAACACCACCAGGGGCGGTTTCTCCTCGGCGTTCATGGCCGGATAAAAGAATCCGTGGGCTTCACTTGAGGCAGAAGGGTAGCGCAGGGTCTGAGGGCGACTGATCTGCTCGGTGGGCAATGGCGCGATGCCGCCCGCCAATACCACCGCTTCACGGCTTTGCCGTTCGATGGCGATGATTGCCGATGGGCCGACCGGTGAGGCGGCAACGGCATAAACGAATTGCTCATCGAGCGCCAGGCTGCGGAAGCGGCTGTAACTGCCGGTGAGATCTTCGAGCACGCTGCCGCTGCGCAGGCCCAGCCGCCCGAAGCCAGCTTCGGTCCAGCTTGCCAGGTAAGTGGTTTCATCTACCGGCAACCAGGTATAACCGCCTAACTGCCAAGGTGCGGGGCCGTGATCGGCGTCGACGGCGGGCAGCGGCTCGAGAACGCCGGCACGTTCAACCCAGGGCTGCCAGTACCCGCCGCGGTCGGTCAGGCAATAGAGGCGACTGGAGGCATCGAAGCGCGGTTGTTGAATCGACTCTTCGTCCTTGTCGCCAGCCACACAACGCGGCTCTTTCCAACCTGTGGCGTTGCGCTCGGCAAGCATCAGCCGCGTGACCGTCCAGGGCTGGTGTGGGCGACTCCACTCGATCCAGGCGAGTCGCTGGCCATCGGGGCTCTGCGTCGGCGAGGCATAGAAATCAGCACCGGCTGCCAGCACGCGCCGCTGGTGGTCCACCAGCCCGATCGAGACCAACCGATGCTGATTGGCCTGTTCTTCCACCGCCAGCACCTGCCCGGCGGCGAAGCGCAAATCCCCATATCGACAATCGCCCTGGGTCAGAGCCAACGGAGGCCCTCCCGCCAGCGCCTGGTGGTACACCTGTTGGTCCGCCTCGTTGACAAACAGCACGCCGTCATCGCTCAGGCAGAATGATCCACCGCCGTATTCGTAGACCCGACTGCGTGCGCTGAAGCCGTCCGGGGTCAGGCAGCGGGCCTTGGCGTCTTGCCACTGCCAGATCCGGCAAGCGCCGTCTTCGGGACGGTATTCATTCCAGAACAGGCCCTGCGGCCCCCGTTGCAGTTCGGCGAAGTCGACGCCCGCCGCGACGGCTTGGGCGGCGCTGAAGGGCTCAGCCTTTAACGATGAGGCGCGAATTTCGTTCATTGCGAAAGGCCAGTTGCTCGATGGTTTGAGTGGCGTGCTCGGCGTCTTCGCGAGCCTGGAGAATCATGCCGTGGTGCGCGGATTTGCTGCACACCGGATCAGCATTGCTGGCGTCGCCGGTGAGCATGAACGCCTGGCAGCGACAGCCACCGAAGTCCTTCTCCTTTTCATCGCAGGAGCGGCACGGTTCGGGCATCCAGTCATAACCGCGGAAACGGTTGAAGCCGAACGAGTCGTACCAGATGTGCTGCATGCTGTGGTCGCGCACATTGGGAAACTGCACCGGCATCTGCCGGGCGCCGTGGCATGGCAATGCCGTGCCGTCCGGCGTGACGGTCAGGAAAATACTGCCCCAGCCGTTCATGCAGGCCTTGGGACGTTCTTCGTAATAGTCCGGGGTTACGAAGATCAACTTGCACGGATTGCCCTCGGCTTCCAGCTTGGCGCGGTATTCGTTGGTGATGCGTTCGGCCCGCACCAATTGTTCACGAGTAGGCAGCAGGCCAACGCGGTTGAGGTGCGCCCACCCATAGAACTGGCAGGTGGCGAGTTCGACGAAGTCGGCTTCCAGGGCAATGCACAGCTCGATGATGCGGTCGATCTTGTCGATGTTGTGCCGATGGGTGACGAAATTCAGCACCATCGGGTAGCCGTGGGCTTTCACCGCCCGAGCCATTTCCAGTTTCTGCGCGAAGGCTTTCTTCGAGCCGGCCAGGAGGTTGTTCACCTGCTCGTCGCTGGCCTGGAAGCTGATTTGGATATGGTCCAGGCCAGCCTTCTTGAAGTCGCTGATTTTCTGTTCGGTCAAACCGATGCCGGAGGTGATCAGGTTAGTGTAGAAACCCAGTCTGCGCGCCTCGCCGATCAGCTCGGCCAAGTCCTGGCGCACCAGCGGCTCGCCCCCGGAAAAGCCTAACTGCGCGGCGCCCATTTCCCGGGCTTCGCGAAACACCTTGAACCACTGCTCGGTGCTGAGCTCCTTGCCTTGCTCGGCAAAGTCCAGCGGGTTGGAGCAGTACGGGCATTGCAACGGGCAACGATAGGTCAGCTCGGCCAGCAACCATAGCGGGAGGCCGACGTCGGGCTTGGGCGGCAGGCCGGTGATGTCAGGCAAGTTCGATCCAGTGCTCTGCACGGGCGACCTCCATGAATTGCTCGATGTCGTCACCGAGTTCCGGCACGTCGGGAAACTGCTTCGCCAACTCGCCGATGATCGCCGCGACATCCCGTTCACCGTCGATCAAGCCGCCAATCAGCGCCGCGCTGTCATTGAGCTTGATCATGCCTTCAGGATAGAGCAACACGTGGCCTTGCTGGGCCGGTTCGTACTGGAAACGGTAGCCCAGGCGCCATTTCGGGATTTTGCTGCGGTCGAAGCTCATAACGTGATCCCTTTGTGCCAGACGCGCTGCCCGGTCACGCTGTGATAGGGCGGGCGATCCAATTCGTAGGCCATGCTCATCGCGTCAAGCATGCTCCAGAGGATGTCCAGTTTGAACTGGAGAATCTCCAACATGCGCTCCTGACCCGCACGAGTAGTGTAGTGCTGCAAGGTGATGGCCAAGCCATGCTCGACGTCGCGTCGGGCCTGGCCCAGGCGGGTGCGGAAATACTCGTAGCCGGTCGGGTCGATCCAGGGGTAATGCTGCGGCCAGCTGTCCAGGCGCGACTGATGGATCTGTGGGGCGAATAGCTCGGTCAAGGAACTGCTGGCGGCTTCCTGCCAAGAGGCGCGGCGGGCGAAGTTGACGTAGGCGTCCACCGCAAAGCGCACGCCCGGCAACACCAATTCCTGGGAGCGCAGTTGATCGGGGTCCAGGCCCACCGCTTGGCCCAGCCGCAGCCAGGCTTCGATACCACCGTCTTCGCCGGGCGCGCCGTCATGGTCGAGCAGGCGCTGGATCCACTCGCGGCGGATTTCCCGATCCGGGCAGTTGGCCAGGATCGCGGCGTCCTTGAGCGGAATGTTTACCTGATAGTAAAAGCGGTTCGCGACCCAGCCCTGGATCTGTTCGCGAGTGGCGCGGCCTTCATACATCGCCACGTGATAGGGGTGATGGATGTGGTAATAAGCGCCCTTGGCACGCAGGGCTGCTTCAAACTCTGCAGTGGTCAATGGTGTGTCAGTCATTCCGGGCGCTCCTACAGTTCGATGCTCATACCGTCGTAAGCGACTTCGACATCGCGTCGCACCAACTCGGCCCGCTCGGGGGAGTCTTCATCGAGGATCGGGTTGGTGTTGTTGATGTGGATCAGCACCTTGCGCTGCTTCGGCAGATGCTCCAGCACTTCGAGCATGCCGCCCGGGCCATTTTGTGCCAGGTGACCCATTTCCCGGCCAGTGCGGGTACCGACACCACGGCGCTGCATTTCATCGTCGTCCCACATCGTGCCGTCCACCAACAGGCAGTCGCTGCTGGCCATGATATCCAACAACCCCTCGTCGACCTTGCCCAAGCCCGGGGCATAGAACAGCTTGCCGCCTGTGCGCAGGTCTTCGACGATCAGTCCGATGTTGTCGCCCGGATGCGGGTCGAAGCGGTGCGGAGAATAGGGCGGTGCGGCGCTGCGCAGCGGCAGCGGGGTGAAACGCAGGTTCGGGCAGGCCGGGACGGTGAAGCCCTGGTCCAGTTCGATGCGGTTCCAGCTCAGCCCGCCATTCCAGTGAGTCAGCATATTGAACAACGGAAAGCCGGTGCTCAGGTCTTCATGGACCATGTCGGTGCACCAGACCTGATGCGGGCAGCCCTCGCGCAGGCTGAGCAGGCCGGTGGTGTGGTCAATCTGGCTGTCCATCAGGATGATCGCGCCAATGCCAGTGTCGCGCAGGGCCCGGCCAGGTTGCATCGGGGCGAAGCCCTGGAGCTGGGCGCGGATGTCCGGGGAGGCGTTGCACAGCACCCAACTCACACCGTCATCGGAAATCGCGATGGACGACTGGGTGCGCGCCTGGGCCCGCAGGCTGCCGTTGCGAAAGCCTGCGCAATTGGCGCAGTTGCAGTTCCACTGGGGGAAACCGCCGCCGGCGGCGGAACCTAGAATCTGGACGAACATGGCCGCTCCATCTGCAAACCGAAATAAAAACGCCCCGGATGACCGAGGCGTTGTGTTGCGTACTGATCGCCTGCTGTCATTAACGGCTGGCGAAGTACATGGTGACTTCGAAGCCGATACGCAGATCGATATATGCGGGTTTGGACCAGGACATGGGAATACTCCTTTGGTTGGGGTGCTTGGGTTAGTTAGGACTATTGGGACCTATACATATAGTCCATCTCCGACAGAAGATGTTCAGATGCCTAAACACCTATGTTACTAAATCTGACAAATTCGTTCGCCGCGATTCTTTGAGAAAGCTCGTTGCACTGGCTGCAATGATCACTGCGCCGTTTGCCATGGGGTTCCCGGAGACGGCTCGTTGCTGAGGCAGTAACGCCCTCCCTGTGCGTTGATCAAGCGGCGGGCCGCGTTTATCAATGGCTCGCGCTCCGTCTGCACGATGGCATCGGCCAGCAGCTGCAAATAGTCCGAAGAACGTCCGGTCAGTTTGCCTTGCCAGAGCAATTCCGCCGCTTGTGCACAGGGCAGCACGGCGCTATCAAGTTGGCGGGCCAGCGCTTGCTGCTGGCTGGCCAGGCTTGAATCATCGATCTGTTCGATCAGCGCCGGCAACTCGCCCAGGAACTGCTCCATGTGAGCAATCAACTGCGCTGCCGAGGCGCTGGGGGATTGGGCACCGAACAACAGGCCTGTCTGGCCGTTGATCTGCTTCAAGCCACTGAACACGGCATAGCCCAATTGCAACTCAACTCGCAGGCGCTGGTAAAACGGCGTCTGGCAGAGCTGGGCAAGCAACCGCCACGCGGCCTCGTCAGACAAGTCTTGGGTCGGTGTGGGACAAAACAGCAAAACGGCGTGTTCGTCGCCCTGGGTCTCAAGCCTGTTCCAGACGCAGCCGTGGGATTGCGCCAAGGCTGGCGGGTCGTCCTCACTGGCGATGCCTGGAACCCGGGCCAGCGCAGGGCCCATGGCGGTCTGGGTAGCGGCCGAGAGTCCGATGGCCAGGCCGTCCCAATGGGCGCTTGTCCAGATACCTTGTTCGCTGTCGGGCCGTGGCAACGCCGGGTCTTGAGCGTGTGGCTGACAATGATTCGGCAACGCCTTCAACAGGTGTCGAATCGGTATCAAGGGCGTGTCGCTGTCGGGCTGGGCGGGGGGCAGCGGTTGTCCAAGCTTCGTCAGGAGGTGTTCGAGCACTAGCGGCATCGGCGCCTGCAAGCCAACCATTTTCAGCAGCCATTGATTGCCGCAAGGTTCAAAGACAAGGTCCACGCCGGCCTGCCGGGCGTCTTCGCGCAAGTCCGCCAGATGCTGATCGAGCCTGGACTGGAGATCGAGCGGCGCCTGAGTCGCCAATCGCCAGCGCAAATACACCGCACTTTCGCGGATGTCATCCGCCAGCGCCTGGCTGAACTGCATGGGCGAGCGTTCCCGCCGGCCTCGGCTGCGGTCCTGTGCAAACGTCCGCAAGCCACGGTGGGCGCTGGTCTGGCCGCGTATCAAGCCGGCGCGGGGCGGCTCGCTGGCTGTTTGCAGGAAAGGGTTGGGCGGTGGCAATTGCCATGGCCCGGCGACGTTATCCACCGGGTGCAATTGCGTGAGGATTGCCCGGAGCCGCATCAAGTCGTCTTCCGATAGAGTCCCGTCGCGTCCTTCGCTGTCCCCGCGAGCCAGTTGCAGGGCTGTTGCCGTCTCTTGACGACGTTGCAGCCGTGCGTTGAATTCCTTGCGCAACGGCGCCCAATCGTCGTGGGCGGCAAAGAACCCCAGCCAGTCGCGTAACAAAGGCTGGATCTCGGTAGGTACCTGGCCGTTGCCGAGCTTGAGTTCGATGTGCAGCAGCGCCTGGCCGGCAAATTCGTACAGCGGCGTGGCCTTGAGGCTGTCGGTCAGGCTGCGCTGGCGCAACAGCGCCAACAAGCTGCCCGGTTTATGGGTGTTCAGCCAGTTGCACAAGAAATCCAGGGCTTGCGGCGAGGCGGCCGGTAGTTGTTCGAAGGCGAACAGCATGTCCCGCCCGCCCGCACGAGCACGTTGATAACTGGACTCGGAGGTCTCCATGAGTGGCGGCGGCAACTGCCTGTCCACCTTTTTACCCGCAGGCACGCTTTCAGCAAACGTGGCGGCCAGCGTACCCAAGGCCTCGATACTTTGCGGGCCGACCAGGCTCAAGGTCATTTGCCCGCCCTGATAGAAGCGCTGATAGAAACCGTGCAGTGCCGTTTGAAATTCAGGCTTTGACACCGCCAGGCTGTCGCGATTGCCGGCATGAAAACCTCGCAGCGGGTGAGCGGCCGACAATCCGTCCTGCAGGGCAACTTGTCGCTGGGCTGCTGTGTCTTGGGACCAGGCAATGAATTCGGCGTGCAGTACTTCTCGCTCGCGCAACTGACTGTCTTGGTCCAGGCGCGGATGACGGAGCATGTCCGACAGTCGCTCCAGTCCGCCGGCGATAGCGGCGGCCGGTAATTCAAGAAAAAAATCGGTGGTGCGTTCGCTGGTACGGGCGTTGATTTGTCCGCCGTGGCCCTGAACGTAGGCCATCAGGTTCTGCCCTGTGGGAAAGCGCTCTGTCCCCAGGAAGAAAAGATGCTCGAGAAAGTGCGCCAGTCCCGGCCAGGCCTCAGGCGCATCGTGGCTGCCGGCCGCCACGCGCAACACCGCTGCGCAGCGTTTGAGGCCGCAGACATGACGCAAAGTCACCTGTAGACCGTTGGCCAGGGTTTCAGTGTGAGGATGAAGGGAATCGGCGGCCAGCATGAGCACTTCCAGGAAAAAGATCTGCTCATGCTAGCGGATTCGTTCGGGTCAGTGTTTATGCAAGTCGCCGTAAAGCGTTGGTTGACGGTCGTGCAGATAGCTGTAGGCGGCACGGGAGTCTTCCATCAGTTGGCGATCCAGCTCACCCACGATCAGGGCCTCGTCCAGCCCCGCCAGGGCAGGGCGGCTGCCGTCCGGTGCGGCGATGCTGCTTTGGCCGCAATAGCGCAATTCGCCTTCATGGCCGCAGTAATTGGCGTAGGCCACGAAGCATTGATTCTCGATAGCCCGCGCACGCACGGTGACGTCGGCGATGAAGTCGTAGGGCTGCATGTTGGCGGTCGGCACCAGGATCAACTCGGCGCCGGCCAAGGCCAGGCGCCGGGCATTTTCCGGGAATTCCAGGTCATAGCAGATCAGGAAACCGAGCTTCCAGCCGTTGAGCTCCACGATTGGCAGCGCCGCGTCGCCAGCGCTGAACATCGTATGATCCAGGTCGCCGAACAGGTGGCTCTTGCGATAGTTGGCCAGGCGTTCGCCGTGGGCATCGATCAGTTGGACGGCGTTGTAAATCTGCCCGTCTGCGCTGCGTTCTGGGTAGCCATAAAGAATCGCCAGGCCGGCCGCCTTGGCGATTCGACCAATCTGCTGCGCCCATTCGCCGTTGTAGACCTCCGCCAGAACATTCACCGCATCGACGCCAATGTTGTAGCCGGTCAGGAACATTTCCGGCAGCACCAATACATCGGCGCCCCTGGCTTCCAGCGCGACCTGGTGCAGGCGCTGCAGGTTGCCGGCCGGGTCCATCGGCAGTGGTGGACATTGGTAAAGGGCTACGCGCATCGAAAACTCCTTTTATTCGGGCAGGGCGATGGGGCCGATTTCGTCGAACACATCACCCGGGCCCGGGTTCTCGGGGTGAGTTTCACCGCCAAAATGTTTCATGATTCCCCACACGGCATTGAGCGAGGTCTGCACCGCGCCTTCGACCCAGGCGGGTGTCCATGAGACGTCGTCGCCGGCGATAAAGATCCCTTTTTGTTCGGCCGGCATGTCGTCTTGCATGAAATGCGCGTACATGCGCTGGTTGTAACGGTAGTGGCCGGGCAGGGCGCCCTTGAATGCGCCAAGGAAATACGGATCGGCTTCCCAGGACACGGTAATGGGATCGCCAATGATCCGCGCCGCGATGTCCACCTTCGGATAGATTTTCTTGAGGGCATCGAGGGCCAGCTTCACGCGTTTCTCCACGGGATACGGGAGCATCTTCATTGCATCGCTCATCCAGGAGTAGGACAGGCAAATGACCCCTGGCTTGTCGTCGCCGTTATCGAACAGGTAGGTGCCACGGGTCAGGCGGTCGGTGAGGGTCATGCTCATCAGGTCACGGCCGGTTTCCGGATTCTTGTCCTTCCAGAATGGTCGGTCGACCATCACGAAGGTCTTTGACGCCTGCATGTAGCGGGTGCGGTCCAGGGCCATCCACATTTTTTGCGAGAACAGCGCTTCCTCGCACTCGATCTGGGTGGTCAACAGCCAAGTCTGGCAGGTCACCAGCACGGCGGCATATTCACGCGTGTCGCCCCAGACGTCAGTCACGCTGAACCGACCGTTGTCGGCGCGTGCGATACGTTTCACGCCGCTACGAGGCGCGCCCAGGTGCAACGAGTTCAGGCTGGTGCCTTGCGGCCAATGCGCGCAGCGCTCCGGCACGTGTTTCCAGATCCCGTGCGGTACTTGCTCCACCCCGCCAACCACCAGATGCTGATGGTCGTCGCAGTTGGTCATCACCACGCGGAAGATTTCGAGCATCGAGTTGGGGAAGTCCGAGTCCCAGCCGCCGGTGCCGAAACCGACCTGGCCGAACACTTCGCGATGTTGGAATGAAAGCTTGGCGAACGCCTTGGAGGTGGCGACGAAGTCGTAGAACGTGCGGTCATCCCAAAGCGGCACAAGGGTGTTCCACAGTTCCTTGAGACGCGGCACGTCGCGGTCGCGGATCGCTTGCTGGATCTCGCCGAAGCGCGAGCCGGCCTCCAGTGCATCGGCCCAGGCGTCGGCGACTTCCTGGAACAGCGCGGGTAGGTCAGCCATGCTCTCGGCGTAATAGGTCTGGCCTTCCAAATCGATTACGGTGCTGCCCGAGGCCGAGGTCAGCGGGTTGGGGAAGGGCTTTGTCTCCAGGCCCAGCTTGTCGACGTAGTGGTAAAACGCCGTGGACGACACAGGGAAACGCATGCCACCCAGCTCGGCAACGATGCCGTCGGCGCCGTTGAAGGCTTGGGAACGCAGGCGCCCGCCCAGCTTCGAGGCCTCATAGACCACAGGCTTGAGGCCCATCTTCATCAACTCATAAGCCGCCACCAGGCCAGCGATGCCGGCCCCGACAACCGCCACTTCGGCCCCGTGGTTGTGCTCGGGAATAACGCCGAGGCCGGCCGGGTGTTCGATCCAATCGTCAAAGGCGAACGGAAAATCCGGTCCAAAAATGGTGATGGGCTTCTTGCCGTCTGCGGGGTGGCGATTGTTCTTGTTCATGGCTGACCTTGATGGGCGACTCGACGCGGCGTGAGCGTCTGAGTATAGGAAAGATGCCAGCCATTCTAGAGAGGGTGAAACACGTTAATAAGACGCAATGTGTCGTCGTTTTTGACGGGTTTACGTCAATATGACGCCGCGGTGATCGTTTACGACGAATATCCTGGTGGCAGGCTTCAGACCGGCTGGCCCCGATCAATCTTGCTGCTGAGAATGATCGATGTGGTGGTCTTATCAACCCCGTCCACGCCGCCGATCTGGTCGAGCAACTGATCCAGTTGCTCCGGCGAGTCCGTGCGCAGCCAGGCCACGTAATCGAATTCGCCGCTGACCGCACACAACTGCTGGACTTGAGCCATGGCGCTCAGGCGTCGCAGCACTTCCTTGCCGGAGCGCGGTTGAACCTTGATTCCAACGTAAGCCTGCAAGCCGCCATCGATCACTCGTTGCCCCAGGCGCACGCCATACCCGGTGATCACCTTGGTTTTTTCCAGCCGCGCCAGCCGTGACGTCACCGTCGTTCGGGCAATGCCCAATTGTCGGGCGAGCATGGCGACGCTTTCGCGAGCATTGATTTGCAGCGCCGCGATCAACTGGCGATCGATTTCGTCGAGGACGGGGGGGCGGGTGTCAGTCACGGTCGGCTCCGGCGCAAGCATCAAAGTCGGGCATGTTACAGGCTCTGGCGCTCGAAATAGCCAATGGCAGGTAAAGCCAGCGCTTGCCAGGCGGCTGCCCGCTGCGTTTGCGAAGCGTTGAGCCAGAAACCGTCCTGGCAGACCAGCGGCTCAATGGGCGCTTGCAGCAAAACGTCCAGTGAGAAAGCCTGCACCGAGCCAGGGTCTTCAGCGTCTTGCGCTTCCCATTCCCGCTCGAAACAGCGTATTCGCAGCTGACTTTCATCGAAGCCCTCGAACAAGGGGCGATTGCCCAGCCATTGCGGATGAACCCGCAACGTGCGGTCCTGAACATCAAGCAGCAGCAGTTGCCAACCCCGGTAGCTTCCACACTGTTCTGTCACGTCGGTTGCCATGCGGGTCAGGGCCAGATAACGGCCATCCTCCGACCAGATCATCGAAGGCGCCAGGTCAACCAGCGCGCAACCTGACGCCGTCAGCAAATGCCCTCCAAGACGGGGCGTACCGGCACGCACCCAACTGTCGGCGTATTCCGTCTCGCTGCCAAACAGCCAGGCGGCATCTTGATGATTTGGAGCGGGCTGAATGAAGTCGCCGTCGGCGGTGGCCGCTTGCGGGCGATCGACCAGTCGCCACGGGGCGACGACACTCAATTGGGAATCTTTCGGCTGCAACTGCATCGTGTCGTAATAAAGCCGGGTTCGCTCGTCAGGGCGAAAGAAAGACGAGTCGTTGCCGACCGCCGGCGCGGCGACGCTGAAGCGTTGCAATGGGGTGGTTTCCACATCGTTATCAAGACGGCCTGCGATCACGGCCAGACTCAACCTACCATCACGAAAATCGAGTATTCGCTCCACCCACATCGCTGGTCCCTGCAGTAGACGTTGACCCTGCACGTCCGCGACCACGCCATGGGTGGCGATCTTCGACGAGTCTTCAAAAGGCAGCAGCGCCAAATAGCGCCCGCAATCAGAGACCCGGTGATCCAGGAACCAGCTCCCCGGCAAGGTCCATTCTCCGATCTGGCAGCGATAACCTCCCAGCCCTTCGCGATTGTCGCAAAGCCAGGTCAGGCGAGCCCTTACTCCGTCCCGCAAAGTTTGCGTCTCGATGGACGAGTCGCCTCGCCGCCCCTGGCTGTCCAACGGCATCACAATGGCCATGCGGGTCAGTTTGAATTCGCCGACCTGCACCCGACCTTGGGCGTCATGACCGGTCTGGGTCTCGGTATCGCTGTGGATACTGTCCAGGCGGTAGCCATACCGGCCGGAACCCGGGCGCGGATAGTCGAGGTACGCGCCGATACGCACATGGCTTGCATCGAGGCTCAACACGTCATGCCAGTAGAAAGAAGGTTCGGCGGCGGCGCTTACCCAAGGTGAGGGCAGGGCGCGCCAGCCGCTGTCCAGTTGCCATAGCCAGTACTGGTCGCCATCCGCATCGTTGGCCTGCTCGCGGGCCAGGCACGCCAAGGTTCGGTGATCGGTGCCCCATACCAACGGCGCATCGGCGGCCATCGCCAGCCCGGACGATTGCCCATTGACGCTGACGGCATAGCGCGGCGAATACAACGGCTCCAGCGGTTGATCCAGGTCGCGAAAAGTCGAGGGCAATAACAGGCGGCCCTCCAGGCATTGACGTCCATCGGCAGACGGTCGCGCGAAGCTGTGCGCAACATTGTCTGGATGCCAGCCAGGCTCCAGCCAAAGGTCCGCGACGGCAATCAGGTCGGTGACTTCGGCGGTTTGTAGCAGCTCATCCAGCCGGGCCTGACGGACGCTGTTGTCCACCAGTGGGCTATGGCGGCCACTCAACTGGTCGAGGTCCATGGCGTCCAGTTCCCAGAACTCGCTGTCGGCACAGCGGTATACCTTGCGTTGCTGGCGGTCGAGGACCACCAGCCCCCATTCCTGCCGGGACGGCACGGGCGCTGCAAAGTAACGACCGTCATTGGAAAACACCGCCGAAGCCCCGAGCCCTTGCAAGAGCACGCCATCGGGAAACAGATAGTCGCAACAGACAGGGCCGCCCATGGCGATTTCGCCGTGGTTGAACACCCGGATCGGCTCGCCCTCGGGCGTCAGCTGCGGCTCGTTTCCACCCCAGGCACTCGGGCCATTCTTGGGCGTCGACGCCGGCGCCAATCCGAGGCGCCCCTCCCAGCTACTGACGCACGCGAGCCCGACAACGATGCCGACAATCGCCACTAAAATCCCCCACCACTCAGGCAACGCCCGGCCCAGGCTGAAACCCAGGCCAAACACTGCCCCGACTGTCAGCCGGGCAACGCCTCTTCCCATCGCTGAAAAACCCAGTCGCGCGGCGAGTCCCATCATCAATCCGAGGAACACCACCGCCAGTAAAGCCAGCGGGGGCGGCAGGATTGTGACGAAAAAGGCTGGGACAACCAGAATGCTGATTTGCCAGAACAGCTCGAGGAACAGTCGGGAAAGGCTGGGGCTGGCGATGATGGGCGTCTCGATGGGGTGGGAATTTTCGATTGTAAGTGAGGGGAAGCAAAAAAGACGATGGCGTGGCCTGGATTTTCCACGCCTTGGAACGACAAAAGCCGCGCAATGCGCGGCTTTCAAAATGGTGGGCCCACACGGACTCGAACCGTGGACCAAAGGATTATGAGTCCTCTGCTCTAACCAACTGAGCTATAGGCCCTCAGTAGGCCGCGGATTATAGCGACGGTTTCTCGGCTGTGCTATCCGAAAAATCCGATACGGTCACATGCAGAAACGTGGCGGCGAATTCTTCGGCACACAGGGGCAGGCTGACGATGTAGCCCTGGATCTGCTCGCAGCCTTCCTCTGCGAGGAATTGCTGTTGGGCCAAGGTTTCGACGCCTTCGGCGATGATGGTGAATTGCATGCTCCGGCCCAGGGCGATAATTGCCCGCACGATGGCCGCATCGTGCGGGTCATCGGGCAGGCCGCGGACGAATGACTGGTCGATCTTGAGGATGTCCAGCGGCAGGCGCTTGAGGTAGCTGAGGGAGGAATACCCCGTGCCGAAGTCGTCGATGGCCAGTTGTACGCCAAGTTTTTTCAGTTGGTGCAGCACCGCCAGGGCTTCTTCGGCCTGGCTCATGATGAAGTTTTCGGTAATCTCCAGTTGCAATAAGCCAGGCTCAAGATGGTTTTCTCGCAATAGCTGCTCGATGCGACCCAGCAGATTGGGTTGGCGCAGTTGGACTCCCGCCAAATTCACGGACAGCGGGCCGAGGCTATCGTGGCTGCTGTTCCACTCATGGAGTTGCCGGCAGGCGGTTTCGAGCACCCAGTCGCCGATCTGCAGGATCATGCCGTTTTCTTCGGCCAGGGGAATGAAATGCTCAGGCGGTACGTCGCCAAATGTTGGATGCGTCCAGCGAATAAGCGCTTCGGCCCCCACCAGCCGGTTATCGATGAGGCTGATTTTCGGCTGGAAAGACAATGACAATTCGTTGCGTTCTATCGCCCGTCGCAGTTCGTGTTCCAACGCCACGCGCTCACTGGCTTGGGCGGTGAGGTCGCGGGTGTAGCTTTCCACCCGGTTGCGGCCCTTGGCTTTGGATCGGTACATCGCCGCGTCGGCATTCTTGACCAGCGTGGCGACGTCGCAGCCGTCCTGCGGATACAGGCTGGTGCCAATGCTGGCGCTGATGAAGAACTCATGCTCGCCGGCCTGGAACGGCGCGCCAAAACAGCTGAGGAGTTTCTGGGCGATATGCTCGGCATCGCTGGGCTGTTGCAGGCCGGGCAGAAGGATGATGAATTCATCGCCACCCAGGCGCGCCACGGTGTCGATATCCCGTAGCTGCTCGCGCAGGCGCACGGCAATGCCCTTGAGCAGCAGGTCGCCGACCGGGTGTCCGAGGCTGTCGTTGATGTGCTTGAAACGATCCAAGTCGAGGAACAATACCGCGCCCTGGCCGCCGTTCTCCTGCTGGTTATTCAGAGCCGTCAGCAAACGGCTTTCGAACAGGGTGCGATTCGGCAGGCCGGTAAGCGGGTCGTGATGCGCTTGGTAATCGAGCCGCGCCTGGGCGTGTTTGAGGCTGGAGATGTCGGCAAAAACCGCGACGAAGTGGGTGATTTGCTGTTCATGGTTGCGCACGGCGCTGATGGTCAGCCAACTGGGATATAGCTCGCCGTTCTTGCGTCGGTTGGAGATTTCTCCCTGCCAGTGGCCCTCCGCCGTCAGCTGGTGCCACATCGCGGCGTAAAACGCGCTGTCATGCAGGCCGGACGCCAGCAAACGAGGCGTATGGCCCAGGGCTTCGGTTTCGCTATAGCCGGTGATTTCGGTAAAGGCTCGGTTCACCGCGCTGATGTGCTGTTGCGTATCGGTGATCAGTACGCCCTCGGCGGTGCTCTCGAACACCGTGGCGGCCTGTTGCAGTTTTTCCTGCATGAAGTGGCGTTCGGTGATATCCCGGGCGATGGTCAGCATGCAGTCTTCGTTGCCGATGGGCAGGGGGCGGCTGGACACTTCGCAGAGCCGGATCTGCCCGTCGTTGCGACGGATATGGCAACTGAAATCCCTTACGAAGCCGTCTCGCTGCAGCAGGTCGAGCATCTGTTTGCGTTCGTTGAGATTGACCCAGATGCCCAGGTCGAGAGTGGAACGGTCGACCGACAATGCGCTGTTGAAGCCGGTAATGCGACTGAAGCCTTCGTTGACTTCAATCAGCAGCCCGTCGCTCTGGCGGGACAGCAACAGGCCATCGGGCGAAGCATGGAAAGCCTTGGCGAACTTCTCTTCCGAGGTTTGCAGCTGCTGCTGGGTTTCCTTGAGCTGGCTGATGTCTCGCACGACCACGACCAGGGCGGGCGTCGTGTCGAGATCGAAGGGTTCGGCGGAAATCAGTCCGGTAAAGACTTGGCCATTATTGCGCCGGAAGGGCATTTCAAGATTGCGAATGCTCCCGGCCTGCAGGCGTAGCAACAGATCAGGGCCAACGCCCTGTATGCCCCAGATGTCCAGGTCGGTGGCGTTTTTGCCCACGACTTGTGCCGCACTCAGGCCGATCTGTTCTTCAAAGGCTTTGTTGACTTCCAGCAGGCAGCCGTCATGCAATCGTGCAATCACCAGGATGTCCGGGCATTGGCGAAACACCGAGGCGAACTTTTGCTCGGAAAGGCGCAGCGCTTCTTCGGTGTGCTTGGCTTCACTGATGTCGATCATCAATCCGCGCATCAACGGCTCGTGGCCATGCTCGATCAGGCTGACGATGTCCCGTACCCACAAGCAGCGACCGTCCGCCGTGATCACCCGGTAATCGATGCAATGGTCGCGACCGGCGAGCACTTCGTGATCGCAATAAGTCTGGGCGCGGATAAGATCGGCCGGGTGAATGATGTTGCGCCAGAAGCCCGGAATGAGCCAATGGGCGAGGGGATAGCCAAGCAGTTCTTCGGCATGGGGCGACACATAGCTGTAGGTAAAGTCGCTGACCCTGGCTTCCCAGGCAATAGCCGAAAGGCTCTCGACCAATCCGCGATAATGGTATTCGCTGCTGCGCAGCTCTTGTTCGAGATCGACGCGTCGGGCTATTTCCGAGCTAAGGCGGCGATTGATGCGAATCACCACGGCCAGAATACCGACCAGGAGCAGTAGTCCTGGTAGGCCGTAGACCAGCAGGTCCGACCAGAACCGCCGATAATCGCGGACGTTGCCGATCCATTTTTCCTGGATCTCAGCGATTTCGACCGGCGTCATATCCGCCATGACCTTGTCCAGGATGCCCGCCAGTATCTTGTTTTCCTGCGGGACGGCCATCGCCAGCTGATAACGATAAGGCGTTTCCCCGCTAACGTAGAGCCCGTCGAGCTTGAGCTGGCGCAGGCTCCAGACACTGGATGCCAAGTCGCCCACCACGGCATCCACTTCGTCGGTCGCCAACGCCTGCAAGGCCGAGCTGACGTTGGGCAGCGCGACGAGGTTCAGGTCGGGATGATGGTTACGCAACAGTTCGTGGGGCGCATAGTTTTCCACCACGGCGATTTTCAACCCGTAAAGATCTTCCAGTCTGCGCGGTTGGGCGCCGCCGTGATGGGCAAGGATGACAATCGGAAAATCAAGGTAAGGGCGCGTGAAGGCCAGGTAGTTCTGGCGTTCGGGGGTGGACATGATGCCCGGCAGAAGGTCGATCTTGCCCTGGGCGACCTGTTCCAGCACCACGGTCCAACTGACAGGTTCGATGGGCGTGAGGGTAACTGCCAGCCGCTCGCGAATGATGTCGACGTAATCGGCAGCCAAGCCTTGGTAGCGGCCCTGGTCATCACGAAACTCGAACGGCGGCCACGAAGCATCAACGCCCAGGCGTAGGTCGGGGTGGTCCCTGAGCCAGCGGTGCTCTTCATCGGTGAGCGTCAACGCGCCGGCCGTTGCGGTCCAGGTCATCAGTGACAGCAAAAGCACGGCCGTCAGTCTGGGCATCTACGGTCTCGTCATGGCTTGGGGAGGATGTTTCGAGTGTAGACGGGCAATAGGGAGGGGGTGGCAGCGAAGGACGTTTTATCTGCACATAACAAAACCCCCGGCAGGGCCGGGGGTTTGATGGTCACTCGTCGAGGAACGAACGCAAGTGTTCACTTCGCGTCGGGTGGCGCAGTTTGCGCAACGCCTTGGCTTCGATCTGACGAATCCGCTCACGCGTCACGTCGAACTGCTTACCGACTTCCTCAAGGGTGTGGTCGGTATTCATGTCGATGCCGAAGCGCATGCGCAGTACCTTGGCTTCACGTGCTGTGAGGCCGGAGAGTACCTCGCGAGTCGCTTCCTTGAGGCTCTCAACGGTGGCGACATCGATCGGCGATTGCATGGTGGAGTCTTCGATGAAGTCACCCAGATGGGAGTCTTCGTCATCACCAATCGGGGTTTCCATGGAGATCGGCTCTTTGGCGATCTTCAATACCTTGCGGATCTTGTCCTCAGGCATTTCCATGCGTTCGCCCAGCTC
The DNA here is from genome assembly GCF_014268685.1 of Pseudomonas sp. SWRI92. Classification (NCBI taxonomy): domain Bacteria; kingdom Pseudomonadati; phylum Pseudomonadota; class Gammaproteobacteria; order Pseudomonadales; family Pseudomonadaceae; genus Pseudomonas; species Pseudomonas sp. SWRI92. Next base: position 39,980 of record NZ_JABWQY010000021.1, read on the forward strand.
TTCCGGGGTCGGTTCGCGACCCATTTCCTGCAACATCTGCCGGGAAATGCGGTTGAGCTTGTTGATCGTCTCGATCATGTGCACCGGGATACGGATGGTGCGGGCCTGGTCGGCGATCGAGCGAGTGATCGCCTGACGGATCCACCAGGTGGCATAGGTCGAGAACTTGTAGCCGCGACGGTATTCGAACTTGTCCACCGCTTTCATCAGGCCGATGTTGCCTTCCTGGATCAGGTCGAGGAATTGCAGGCCGCGGTTGGTGTACTTCTTGGCGATGGAGATCACCAGACGCAGGTTCGCTTCGACCATCTCTTTCTTCGCGCGGCGGGCCTTGGCTTCGCCGATCGACATGCGACGGTTGATGTCCTTGATCTCGGCGATGCTCAGGCCGGTCTCGGCCTCCAGCGCGCTCAACTTCTGCTGGCAACGGATGATGTCCGGCTGCAGGCGAGCAATGGCTTCGGCGTATTTGCTCTTGCCTTTGGCCAGTGCGTCGGTCCAGCTTTCGTCGACTTCATGGCCTGGGAACTGGCGCAGGAAGTCGGCACGCGGCATACGGGCATCACGAACGCAAAGCTGCATGATCGCGCGCTCTTGCTGACGCAAGCGATCCAAGGCACTGCGAACGCGCTCGACCAGGCCTTCGAACTGCTTGGGCACCAGCTTGATCGGCATGAACAGCTCGGCCAACGCCAACAGCTCGGCGATCGCCTGCTTGTTGGAGCGGCCATGCTTTTTCAGCGCCTTGCGGGTGATTTCCATCTGGTCGGACACAGCGCCGAAACGCTGCGCAGCGATGACCGGATCCGGACCGCTTTCGGCTTCTTCTTCGTCGTCGCTGGCTTCGGCGTCGTCGTCATCGGTCTCGTCGTCGGCCTTGACGGCTTTCGGGTCGACCGGTGGCGGAACCTCGGCGGCAGGCGGCGCGATGCCGTCGTCCGGGTCGATATAGCCGCTCAGAACGTCGGACAGGCGCCCACCTTCGGTGGTGACGCGGGTGTACTCGGAGAGAATATGGTCGACCGTGCCAGGGAAGTGCGCGATTGCGCCCATCACTTCACGGATGCCTTCTTCAATACGCTTGGCGATTTCGATTTCGCCTTCACGCGTGAGGAGCTCTACCGTACCCATTTCGCGCATGTACATGCGCACGGGGTCCGTGGTGCGACCAATGTCGGTCTCGACCGCTGCCAACGCTGCGGCCGCTTCTTCAGCGGCCGCCTCGTCGGTATCGGCGTCGGCCAGCATAAGGGCATCCTTATCTGGAGCAACCTCGAATACGTTGATCCCCATGTCATTGATCATGCGGATGATGTCTTCCACCTGTTCCGGATCTGAAATATCTTCCGGCAGGTGGTCGTTGACCTCCGCGTAAGTCAGGTAGCCCTGCTCACGACCCAATAGGATCAACTCTTTGATACGAGACTGCTGTTGCGCTTTTCCGGACATAACACCCTATCCACTGAAGGTCTTGGCGGGCAAAAAACAAGCCGAGGATTATACCTGAGCTGTGACCTCACGCGCCAGTTGAGGTCGGGTTTGATGCGCAAACATTGCGGCTGAGTAAATCACGCAATTGATTTTTCTCTTCGCTGGTCAGCTCGCTTTGCCGAGCCTTGCGCAGAAGTTGTTCCAGGTTTCGCTCGCGTTGGCGGGCGGACAAGCTAGTAATGGTGTCGAAAAACTGTTGTTCAAGGTTCTCTCCGTCTATCAGCCATTCCTTCTCGGCCAGCGCCTTCAACAGGCGCCCCTGCTCGGTGCCATGCCACCGTGCGATCAACTGGAATGAGTTTAGCTTGGGGTTCTTCTGCACAGCTTCAAGGAGTGCGATCAGCAATTGTGTGTTGCTGTGGTCCTCGGCGGCGAAGTGCCCGGCGTCCTCGACTTTTTCAGCCAGTTGCGGGTGGTGGAGCAAAGTGCGCAGGGCGGCCAGTGTTGGTGGTTCGACGGCGGCCGGCACGCGCGGGGCACGTGGCTGGTCGCGATCGCCCCGCTTGCCGTTCTTGTCCCAGGGTTTCTTGTCCCATTTCTTGCCGCCGCTGCCGGGTTTCTTGGGTGTCCATTCCTGTGCAGGTGCGTAGTCCTGCTGAGGTTGATGATAGTCGGCGAAGTCTGGCATCGCGTCGTAATCGACGCCCGGATCGTAGGCAGGCGGCGCCTCTTGGGGGGCGTTGTGGACCAGCTGATTCATCGCTTCGCTGTTGAGACCGGTGATTTCGGTCAGCCGCTGACGCATCAGCGTTCGAAGATTGGCGCCGGGGACTTTGTCGATCAGCGGCGTCGCCAGGGTGGCCATGTGGGCCTTGCCTTCTAGCGAGCGTGGGTCGGCTTCCTCGGTCAACTGCTGGAAAAAGTAATCGGCCAGCGGTTGCGCATGTTGGTTGATTCGCGCCCGGAACGCATCGGTGCCTTCGGAACGCACCAGGGTGTCCGGGTCTTCGCCCTCGGGCAGGAACAAGAAGCGCGCGCGTCGTCCGTCCTGCAGGCAAGGTAGCGTCGCTTCCAGTGCGCGCCAGGCGGCATTGCGGCCGGCCTGGTCGCCGTCGAAGCAGAACAGCACGCTGGGCACGACCCGAAACAGGCGCTTCATGTGCTCTTCGCTGGTAGCCGTGCCGAGGGTCGCCACAGCGTTGCGCAAGCCTTGCTGCGCCAGGGCGATGACGTCCATGTAGCCCTCGACGACGATGATCTCGTCGAGGTTGCGGTTGTTCTTGCGAGCCTCATAGAGGCCGTAGAGTTCTTGGCCTTTATGAAAAACCGGGGTTTCCGGGGAGTTCAGGTACTTGGGCTTGTCGTCGCCCAGCACCCGGCCACCAAAGGCGATGATTCGTCCACGTGAATCGCGGATCGGGAACATCACTCGGTCACGGAAGCGGTCGTAGCGCTTGCCGGTCTCGGCGTTTTCAATCAGCAGGCCGGCGTCGATCATGGCGCGCTGTTGCAAGGTGTCGCTGCTTAAATGCTTGTAGAGATTGTCCCAGCCGGGCGGGGCGAAGCCGAGGCCGAAGTCCCGGGCGATCTCGCCGGTCAGGCCGCGGCCCTTGAGGTAATCCACTGCTGCCTTGCGGGCCGGATGGCTCTTGAGTGCCTGACGGTAAAAATCGGCTGCTGCCGTCAGCAGCGGGTAGAGCGGTGAATCGGTGGGTTGGCGCGGCTTGTGCTGTCGACCGCTTTCCTCGCGGGGAATCTCCATGCCGGCGGCTTTGGCCAGTTCTTCGACGGCCTGGGGAAAGTCCAGGTTGTCGTGGTCCATGATGAAGCCGAGGGCGTTGCCGCCAGCGCCGCAGCCAAAGCAGTAATAGAACTGTTTGTCCGGGCTGACGCTGAAGGACGGGGTTTTTTCTTTGTGAAACGGGCAGCAGGCTGTGTAGTTCTTGCCTGCTTTCTTCATTTGCACGCGAGAACTGACCACGTCGACGATGTCGGTGCGGTTCAGGAGGTCGTCAATAAAGCTCTGGGGAATTAGCCCGGCCATGGCGTTCTCATCATCACTGCGCGAAATAGGGTCCGAAATCAGCAGGGCGTCATCGGTTCCTGGGTCTGAGGCACGGTAAAGTGTTGGCTCGACCGGGTCGTCTGCATCATTGCTGTCGGGAAGTGTATCTGCCGATTATCCACTGACGTTAATGGCTATCAGTATTCGACCATGTGAATGTGTTGCGCTGAGTCCGGTAACGGCCGGTCTGGCCTCGGATAGCTCATCAAGCGGGCACGCAAGCAGGTGCCTTGGGCTGATCGTCGTTAGAGGAATCAGGGTGTGCTCGTCAGTAGCCTTGGAAGGCTCGTCAGAAAAGACGTGCACCGCTGGCAAAAGAGCCAGGTCTGACGCGGTGAAGCGGGTTGTCTAGGTCGCGTCTGCGGCTTTGACGATAAAGCATCAAGCGGTTTGCGCAAATGCCATAAGCCCGGCTTGAGGGCCGGGCTAGGCAGAAGCTTGCTACGGACGTCTGTGTATTAGTACAGACGTACGGCGCGGCGCTGCTCGCGCTGAACTTTCTTGGCGTGACGCTTAACAGCGGCTGCTGCTTTGCGCTTACGCTCAGAAGTCGGCTTCTCGTAGAATTCGCGGCTACGAACTTCAGCCAGAACACCGGCTTTTTCGCAGGAGCGCTTGAAACGACGCAGAGCTACGTCGAAGGGTTCGTTCTCTTTTACTTTGACGGCTGGCATCCAGAGCTACCTTCATTCATTACCGGGGTCAACATCCTCGCGGCAAAAGAGCACTTGAAGACGTCGGTTTTTAAGGGTTGCGGATGTTAACCCCTCATCGCTCGGAATGCAAAGCCTCTGATCGAAAACCGCTGGTCGGGGCACAACGCGGCGACTATTATGCGCGCCTTCGAATTCAGCCTCTACAAGGCGCAAACCCATGCTAGTACTGGGATTAGAAACTTCCTGCGACGAAACCGGCGTCGCACTGTACGACAGTGAGCGCGGCCTGCTGGCCGATGCGCTGTTCAGCCAGATCGACTTGCATCGAGCCTACGGTGGCGTGGTGCCTGAGCTTGCCTCCCGCGACCACGTCAAGCGCATGCTGCCCTTGATCCGCCAGGTCTTGGCCGAGGCGGACTGCGTGCCGACGGAGATCGACGCCATCGCCTATACCGCCGGCCCCGGCCTGGTCGGTGCGCTGCTGGTTGGCGCGTCCTGCGCCCAGGCGCTGGCGTTTGCCTGGGGCATTCCGGCGCTGGGTGTACATCACATGGAAGGTCATTTGCTGGCGCCGATGCTGGAGCCTCAACCGCCGGAGTTTCCGTTCGTCGCTTTGTTGGTATCAGGCGGTCATACGCAGCTGGTCCGCGTGGATGGAATTGGCCAATACGCGCTCATGGGCGAATCGCTCGACGATGCCGCCGGTGAAGCTTTCGACAAGACTGCGAAGATGATGGGCCTCAATTATCCTGGTGGACCGGAGATCGCACGGCTGGCAACCCAAGGGCTAGAAGGACGTTTCGTATTTCCCCGTCCGATGTGTGATCGACCTGGCCTGGACCTCAGCTTCAGCGGCCTGAAAACCTTTGCGCTCAATACATGGCAGCAGTGCGTCAACGCCGGGGACGACAGTCAACAAGCCCGTTGCGACATCTCCCTGGCGTTCCAGCAGGCCGTGGTAGAGACTTTGACCATCAAGTGCAAGCGCGCCTTGAAACAGGCCGGGCTGAAGCGCCTGGTGATTGCCGGCGGCGTCAGTGCGAACAAGGCTTTGCGGATATCCCTGGAAAAAATGCTCGGTGACATGAAGGGCGACGTTTACTACGCCCGGCCGGAGTTCTGCACGGATAACGGCGCGATGATCGCCTTTGCCGGTTGCCAGCGGCTGCAGGCGGGCCAACATGAAAGCTTGGCGATCAGTGTGCAGGCACGTTGGCCCATGGAGCAGTTGTCACCGCTGTGAGGCACCGTTTAGAAATGCCGTTCGCGCCCGGCGAACAGGTCGCGTAGATTGCTCCGGTGACGCCAGACGATCAGCGCAACCAGCGCCGTCATCGGCAGCAAGGCCGCCGGTTCCTGCCAAGCCAGCAGCGGCAGGGTCAACGGCGTTGCGATCAGCGCGGCCAGGGAGCTGGTACGGGTCAGATAGAAGGTCAGCAGCCAGGTGAGAACGGCAAGCAGTGCGGCGGGGGGATACAGGCCCAGCAGCATGCCGGCAGCGGTGGCGACACCCTTGCCGCCGCGAAAGCGAAAGTACAGTGGAAACAGATGGCCAATGACCGCGCAGACGCCGACCCAAGCCTGCTGCTGCAACGAGAGTCCTGCAAGACTGGCGACCAGTACCGGGAACAAGCCTTTGCAGAGATCGCCCAGCAGGGTCAGGACGGCGAGTTTACGTCCGGCCAGGCGCAGCATGTTGGTGGCGCCGGCATTGCCTGAGCCACTCATTCGCGGATCCGGACGACCGGTCAGGCGGCTGAGCAAAATGGCGAAGGACAGTGAGCCGAGCAGGTAGGCGAGGATCGCCAGTAACCAAAACATGCTAACCATTCCGGGCGAGGACGCCCTGATTCTAACGGGGCAATGCGCCCTTGTCGTGCTGCGGAGAAAAGTGCTTGGACAGAGTGTTTATCGAAGGCCTGGAAGTCGACACCGTTATCGGTGCCTACGACTGGGAGCGAGGCATCCGACAGTGTTTGCGGCTTGACCTGAGCTTCGCCTGGGACAACCGCCCGGCTGCCGCAGGCGACGACCTGACCCTGGCGCTCGACTATGCCAGCGTGTCCTCGCGCATCCAGGCGTTTGCCGAGCAAGCGCAGTTCCAATTGGTCGAGACTTTTGCCGAACGACTGGCCCAGGCGCTCATGGAAGAGTTCAAGATCACCTGGCTGCGCCTGAAAGTGACCAAGCCAGGCGCCGTACCGGCCGCCAGCGGCGTTGGCGTGGAGATCGAGCGCGGATGTCGCTGACACAGGTTTTTCTCGGGCTCGGCAGCAACATCGAGCGCGAAACCCATTTGTGCGCGGGACTTGAAGCGCTGGCCGGTTTTCTGGTGGATATGCGCTGTTCGGCTGTATTCGAGAGCCAGCCCGTGGGTATCAAGAGCGGGCCGTTCTTTAATTTTGTCGTCTCGGCCTTCACGGATCTGCCGCTGATGGAGCTGGACCGTCGTCTCAAGTTCATCGAGGCCGACAATGGTCGCTACGCGCCGGACCGCAAGGGCCTGCCGCTGGATATCGACGTGTTGCTGTACGGTGAACAGGTTGGCAACTTCGATGGGCTGATTCTGCCTCGCGCCGAAATTCTCAAGAACGCTTTTGTCCTATGGCCTTTGTCGTTGATCGCACCGGATCGGATTCATCCTGGCGTAGGGAAAAGCTTTGCCACCCTGTGGGATGAATCGCAGATTGACCAAGTGCTTGCACCGGTGGCTTTCGAATGGCGAGGCCAACAGCTTACGCCAGGGCATCTGCTGTGAGGCGCCGGCTGTCATCGCGAGCGAGCTGACCCGAAAACCCCGTCAGCTCGCTGCTTCCTTGTAGACCTTCAACGCCCTCAGGCGCTCCCGCTTGATCGCCTCGCCCAACTGCGGCCCCTTGAAGCCTTTCTCCAGCAGTGGCTGCACTGCCACGCCTCGAGCCGCCGATGCTGCACCTCGCAAATAATCCGCTTGTGGGTAACTTCGATCCTCCAAGCCTTTGCGCCCACGAGCATCCATCTCGCAAGCCGCAATGAACTCCTCGAAGCGCTGAGGCCGGCGGTACACATCAAAACTTTGCAGCAGCTCAAGCAGCGTAGACGCCTTCAGCTCTAGCGCGCGATGGCCATGGGTGTGATATTGGCCCACCAGCAATGCCAGTTCCTGACAGTCGCGAGGCGCCTTGAAGCGCTCGTTGACGGCTTTGATCAACTTCAGGCCCTTGTGCTCATGAGCAATGTGGCGTGGCCATTCATGCTCCGGAGTCAAGCCTTTGCCCAGGTCGTGCAGCAGGCAAGCCCAGCGCACCGTCAGCGGCTGTTGATGCAAGGCTGATTGTTCCAGCACGCTCAGCGTGTGAGCGCCGGTATCGATTTCCGGATGGTGAGCTTCGGGTTGTGGCACGCCGAACAGTGCGTCGACCTCGGGCATCAAGATGCTGAGAGCGTTGCAGTCGCGCAAGACCTGAATGAACACTTGTGGTTGATTTTCCATCAGCGCGCGGGAAATTTCTTTCCAGCTACGTTCTGCTGTCAACGCCTCCAGTTCGCCGGAATCACTGAGCTGACGCATCAGTTCAAGTGTCTCGTCCGCTACCTTGAAACCCAGCGGGGCATAACGCGCAGCGAAGCGGGCAACGCGCAACACTCGGAGGGGATCCTCTGCGAACGCGGGGGAAACGTGGCGCAGTAGGCGTGCTTCGAGGTCGCGTTGGCCGTGGTAGGGATCGGTGAGATTGCCCTGATCGTCTTCGGCCATCGCGTTGATCGTCAGGTCCCTGCGGATCAGGTCTTCTTCAAGCGTCACTTCGGGGCTGGCATGGAACACGAAGCCACCGTAACCCCTGCCGCTCTTGCGCTCCGTGCGGGCGAGGGCATATTCGTCGCCAGTCTTCGGGTCGAGGAATACCGGGAAATCAGCCCCTACAGGGCGAAACCCCCTGGCAAGCATTTCCTCGGCGGTGGCGCCCACCACGACCCGGTCGATATCGGTGACGGGAATGCCCAGCAGGCGATCGCGAACAGCGCCGCCGACTTTGTAGATCTGCATAAAAAACCTCCATTGAGCCGACAGGATAAACCTTTACGTCGGCCGTTCGGAGGCGAAAGCGCAGTTCAAAGATGAATAACGGCCAAGTCCAGGCGCCCATAGTCTCCTTCGGCTTGTTCGTTTCGTGGGGGGACATGGTGGGTTTTCATCACTTGATCGCCCTGCAAGGTTTCCAGATGAATGTCGAATCCCCAAAGACGATGCAGGTGCTTGAGTACCTCGTCAGTCGATTCACCCAAGGGTTTACGGTCGTGCTGCTGATGACGCAGCGTGAGGGACCGATCCCCGCGACGGTCGATGCTATAGATCTGCACGTTGGGCTCGCGGTTGCCCAGGTTGTATTGCGCCGCCAAGGTCTCTCGGATGGTGCGATAACCGCCCTCATCATGGATGGCGGGCACCAGCAGGTCGTCCTTCTGGTCATCGTCCAGGATGCTGAACAGCTTGAGGTCCCGGATTACCTTGGGTGAAAGATACTGCAGGATGAAACTCTCGTCCTTGAAGCTGCTCATGGCGAACTTGATGGTAGACAACCAATCCGAGCCGGCGATTTCCGGGAACCAGTGGCGATCCTCGTCGGTTGGGTTTTCGCACATGCGTCGGATATCGCGGTACATGGCAAAGCCCAGCGCGTAAGGATTGATACCGCTGTAATACGGACTGTCAAAGCCTGGCTGGAACACTACGCTGGTATGGGACGTGAGGAACTCCATCATGAAACCATCAGTGACCAGGCCCTCGTCGTAGAGGTCGTTCATCAATGTGTAGTGCCAGAACGTCGCCCATCCCTCGTTCATGACCTGGGTTTGGCGTTGCGGATAGAAATACTGGGCGATCTTGCGCACGATTCGCACGATTTCCCGCTGCCAGGGCTCCAGCAGCGGCGCGTGTTTTTCAATGAAATACAGGATGTTTTCCTGGGGCTCGGCCGGGAAGCGTGCGTTGTCTTTCTCGCTGTACTTGTCGGCGCCTTTGGGAATGGTCCGCCACAGATCATTGATCTGCTTTTGCAGATGCTCCTCGCGGTCCTTCTGGCGGCGGCGTTCTTCCTCGGCGGAAATCGGATATGGCCGCTTGTAGCGGTCCACCCCGTAATTCATCAGGGCATGGCAGGAATCCAGCAGGTCTTCCACCGCATCGATCCCGTGGCGCTCTTCGCATTGCATGATGTACTGCTTGGCGAACACCAGGTAATCGATGATCGAGCTGGCATCGGTCCAGGTGCGGAACAGGTAGTTGCCCTTGAAGAAGCTGTTGTGGCCATAGCACGCGTGAGCCACTACCAGCGCCTGCATGCAGATGGTGTTTTCCTCCATCAGGTACGCGATGCAAGGGTCGGAATTGATCACGATTTCGTAGGCCAGCCCCATCTGGCCGCGACTGTAGGATTTCTCCGTGCTGAGAAAATGTTTGCCGTAGGACCAGTGGTGGTAACCCAGCGGCATCCCGACGGATGCATAGGCGTCCATCATTTGCTCGGCGGTGATCACTTCGATCTGGTTTGGGTAGGTGTCCAATGCATAGCGGTCCGCGATACGGCTGATTTCGCGGTCGTAGGCCTGGATCAGCTCGAATGTCCACTCGGAGCCGGTGGAAATAGGCTGGCGCTTCTGCTCTTTTTTGGCGGTCATGTCACTAACCTGCGCTGGAAGAGTTCACGGAAGACCGGGTAGATATCCCCGGCCGAGACCAGTTGCTGCTGGGCAAACGTATCGGAAAAAGCTTCGGCGATGCGTTCGTATTCGTACCAAAGGGCCTGATGTTCGCGTGGGGTAATTTCCACGTAGGTGTAGTACTGGACGAACGGCATGATCTGGTTGATGAGAATGTCCCGGCAGATGGGCGAGTCATCGTTCCAGTTGTCACCGTCGGACGCCTGGGCCGCGTAGATGTTCCACTCGTTGGCCGGGTAGCGTTCAGCCATGATTTCCTGCATCAGCTTCAAGGCGCTGGAAACGATGGTGCCGCCGGTTTCCCTGGAATAGAAAAATTCTTCTTCGTCGACTTCCCGGGCGCTGGTGTGATGGCGGATGAACACCACGTCGATCTTGTCGTAGTTCCGTTTCAGGAACAGGTACAACAAGATGAAGAACCGCTTGGCGATGTCCTTGGTGGCCTGGGTCATGGAACCGGACACGTCCATCAGGCAGAACATTACCGCCTTGGAGCTGGGATTCGGTTGCTTTACCAGCAGGTTGTATTTGAGGTCGAAGGTATCGAGGAACGGTACGCGATGGATGCGGGCGCTGAGTTTCTCGATTTCCGCTTCCAGGTTCTGAATGTCGCCGAAGTTGTCAGGTTCTTCTCTTTTAAGGCGAGCCAATTCTTCCTTGGCCTCGCGCAGTTTTGCCCGGCTGCTGCCCGACAGCGCGATGCGTCGGGCATGGGCCGAGCGAAGGGTGCGGATTATATTGATACGCGATGGATTGCCTTCGTTGCTGATACCGGCACGCACCGTCTTGAAGGTGTCGGTGCCGGTCAGGTTGCGCTTGACCAGGTTCGGCAGTTCCAGGTCCTCGAACATGAACTCTAGGAATTCCTCCTGGGTGATCTGGAACACGAACTCGTCCATGCCTTCGCCAGAGTTGCCGGCCTTGCCGGGCCCCTTGCCACCGCCTCCACCGGGTGGCCGAGGGATGTGCTCGCCACTGGTGAATTCCTTGTTTCCAGGATGCACGACAGTCTGCTTGCCACCGCGACCATGGTGAAGCACCGGCTCGTCGATGTCGCGACCGGGAATGCTGATTTGTTCGCCGTGTTCCATGTCCGTGATGGAGCGCCGGCTGACCGCCTCTTCGACGGCTTTCTTGATGTGGTCACGGTAGCGCCGCAGAAACCGCTGGCGGTTTACCGTGCTCTTGTTCTTGCCATTCAGGCGTCGGTCGATCACATAGCTCATAGGCCCCTCCGGGGGAGCTTCAAGTCGTAAGCTCCAAGCTGCAAGCGAAGCACCGTCGAGCCCACGGCTCAGGCGCTGTTCCCTTGCAGCTTGTGGCGAGAAGCTTGCCGCTGCTTATTGCGATTTGCGGACCCGCAGGTACCACTCGGAGAGCAGCCGTACCTGTTTGTCGGTGTAGCCACGTTCGACCATGCGTGTAACGAAGTCGTTGTGTTTTTGCTGGTCCTCCTTGCTGGCCTTGGCATTGAAACTGATTACAGGCAGCAGGTCTTCGGTGTTGGAGAACATTTTCTTCTCGATGACCACCCGCAATTTCTCGTAGCTGAGCCACGTCGGGTTCTTGCCGTTGTTGTTGGCCCGGGCACGCAGCACGAAGTTGACGATCTCGTTGCGGAAATCTTTCGGATTGCTGATGCCGGCCGGTTTCTCGATTTTTTCCAGCTCCTCGTTGAGGGCCACGCGGTTGAGGATCTCGCCGGTTTCCGGATCGCGGTATTCCTGGTCCTGGATCCAGAAGTCCGCGTACAGCACATAACGGTCGAAAATGTTCTGACCGTATTCGCTGTAGGACTCCAGGTAGGCAGTCTGGATTTCCTTGCCGATGAACTCGATGTAGCGGGGCGCCAGGTACTCCTTGAGGAAACGCAGGTAGCGCTCGCGGGTTTCCGCCTGGAACTGTTCCTGCTCGATCTGCTGTTCGAGCACGTACAACAGGTGGACCGGGTTGGCGGCGATTTCATGGGGATCGAAGTTGAAGACCTTGGACAGGATCTTGAACGCAAAACGCGTCGACAGGCCATTCATCCCTTCGTCCACCCCGGCGTTGTCGCGGTACTCCTGGATCGACTTGGCCTTTGGATCGGTGTCCTTGAGGTTCTCGCCGTCGTACACCCGCATTTTCGAATAGATGTTGGAGTTTTCCGGCTCCTTGAGGCGCGACAATACGGTGAACTGGGCAAGCATTTTCAGCGTGTCGGGCGCGCAATGGGCCTTGGACAGCGAGCTGTTGAACAGCAGCTTGTCGTAGATCTTCACCTCATCGGAAACCCGCAGGCAGTACGGCACCTTGACGATGTAGATCCGATCGATGAAGGCCTCGTTGTTCTTGTTGTTGCGGAAGGTGTGCCATTCCGACTCGTTGGAGTGAGCCAGCAGGATGCCGGTGAACGGGATAGCCCCCAGGCCCTCGGTACTGTTGTAGTTGCCTTCCTGTGTGGCGGTGAGCAGTGGGTGCAGCACCTTGATAGGCGCCTTGAACATTTCGACGAATTCCATCAGGCCCTGGTTGGCCCTGCACAGCGCGCCGGAATAGCTATAGGCGTCGGCGTCGTTCTGCGGGAATTCCTCGAGCTTGCGAATATCGACTTTACCCACCAGGGCCGAAATGTCCTGGTTGTTTTCATCCCCGGGTTCGGTCTTGGCCACCGCGATCTGATTGAGGATCGACGGATAGAGCTTGACCACGCGGAACTGGCTGATGTCACCGCCGAATTCGGCCAGGCGCTTGGTGGCCCATGGCGACATGATGGTATTGAGGTAGCGGCGAGGAATGCCGAAGTCTTCTTCGAGAATCTCGCCGTCCTCGGTGGCGTTGAACAGCCCCAGTGGGGATTCAAAGACTGGCGAGCCCTTGATGGCGTAGAAGGGCACCTTCTCGATCAGTTGCTTGAGTTTTTCGGCCAGGGACGATTTGCCGCCGCCCACGGGGCCGAGCAGGTAGAGGATTTGTTTCTTCTCCTCCAGGCCTTGGGCGGCATGGCGGAAATAGGACACGATCTGTTCGATGCATTCTTCCATCCCGTGGAAGTCAGCAAAGGCCGGGTAGCGGCGGATCACTTTGTTGGAAAAGATCCGCGAGAGCCTCGAGTTGGCCGAGGTATCCAGCAGTTCCGGTTCTCCGATGGCCAGCAACAAACGCTCCGCGGCCGATGCGTAGGCACTGCGGTCCTGCTTGCAGAGTTCGAGGTATTCCTGCAGCGAGCACTCCTCCTGCCGCGTGGACTCGAAACGTTGCTGGAAGTGGCTAAAAATACTCATGACGTCACCTCGCTCGATACGTGGAGCCGGTGTCGGATCAATCAGTCGATGCTGGACAGCCGCTGGGAACCCAGCTGCCGTTTACCCCCCAGAATGCTTTCAAGAATGTACGCTCCTGAAAGCTGACTCCCGATGACCCGCGCGCCGGTGTACCGGCTCTCCCCTGTTTTGGATGGCCTGAGGCTAAGGATAGTTCGGAATCGGAGAGGTAAAGGTTGAATACGTAATTAGTTGTGGCAGACCGTTCGTCTGCCATCGCCCAAGCCCACGGTTCATGCGGGCTTGGCCGGCATAAAAAATTATTCGTCGGTGCCTTGCGCTGTTTCGCCAGGATAAGTCGCGCGCCACAGCTCAAAACCGCCGTCCAGGCTGTAGACATCGCTGAAGCCCTGGCTGACCAGGTAACCCGCTGCGCTCTGGCTGGAGTTGCCGTGGTAGCAGACTACAACGGTAGGGGCATCCAGGTCGGCGGCACGGATGAAATCGGCGATGGAATGGTTGTCCAGGTGTTTCGACCCCGGGATATGGTTTGCGGCATAGGTCTGTGGGTCGCGTACGTCGACGACGATTGCGCCTTGCTCACGCAGGGCTTGGGCCTGCTCGGGAGGAATGCGTTTGAATTCGGTCATGAAAAAACTCCTGTGGCCTGAAGCGCGGCGCCGATCAAACGGCGGTGCCGGCCGGCAATGATGCAATGGTCGGTTGTTGAGGTTTGGCGTGGCCGTCTTCGGCGCAATCGCAGCGCAGCAACTCGCCGCTGTCGACATTCATCAGCGTCATCGCGCTGCCCCAGACGCAGCCGGTATCGAGGGCGAAGACGCCAGGCTCGTCGCTTTGACCCTCAAGCGCAGCCCAATGTCCAAAGATAATCTTCAGGTTCCGGGTCTTGCGTTCCTTGTGCTTGAACCACGGCGCGTAGCCGGGCGGGGCGGTTTCGATGCCTTCCTTGCCCTTGAGATCAAGCTTTCCGTCGCGGGTGCAGAAGCGCATGCGGGTGAAGTAATTGGTGATGACACGAAGGCGCGCCGCGCCGGTAAGATCATTGTCCCACTTGACTGGCTCATTGCCGTACATGCCGTCCAGATATGGGCCGAACAGGTTGTCGTCACGCAACGCCTGCTCGACCTCGCTGGCGCATTTCAATGCCTTGCGCAGTGACCACTGGGGCGGGATGCCGGCATGGACCAGCGCCAGATTGCGCGCCTCGTCATAGTGCATGAGCTTTTGCTGGCGCAACCATTCGAGCAACTCGATGCAGTCCGGGGCATCGAGGATTTCGCTCAATGTGTCGGACTTTTTCAAGCGCTCGATATTCCGCCAGACGGCCAGCAGGTGCAGGTCATGATTGCCCAGCACGCACACCAGCGACTGACGGATGCCATAGAGGAAACGAAGGGTTTCGAGCGACTGCGGGCCCCGATTGACCAAGTCGCCCACCAGCCAGAGCGTGTCTTTTTGGGGATCGAACGCGACCCGTTCGAGCAAGCACTTGAGCGGGTCGAGGCAGCCTTGCAGGTCACCGACCGCATACGTCGCCATCAGTGCAAGGCTCCGGGCACCGCCAGGCGAAAGGGCTTGATGATGGCATCGAAGCGTTTACCGTCTTCGGCCAGCATCTGGTAGGTGCCCTGCATCGTACCGACCTGGGTAGTCATCACGGTGCCGCTGCTGTAGCTGTGGCTCTGGCCCGCGTCGATCAGCGGCTGCTGGCCAACCACGCCGTCGCCACGGACCTCCTCGACATGGCCGTCGCCGTCGGTAATGACCCAATGGCGCGAGAGCAATCTGGCCGGTAACGAGCCGTTGTTGCACACGGTGATGGTGTAGGCGAAGGCGAAACGGTTGTGCTCGGGTTGCGACTGTTCTGCCAGAAAGCGGGTGGCGACGCTGACGTCGACCTTATAACGAGGATCGGACATGCAAAAAGGCCTTAGAAGCGGGACGCGGGCGTAACTGAAGAGATCAGTCTAGGCCAAGTATCGGGTAGTAGACCAGACCGGCGTACTGCCCGATAGCGTCTTGGCTCGTCAGCTGGCGTCGGCCTTGGGCGCCACCTGTTCACTGAGCGTGTCGGCCAGGCGTACGAACGCCGCCAGGTCCAGTTGCTCGGGGCGCAAGCTGCCGTCGACGCCGGAGGCTTCGATCTCGGCGCTGCTGAGCAACAGCTTCAAGGTGTTGCGCAAGGTCTTGCGACGCTGATTGAAGGCTTCGCGCACAACGCGCTCCAGCAGGCGATGGTCCTTGGCTGGGTGCGGCAGGACTGCATGGGGCACCAGGCGGACGATGGCGGAGTCGACTTTCGGCGGTGGGTTGAACGCGCCGGGGCCTACGTTGAACAGATGATCGACCCGGCAATGGTACTGGACCATGATCGACAAACGACCCCAATCGCCCCCGCCAGGACCGGCGGCGAGTCGCTCGACCACTTCTTTTTGCAGCATGAAGTGCATGTCGCGAATCAGGCCGGCATTGTTCAGCAGGTGGAAAATCAGCGGTGTAGAGATGTTGTACGGCAGGTTGCCGACGACTCGAAGGCTGCCCGGCGCTGCATTCAGGCTGTTGAAGTCAAACTTCAGCGCGTCGCCCTGATGCAGGTTGAAATTGCTCTTGCCGGCGAATTGCTGGTTGAGGATCGGGACCAGGTCCTTGTCCAGTTCAACCACGTCCAGTTGCGCGCCGCTGTCGAGCAAGCCTTCGGTCAGTGCGCCTTGGCCCGGCCCGATCTCGAGCAAACGATCATCGGGCTTGGCATTGATGGAGCGCAGGATCCGGTCGATCACACCCGCGTCATGCAGGAAGTTCTGGCCGAAGCGCTTGCGTGCGCGGTGTTGGTATTGCTCGGTCATAAATGGGTCTCGGCCATCTGGTAGGCGGTTTCCAGCGCGACTTGCAGGCTGCCGATGTCGATCTTGCCGCTGCCGGCCAAGTCCAGGGCTGTGCCGTGATCTACGGATGTGCGGATGATCGGCAGGCCCAGGGTCACGTTGACCGCTGCGCCGAAGCCTTTGTACTTCAGCACGGGCAGGCCCTGGTCGTGGTACATCGCCAGCACTGCGTCGCAGTGCTCCAGGTATTTGGGAGTAAACAGAGTGTCGGCAGGCAGCGGGCCACGCAGGTCCATGCCCTCGCTGCGCAAGCGCTCCAATGTAGGTTCGATGATGTCGATTTCTTCACGGCCCAGGTGTCCGCCTTCGCCGGCATGGGGGTTCAGTCCGCACACCAGGATGCGAGGCCGGGCGATGCCGAATTTTTCCTTGAGGTCGGCGTGCAATATCCGCGTGACCCTTTCCAGGCGTTGCGGCGTGATTGCATCGGCGATGTCCCGAAGGGGCAGGTGAGTGGTGACCAGGGCCACGCGAAGGCCTCGGGTGGCAAGCATCATCACGACTTGCGAGGTGTGGGTCAGGTCGGCCAGGAACTCCGTGTGCCCGGAGAAGTGGATGCCCGACTCATTGATTACCCCTTTGTGCACCGGCGCGGTGATCATGCCGGCGAATGCCCCATCCAGGCAGCCTTGGCCGGCGCGGGTCAGGGTTTCGAGGACGAACGCCGCGTTGGCAATGTCCAGTTGTCCGGCGGTGACCGGGGCGCCCAAGGGCGTATCCCAGACATATAAGCTGCCGGCAGGCGCCGGGGCATCCGGCCAGGCGTCTGGCGCCACCGATAAAAGGTTTATGGCCACGCCCAGCTGCGCGGCCCGCTCAAGGAGCAGGTCGCGGCTGGTGATGGCGATCAGGGGGTGCGGCTGGGCTTGCGAGGCGAGCAGCAGGCACAGGTCGGGACCGATGCCGGCAGGCTCGCCGGGGGTCAGCGCGAAACGCTTGGGTTTCACTGCGCTGCCTGGTCTGCACCAGGGAGTTTGATCTCAACGTAGGCTTCGTCGCGAATCTGACGCAGCCAGGTTTGCAGCTCTTCGTCGTACTTGCGGTTACGCAATACCGTCATCGCCTGCTGCTCACGTGCCTGGGTGGTGCTGTCGGTGGCGCGGCGGCCAAGGACTTCCAGTACGTGCCAGCCATAAGGGCTCTTGAACGGCTTGGACAGCTGGCCCTGCGGTGTCTCGGCCATGACCTGGCGGAACTCGGGAACCAGCGCGTTCGGGTCGACCCAGTTCAGGTCGCCGCCGTTCAGGGCTGATCCGGGATCTTCCGAGAAACTCTTCGCCAGTTCCGCGAAGTCTTCGCCCGAGGTGATGCGCTCGTACAGCTTTTCAGCCAGACGTTGGGTCTCGGCTTCGCTGCGGATTTCGCTGGGTTTGATCAGGATATGGCGAACATGCACTTCGTCACGCACCTGGGTACCGCCACCGCGTTTTTCCAACAGTTTCAGAATGATGAAACCGCCAGGGGTGCGGGCCGGCTGGGTAATGTCGCCCACGGCCATGGTGCTGAGCTCACGGTCAAACGGAGGTGGCAACTGGGCGGCCTTGCGCCAGCCCATGTCGCCGCCTTCCAAGGCGTTCTCACTGGCCGAGCGGGCTACCGCCATCTGGCCAAAGTCAGCGCCTTGCTTGAGCTGCTGGTAAACGTCCATCGCCTGGCGGTAAGCACTCTGAATTGCTTCGGAGTTGGCGCTTTCCGGCGTAGGAATCAGGATATTTGCCAGGTGTAGTTCCTCGGACAGCTGCATCTTGCCGAGGTCGGAAGCCAGGAAGTTCTTCACCTCCTGCTCGGACACCTGGATGCGTTCTGCCACGCGGCGCTGACGTACCCGGCTGATGATCATCTCGCGACGGATCTGGTCGCGGGCATCGTCAAAAGACAGGCCGTCGCGGGCCAGGGCGGCGCGAAACTGGTCGATGGTCATATTGTTGCGCTGGGCAATGGTGCCAACGGCCTGGTTCAGTTCTTCATCGGTGATGCGGATGCCGGAGCGTTCGCCAATCTGCAGTTGCAGGTTTTCGACGATCAGACGCTCGAGCACCTGCTGGTCCAGCACGCCGGGTGGTGGCAAGCCGCCGCCACGTTTGGCGATGGTTTGCTGCACTTCATGGACCCGCTGGTCCAGCTGGCTCTGCATGACCACGTCGTTGTCGACGATGGCCACTACCTTGTCGATGGACTGTACCGCGGCGTTTGCCGCGGTACCCAGGAACAACGCGCCCAGCATCAGCGGGCGCAGACAATCAGAAAGCTTGATCTTCACGTTCACGATAACCTTGGATGCCTTTGTCGAGGAAGCTCTCTACCTTGGCGCCGGTCAGGCCGCCGAGTCCCTTCAGAACAATTTGTAGGAAGATGCCGTGGTCGCCTTTTTCGTTTTCCGGGGCGGCTTGACTGAACTCTTCATAGTCGACCCAGTAACGGTTGATCAGGCGCAGTTTCCAGCAGCAGTTGTCGTATTCGAAACCACCGAAGGCTTCCAGGGTACGGTTGCGGTTGTAGTCATACTGCCAGCGGCTGATTGCGTTCCACTGCGGCACGATCGGCCAGATGACCGAGAAATCGTGCTGCTTGATCTTGTAGTAGTCCTTCACGTAGCCAGGCGTGCCCGGCGTACCGTAGTCGCCGCCGCCCACTTGCCATTGACCCGTGGCCTCGTCGTAGCGGACCTGGTCGTTGCGATAGCGGTAACCGGCGTTGATGACCTTGTTCGGGTTGTCCTCAGGCTGGTAATGGAACATCGCGCTGCCCGAGCGAGGGCTGTGGGTGTCCGGGTCCCAGTTGTAGGAAGCCGTGGTGCGCCAATCGCGGTTCCAGCGGAATTCGTATTCCAACGCGTACGGGGAAACGTCCGACTTGGCGTCTTCACGTGTCTTGAAGTCGATACCCGGCAGTTGGACTTCGCGGTCCTTGAAATAAAGGGCCTGGCCGACGCTGATGCGCTGGCGCTCGAAGCCGTTTTCTTCGATCCAGCGGCTGGTCACGCCCAGGGACAGCTTGTTCTCGTCGCCGACACGGTCGGAGCCGGTGAAGCGGTTGTCCCGGAACAGCGAGGAATAGCTGAAGGTCGATTCGCTGGTATCGAACACCGGAATATCGCTCTGGTCCTTCTCTGGTACGTAGAGGTAGAACAGGCGAGGTTCCAGGGTCTGGCGGTAGTTGCTGCCGAACCATTGGGTATCGCGGTCGAAATACAGGCCGCTGTCGATGCTGGCGATCGGAACACCACGGCTCTGGCTACTGCTGTAGGTGCCGCGCAGGCGGTCAGCCTCGGCGCTCTGCGAAGCAACCTGTGCTTGGCCTCTGCTATCCAAGTCCAGGTCATATTGGGTGTACTGGTACTTGAGCGACGGTTTGATATAGCCATAGCTTGCCGTCATCGGCAGGCTGACTACAGGTGCCAGGTTCAGGCGGTCGCCATTAGCCCTGGCCAAACCGCGGATGTTGTTGTCAAGGAAC
This sequence comes from Pseudomonas sp. SWRI92, assembly GCF_014268685.1. NCBI lineage: Bacteria > Pseudomonadati > Pseudomonadota > Gammaproteobacteria > Pseudomonadales > Pseudomonadaceae > Pseudomonas > Pseudomonas sp. SWRI92. The sequence continues at coordinate 59,436 of NZ_JABWQY010000021.1, forward strand.
GGATCAGTATTACCGTCTTCGTCGGTGTAGTCACCGGTCCGCAAATCACGATCAAACCGCACCAGTTCAGTCTTGTAAGCGAAGTCCAGGCCATACGGGTGGTCGGGCAGCGAGCCGTTGAAGGTAATCTGAGGCAGGCGGTTATATGGCGTGATCTTCGAAATCGTCGCCATCTGGTAAGCCTGGGCATTCAGCCGCGCGGTGTAGTTGTCGCCGCGATAGCTGACCACACCCTGCTGATTCACATAGTCCTTGGACTCGACGCCAATCTGATCGGTCTGCAGATCCTGGAAGTAATACGGATCGCTGATCTTGGTGTAGTCGACTTCCGTCAGCACGCGCGAATCCAAGCCGCCCTTGTGCTGCCAGTTGTACATATAGCGGGTCTTGCTGTAGTCGGACTGCTTGGCGCGTTCGTCTTCTTCGTCGTTGAGGTACGCGGCGCCGAACTGACCTTCGCTGGTCGGAGTCAGGTAACGGAATTCGCCTTCCATCAACAGGCCGCGCTTGCTCATGTAGCGCGGGTACAACGTGGCGTCGTAGTTCGGTGCCAGGTTGAAGTAGTACGGAGTGACCAGCAGGAAGCCGGTATCGCTGCCGCTGCCGATGGTCGGCGGCAGGAAGCCGGACTGACGGCGGTCGTCGATCGGGAAGTAGATGTAAGGCGTATACAGGACCGGAATGTCCTTGACTCGCAGCGTCACGTTGGTCGCGGTGCCGAAACCGGTGGCCGGGTTCAAGGTGATGTTGTTGCCCTTGAGCGACCACGCGTTGCTGCCCGGTTCGCACGTGGTGTACGTACCGTCCTTGAGACGGATGATCGCGTTTTCGGCGCGGCGCGCATAAAGGGCGTTACCACGGATACGCGACTTGTGCATCACGTACTCGGCGTTGTCGACCTTGGCTTCGCCAGTGTCCAACTGCACATCGGCGTGATCGCCGACAATCAGCGCACCGTTGTCACGCACGCGCACGTTGCCGTTCAGCTCGCCGCGGTTCTCGGCCTGGTACAGGCTGGCCTCGTCGGCCTCGACCTGCATGCTGCCCTGGCGCATGACGACGTCACCGGCGAGGGTTGCCACCTGCTGTTCCTGCTCATAGCGCGAAGCCTTGGCGCCCAGGAACGTCGGGGCGTCGCTTTTGGCCGTCTTGTCGTTCATGCCGGGGCGCGTCGGTTCGATATACGCGCCGGCGCAGTAAGGGCCGGTTTCAGCCAGTTGCGCAGGCGTGAGGTTTTCGCGCGGAACCCAGTCCAGGTGACTGTAGTCTGCACTGCGCGACTTCAGGCCTCGGCCCTTGGCTTCGGTGACGAGCATCGGCTTTTCGCCGGCTTCTTCACTTGAACCGCTCTCGGCCGGGGCGCTGCCGCTGTCGGCGACCGCGCTGCCTTCATGCACGGGACGCGGCGGCAATGCGGCGGCCGAAGTCTTGGGTGAACAGTCCCAGGCACCCGAAGCGGAGACGGAGCAGTCATACTGCTGCGCCGCGACGACGAATGAAGAGGCCAGGGGTTGCAGGGCCAGCAGACTGCCGGTGACCAGCAACGGAAATTTTTTACGAAACGCGGGGGATTTCAATGCCATCTTATTAGTCCGGGCTTCCTGCGTGCCATCTGCCCGCGGTGTGGGCCGCACGCCTCTCGATGGTCTGAAAAAGATGCTGGATAATAAAGCATGACCCGCTTGACGGCTAGCGCCGTCGGAGACCCTTGTAATGCCCGACCAAGATGTACGCTTGCAACACCTGAAAGTTTGGCTCGATGAACAGCTGCCGATCCTTTTCAATCAACAGGGCTGGGGCGCCGTACCCCCGGCCACGTTGACCGCCGCCAGTAGTGACGCGAGTTTCCGGCGGTATTTCCGCTGGGAAGGCGAGGGGCGCAGTTTGATCGTCATGGATGCGCCACCGCCCCAGGAAAACTGCAAACCCTTCGTGGATATCGCTTTTTTGCTGGCAAAATCCGGCATCAACGTGCCAAAAATTTATGCCGAGGACCTTGAGCGCGGTTTTCTTTTGCTCAATGACTTGGGCAACCAGACCTATCTGGATGTAATCAGCGACGAAAATGCCGACGATTTATTCCGTGATGCCCTGCAAGCCTTGCTGGCTTTTCAGCAACTGCCGAAGGTGGCCCCGTTGCCCAGCTATGACGTTGCGTTGCTGCGTCGCGAGCTGGAACTGTTCCCTGAGTGGTACGTCAAGCGCGAGCTGGGCATCGAGTTCGATGGAGCCCAGCAACAGCTTTGGCAACAGGCCAGTGATCTGCTGATCGACAGCGCCCTGGCCCAGCCCAAAGTGCTGGTGCACCGCGACTACATGCCGCGCAACCTGATGCTCAGTGAACCGAATCCTGGCGTGCTGGATTTCCAGGATGCGGTCTATGGTCCGGTGACCTACGACGTGACCTGCCTGTTCAAGGACGCCTTCCTCAGTTGGCCCGAAGAGCGCGTGCGCGGCTGGCTGGAGGATTACTGGCAGCAGGCCGGCGCCCTCGGCATTCCCGTCCAGCCGGATCTCGAGGATTTCTTGCGAGCCAGCGATTTGATGGGTGTGCAGCGCCATCTGAAGGTTATCGGGATCTTCGCACGCATCTGTCATCGTGATGGCAAGCCGCGTTACCTGGGGGATGTGCCGCGCTTTTTTGCTTATATAGAAGCGGTCATCGCTCGTCGCCCGGAACTGGCGCCGCTCGATGAGTTGCTTGGCAGTCTGCGGCAATCGAATGGAGCGACCGCATGAAGGCGATGATCCTGGCGGCGGGCAAGGGCGAGCGCATGCGCCCCTTGACGCTGACCACGCCCAAGCCGCTGATCCGCGTCGCCGGCATCCCCTTGATTGAATATCACCTGCGGGCGCTGGCCGCCGCCGGGTTCAGCGAGATCGTGATCAATCACGCCTGGCTCGGCCAACAAATCCAAGACCATCTTGGGGATGGTTCGCGGTTTGGCCTGCGCATAACGTATTCCCCGGAAGGCGAGCCGTTGGAGACCGGTGGCGGAATTTTCCGTGCGCTTGGGTTGCTGGGCGATGAAGCGTTCCTGGTGGTCAATGGCGACATATGGACCGATTTCGATTTCAGCGCCTTGCGCCGGCCGCTCGACGGCTTGGCTCACCTGGTGTTGGTGGCCAATCCTGCGCATCACCCCGGTGGCGATTTCGTTCTGGCCGATGGAACGGTTCATGAAGGGGCGTCGGCTGCCGACAAACTGACCTATAGCGGCATCGCTGTGTTGCATCCACGGTTGTTCGACGGTTGCGTGGACGGCGCGTTCAAGCTGGCGCCGTTGCTGCGCAACGCCATCGCGCAAGGGCAGGTCAGTGGCGAGCGCCTGGAAGGGCATTGGATAGATGTCGGAACCCACGAACGTTTGATGCAGGTTGAAACATTGATAGAAGCGAGCCGTTGATATGTGGTGGCCAGGGACTCTGATCGGAGCGGGAGCGGGCTTTGCCATAGCCAGCATCCCGGGGGCCATGCTCGGCGCGTTGTTGGGCCAGGCGCTGGATCGGCGCTTGGACCTGCACAGCTGGGCGCAACTGCGTGAACGCCTGGGCGGGCGCCCGGCGTTGCGTAACGATGAATTATTATTTGTATTGTTGGGTCGTCTGGCGAAGAGCGACGGACGGGTCGTCGATGGGCACATCCAGCAGGCTCGCCAGGAAATGCGCGCGCTTGACCTGAGCGAGCCGGCGCAACGTCGCGCCATTGCGGCGTTCAACCGAGGCAAGTCGGAGAATGATCGTTTGCGCGGTTATCTGCGTCGCCTCGCCACTCAGCCCCACGCGGCAGAGGGCGTGCTAAGGGCTTGCTGGCGGATGGTCTGGGCCGATGGCCGAGCAGGCGCCAATGAGCGCGAGTTGCTTGCCCGGTGGGGCAAGTGGCTGGGCTGGACGCCGCAGCAGGTCCAGGCGCTGGCCATGGATTACGAACCGCAGAGATTGTCTCAGCCCAGCAGCGGCGTGACCTATCAGCAAGCGCTGCGGTTGCTCGGGGTTTGCGCCACCAGCGAACCCTCGCAAATCAAGCGGGCTTACCGTCGCCTGCTCAGTCGCCATCACCCGGACAAGATCGCCGGCAGCGGGGCGACTCCGTTGCAGGTGCGTGAAGCGACCGACAGGACCAGGGAATTGCACAATGCCTATCGGTTGATTCGCGAACGGCGGGATTTCCGTTAGCCTCTGCGGCGCGAGAATCAGCCCTTATTCCCCTGGACTTTGCGGATTCAACCAACCCCGAACCCGGCGAAACAGCTGCTCCTGCTCCGCCGACGGGTTCGGCAAGGCCTTGAGGGCGACCTGGCTGAAGTTTGCCCCCTTCAACCGCTTGCTCGCCTGCAAGCGTTCCAGCGCCGCGTTGCGGTCCAGCGGCTTGTCCATATAGAAGATATCGGCGGTCGCCAACTTCAGGGTTGGCGTCAGTTCAGCCAGGCCGGGTTTGGTGGCGACGGGTGTCTGGGCCGCAACCATCACGAAGCGTTCGATTTGCGCCGGCTGCTTTTCGCTAAGGTAGCGGGCTGCCCAATAGGCCCCGGTACCGTGGCCCAGCAGCACAATACGGCGCGAGCTCTGTTGTTCGGCGTAGGCCAATGCCGCATCGATGCGCGCGAAAATACGCTCGGCGTCGGCGCCTGCATGTTCTTCACCGATTTCGGCGACGGCCGGGTCTGCCGCGTCGGCTTCGCCTCCTGCAACTTGCTCGATTGGCGCTGCGGTGGTGGCGTCCGGCGCGGCGGCAACCACGTCGGCCGGCTTGGTCTGCGGCGAAGCTTCTACCGTGCGGGGGGCGATGACGTCGCTTTGCAGGTCCGGCAGTGTGATAGTCAGACTGCTCCACTCGGCGTCGGGCAGTTTTTTGCGCAACGGGCCGATTGCCTGAGGCCAGTCCGCGGTTTCGCCGGCGCCTGGGATGATGATGACGGCGCCCTTGGGGTCGCTGGTGTTGGCGGGTTTCCACAGGGCGAGAAAAGCATCGCTGCCGGTTTGTAGCTGCTGTTGTTCCTGCGGCGGGACTGTTCGTGCAAGCGCCAGCGCTTCTTCCTGGCTACGCTCGAGCAAGGGTTGGCGTTCGACCGGTTTCGCCTCGGTGGATTGTTCCGCCGCGGCGGGCGCTGGTTCGCCAGCCTGTACAGAAAATGCACTCGGCAGGATCAACGACAGGCACAATGCTGGCAATGCCAGGCGATAAACAGAGGGCATCGGATATTCCATGACCAGAAGTATTTCCGGCAGCCTAATGGGTTGGTCAGTATTTGTCAGTGCGTGAGACTTCGATGATGCGTTTTTGCTGCCTGTGGGTTATCGGCTGTTTATGGCTTCCCTTGATGGCGTGGGCTGCCCCCGCGCCGCAGACCCACGGCGTGCAATTGAGTGCTGAGCAGCGCCAATGGTTGACGCAGCATCCACAGCTGCGGGTCGGCCTGGTGTTGCAGGCGCCCTACGCGCAATACGACCGGCGCCTGCAGCGTCTATCCGGTACCAATGTCGAATTGATGCAGTGGTTGGGCAAGGCCCTGGATGTCGAACTGACCTGGCGCAATTTTCAAGACGTGACGCAACTGGAAGCCGCGGTGCGCGACGGCGAAGTGGATATCGCCCCAGGCCTGACCCAGACCCCGGTCGGGCTCAGGCTTTGGCAGTTCTCCGACCCTTATATGCGCGTGCCGCAATTGATCGTCGGTGCGCAGAAAGGCGCCGAGGGCGTGGAGCTGGAAAAGCTTGATCCTCAGGCCCGCGTTGCCGTGCGCATGCCCAGTGCCACGGCAGACTATCTGCGCAGCAACTTCCCGATGCTCAACCTCCAGGGCGTGCCGATGGAGCGGGAGGCCTTGCAATTGCTGCTGACCCAGCAGACTCGATACGCAGTGGTCGATGAGGCGCAGCTGGGGCGGCTGATGGTCGAGCCCGAATTCGCCGAACTGGTGGTGGTGGGCGACATCGGCGTGCCGCAGTTGCTCCGTGTGGCCACGCGTCGAGACTGGCCGGAGCTGGCCGGGATTGTCGACGCTACCCTGCAGGCCATTCCGGCCAAGGATCTGGAGCAATTGCACAGCCGCTGGCTAAAACCGAAATACCCGCGCCTGACCGAGACCCCGGGCTTCTGGCAGAACCTGACCCTGTTGCTGCTGGCCCTGCTACTGAGCAGCGTGGCCATTGGGTTCTGGCAGCGCCGCCAGCAACGAGGCTTGGAACGCCGCCTGCGTGCCGCGCGGGAGGATATCGTCCAGCGCACCGCCAGCGAAGAGGCCTTGCGCCTGACGCAATTTTCCATCGATCAAAGCACCGTCGGCATTCTGTGGGTCAACTGGGACAGCCACGTGCGCTACGCCAACCGCGCAGCCGAAACCATGCTGGGCTATGCGCCGGGTGCGATCATCGACCGGCCGTTGATCGACTTCGAGCCGGGCCTGCACATGGACCGTTGGCTGAACCTGTGGAAGCGCGCTCGGGCCAGCGAAGACGGGCCGCCGAGTTTCGAGACCGAGTGCGTGCGCGCCGATGGCAGCATCCTGCCGGCCGACGTTTCCTTGAGTTTCCTGCGTTTTCGCGACGCCGAGTACTTGGTGGTCTACCTCAATGATGTGACCGAGCGCCGTCGCGCACTGGCGGCGCTGCGCGAAAGCGAGGCGCGGTTGCAGGGCATTGCCGCCAACGTCCCAGGCCTGGTCTTTCGCCTGGAGCGGGCGCCGGTTACCGGCCTGATCGACTTTGCCTACATCAGCGAAGGTAGCGAAAGCCTGGTGGGTTATTCCCCCGCCACCCTGGCCCGCAGCGACACCGGGTTGCGCAGCCTGGTGCACCCGCAGGACAAGGCCAATTATCACCGCACCCAGGACCTGGCGCTGGACAGTGACAGTGACTGGTCGTGGCAAGGTCGTATCCTGACCCGTGAAGGCCAGGAGCGTTGGGCCGAGATCAAGGCAATCACGCGTCGCCTGGAAGATGGCGCCTACGTCTGGGACGGCATCGTCTGGGACATCACTGAAAGCAAGCGCATCGAACTGGAGCTGGCCAGTTCCCGGGAACAATTGCGCGAGCTATCGGCACACCTGGAAAGCGTTCGGGAAGAGGAAAAGGCCCGCATAGCTCGCGAAGTCCATGACGAGCTGGGACAAATGCTGACGGTGCTGAAACTGGAAACCTCCATGTGCGAGCTGGCCTACGCCCAACTGGATCCTGGCCTGCAGGAACGGCTCAACAGCATGAAGCGCCTGATCGCCCAGTTGTTCCAATTGGTACGGGACGTGGCGACTGCGTTGCGCCCGCCGATTCTGGACGCCGGTATCGCCTCGGCCATCGAATGGCAGGCTCGGCGTTTCGAGGCGCGCACGCAGATTCCGTGCCTGGTGCAGGTGCCGGACAACCTGCCGCCCCTGAGCGACGCCAAGGCCATCGGCCTGTTCCGGATCCTCCAGGAGGCACTGACCAATGTCATGCGCCATGCCCAGGCGCATACCGTGGAGGTGACGCTGGAGCAGCAAGGCGACCAGTTGTGCCTGACGGTAAGCGATGACGGTGTAGGATTTATTGCTTGCGCAGACCGGCCGACGTCCTTTGGCCTGGTCGGCATGCGCGAGCGCGTATTGATCATGGGCGGACAGTTGTCGTTGGAAAGCGAGCCGGGGGAGGGGACGACCCTCGCGGTGCGGGTGCCATTGCATGGGGCCTGATGGGCTTGCCGAGCGTAAAGTAGCCATTGCGAACCCGTTCGCGACGAAATCCTGAATCTGGAGAACACTGTGATCCGTGTACTGGTAGCCGAAGACCACACCATCGTCCGTGAGGGCATCAAGCAGCTGATCGGCCTGGCCAAGGATCTGGTTGTCGTCGGGGAGGCCAGCAATGGCGAGCAATTACTTGAGACCCTGCGACACGTGCCCTGCGAAGTGGTGCTGCTGGATATTTCGATGCCCGGCGTCAACGGCCTGGAGGCGATCCCGCGGATTCGTGCGTTGAATAATCCGCCCGCGATTTTGGTGTTGTCGATGCATGACGAGGCGCAGATGGCCGCTCGCGCGCTTAAGGTCGGCGCCGCTGGCTACGCCACCAAGGACAGCGATCCGGCTTTGTTGTTGATGGCGATTCGCAAGGTCGCGGCCGGCGGTCGATATATCGATCCGGACCTGGCCGACCGTATGGTCTTCGAGGTGGGCCTGACTGACGCGCGGCCGTTGCACTCGCTGTTGTCGGAGCGCGAATTCTCGGTCTTCGAACGCTTGGCCCAAGGCGCCAACGTCAACGAAATTGCCCAGCAACTGGCCCTGAGCAGCAAGACCATCAGTACCCATAAGGCGCGGCTGATGCAAAAGCTCAACATCACTTCACTGGCCGAGTTGGTGAAATACGCGATGGAGCACAAGTTGCTTTAACGCAGGCGTTGATCCCAGAGGAAGATGTGCCGGCATATCCATTTACGACACGCCCCAACCGCGCGTTCGCCCCTGCTTGCAGCTTGGCGCTTGAAACTCGCCACTGCATTTATCCAATCCCGCCATCCGTGTAGGGCAATCCCTACCCCGACGCTTCCATCCGGCTGAGGCGATTCTCTCCTGCGGCCCGATTTGCGTAGGGGCTCGGCTCCACTAGGCTTGACTCACAAGCAGTCATCAATACAAAAGGTGCGGGTATGAGCCAGGTTGATTCAAGCGCGGGGGCCAGTGATGTGCTGGTCAGCTTTCGTGGTGTGCAGAAGAGCTACGATGGCGAGAACCTGATCGTCAAGGACCTCAACCTGGATATTCGCAAAGGTGAATTCCTGACCTTGCTCGGGCCATCCGGCTCCGGCAAGACCACCAGCCTGATGATGCTCGCCGGGTTCGAGACCCCGACTGCCGGGGAAATCCTGTTGGCCGGGCGCTCCATCAACAACGTGCCGCCGCACAAGCGCGACATCGGCATGGTGTTCCAGAACTACGCTTTGTTCCCGCACATGACGGTCTCCGAAAACCTGGCGTTCCCGCTGACCGTGCGCGGCCTGAACAAGAGCGACGTTGGTGATCGCGTAAAGCGCGTCCTGAGCATGGTCCAACTGGACACCTTCGCCCAGCGTTATCCCGCGCAGTTGTCCGGCGGCCAGCAACAGCGGGTGGCCCTGGCCCGGGCGCTGGTGTTCGAACCGCAGCTGGTGCTGATGGACGAACCCCTCGGCGCGTTGGATAAACAGTTGCGCGAACACATGCAAATGGAGATCAAGCACCTGCACCAGCGCCTTGGCGTGACCGTGGTCTACGTGACCCACGACCAGGGCGAAGCCCTCACCATGTCTGATCGCGTGGCCGTGTTCCACCAAGGAGAGATCCAGCAGATCGCCCCGCCACGCACGCTCTATGAAGAGCCGAAGAACACTTTCGTGGCCAACTTCATCGGTGAGAACAACCGCCTCAATGGGCGCCTGCACAGTCAAACCGGCGATCGTTGTCTGGTGGAGCTGGGACGCGGCGAGAAGGTCGAGGCCTTGGCGGTCAATGTCGGCAAGCCCGGCGAGCCGGTCACCCTGTCGATCCGTCCGGAACGGATAAGCCTCAACAGCGCAAGCGAACAATGCGTCAACCGCTTCTCAGGGAGGGTGGCGGAATTCATCTATCTGGGCGACCACGTCCGGGTTCGCCTGGAGGTCTGCGGCAAGCAGGACTTCTTCGTGAAACAACCGATCGCCGAGCTCGATCCCGGGCTCGCCGTCGGCGACGTGGTTCCGCTTGGCTGGCAGGTCGAGCACGTCCGCGCGCTCGATCCCCTTCTAGAGGCGAATTGATCGCCCCCTGCTGTACCAACACCAACCCTGCACGTGGAGAGAACAATAAATGTTGAGATCCCTGAAGTTCACAGCCCTGACACTGGGCATGATGGGTGCGGCAAGCGCGATGGCGGCGGGCCCGGACCTGACCGTGGTGTCTTTCGGCGGGGCGAACAAGGCGGCTCAGGTCAAAGCCTTCTACGCACCGTGGGAAGCGGCCGGCAATGGCAAGATCGTGGCGGGCGAGTACAACGGCGAAATGGCCAAGGTCAAGGCCATGGTCGATACCAAGAGCGTCTCCTGGGACCTGGTTGAAGTCGAATCGCCGGAATTGTCCCGTGGTTGCGACGAAGACATGTTCGAGCAACTCGATCCAGCCTTGTTCGGCAAGGCCGAAGACTACGTCAAAGGCGCGATCCAGCCTTGCGGCGTCGGTTTCTTCGTGTGGTCGACGGTATTGGCCTATAACGCCGACAAACTGAAAACCGCGCCAACCAGTTGGGCGGATTTCTGGGACACCAAGCAATTCCCAGGCAAGCGCGGCCTGCGCAAGGGCGCCAAATACACCCTCGAATTCGCCCTGATGGCCGACGGCGTGGCGCCGAAAGATGTCTACAAAGTGCTGGCCGGCAAGGATGGCCAGGATCGCGCCTTCAAGAAACTCGACGAACTCAAACCGAGCATTCAGTGGTGGGAAGCCGGCGCCCAGCCGCCGCAATATCTCGCTTCCGGTGACGTGGTCATGAGCTCGGCCTACAACGGCCGTATCGCTGCGGTACAAAAAGAAAGCAATCTGAAAGTGGTGTGGAACGGCGGCATCTACGACTTCGATGCCTGGGCCATCCCGCGTGGCCTGGACAAGACCCGCGCCGAAGCGGCGAAGAAATTCATCGCGTTCTCGGTGGCTCCGCAGCAGCAGAAGACCTACTCGGAAAACATCGCCTACGGCCCGGCCAACACCCAGGCAGTTCCGCTGCTGGCCAAGGATGTCTTGAAAGACATGCCGACCACCCCGGAAAACATCGCCAACCAGGTGCAGATCGACGTCAGCTTCTGGGCTGACAACGGCGAGCAACTGGAGCAGCGCTTCAATTCCTGGGCGGCGAAGTAACCGCTGGCAGAGATCGTTCCCACGCTCCGCGTGGTAATGCCGCCCAGGACGCTCCGCGTCCTTTGTGACGCAGAGCGTCATTGGATGCATTCCCACGCTCTACGTGGGAACGATCGGCTCAAAGGCCAGCGTTTTAAAAGAACAGAGGCGGCTCGCCGCCGCTGTAACGATAAAAAAGATTTGCGGAGTTCGCCATGGCCATCGCCGTTCCACTGAACGAAGGCACCAGCCCCACCCTGAAACAGCGGCTCAAACGTGCCGAGCGGGTCAACCGCTGGAAGGCCCAGGCCTTGATCGCGCCGCTGGTTCTATTCCTGTTGCTGGTGTTCCTGGTGCCGATCGTCGCTCTGCTGTTCAAAAGCGTCAGCAACCCGGAAGTGGTCGGCGCCATGCCGCGCACCGTGGCTGCCGTTTCTGCATGGGACGGACGCGGATTGCCGGGCGAGCCGGTGTACAAGGCTGCCAGTGAAGACCTGGCCGAAGCCCGCAAGAATCAAACCTTGGGCGATTTGTCCAAGCGACTGAACATGGAACTGGCCGGCTATCGCAGCCTGCTGACCAAGACAGCCCGGGCGCTGCCATTCGCCACCGAGCCTGTCTCTTATAAAGAGGCGCTGGAAGGCCTCGACGAGCGCTGGGGCGATCCGGCGTATTGGCAAGTGATCCGCCGCAACACCAGCGAGGTGACCCCATATTACCTGCTGGCGGCTGTCGATCACCGTATCGACGACCTCGGCGAACTGGCCCCGGCCACTCCTGACCAGGCGATTTACCTGGATATTTTCACCCGCACCTTCTGGATGGGCCTGGTGATCACCGCGATCTGCCTGGTCCTGGCCTATCCATTGGCCTACCTGTTGGCGAATCTGCCGTCGCGCCAGAGCAACCTGCTGATGATCCTGGTGCTGTTGCCATTCTGGACCTCGATCCTGGTGCGCGTCGCAGCGTGGATCGTATTGCTGCAATCAGGCGGCTTGATCAACAGCGGCCTGATGGCCATGGGCATCATCGATAAACCCCTGGAGCTGGTATTCAATCGCGTCGGGGTCTACATCTCCATGGTCCACATTCTGTTGCCGTTCATGATCTTGCCGATCTACAGCGTGATGAAGGGCATCTCGCCCACCTATATGCGCGCGGCGATTTCCCTGGGCTGCCACCCGTTCGCGAGTTTCTGGCGGGTCTACTTCCCGCAGACGTATGCCGGCGTCGGCGCCGGGTGTCTGTTGGTCTTCATCCTTGCCATCGGCTACTACATCACGCCGGCATTGCTGGGTAGCCCGAACGATCAGATGGTCAGCTACTTCGTCGCGTTCTATACCAACACCAGCATCAACTGGGGCATGGCCACGGCGCTCGGCGGGCTGCTATTGCTCGCAACCATCGTGCTTTATCTGATTTACAGCTGGCTGGTGGGCGCCAGTCGCCTGCGCCTGAGCTAAGGGGAGATCGAAATGCTGAGTCCTTACATGTCCCCCGTCGAACGGGTGTGGTTCTACAGCTTGCGCATACTCTGCGGGCTGGTCCTGCTGTTCCTGATCCTGCCGGTGCTGGTGATCATTCCGTTGTCGTTCAACTCCGGCAGCTTTCTGGTCTACCCGCTCCAGGGCTTTTCGTTGCAGTGGTACCACGACTTCTTTGCCTCGGCCGAATGGATGCGCGCATTGAAGAACAGCATCATCGTTGCCCCGGCGGCGACCGTGCTGGCGATGATCTTCGGCACGCTGGCGGCCATCGGCCTGACCCGTGGCGATTTCCCAGGCAAGGCGCTGGTCATGGCCCTGGTGATTTCGCCCATGGTGGTACCGGTGGTCATCATCGGCGTGGCCAGCTATTTGTTTTTTGCACCGCTGGGGATGGGCAACAGCTTCTTCTCGCTGATCGTGGTGCATGCGGTGTTGGGCGTTCCCTTCGTCATCATCACCGTCTCGGCGACCTTGCAGGGGTTCAACCACAATCTGGTCCGGGCCGCTGCCAGCCTGGGGGCGTCGCCGTTGACCGCGTTCCGTCGGGTGACCTTGCCGTTGATCGCTCCGGGCGTGATCTCGGGAGCGCTGTTCGCCTTCGCCACGTCGTTCGATGAAGTGGTCGTGACCCTGTTCTTGGCCGGCCCCGAGCAGGCCACGTTGCCACGGCAGATGTTCAGCGGCATCCGCGAGAACCTCAGCCCCACCATTGCCGCTGCGGCGACGCTGCTGATTGCATTTTCGGTGGTCCTGTTGCTCACGCTTGAGTGGTTGCGTGGGCGTAGCGAGAAGCTGCGCACGGCCCAGGTGTAACGTCACACGACTCCAGGAGTGAGCTCGCTCGCTCCTGGGCGTGAGTCAGCGCATTCACGAGCTGAATAGCAGACAACCCGCCAGACCGAGCTATCCTTGTGCCAGCCCATACTCGAACAAGAGGCCGCGCACATGAGTCTTTCCTCATTCAAGATCGCCCACAAACTGATCACCGGGGCCGCTGCCATCGAGCAACTGGCGGCGGAACTGACACGCCTGGATGTCGACAATCCGCTGATTGTCACGGACGCCGCCCTGGTCAAGTCCGGCACCGTGGAGTTGGCCCTGCAGCACTTGGGCGGGCGCGCCTATGAAATTTTCGACCGGGTCATGCCAGACCCGGAAATTGCCATCGTCGAAGACTGCATGCAGGCCTACCGCGACGGCGGCCATGATGGACTGATCGGCCTGGGGGGCGGCAGTGCCATCGACATCGCCAAGAGCGTGGCCGCCTACGCCGGTTATCACGGCGAGCTGCAAGACCTGTTCGGCGTCGATCAGGTGCCGCGCAAGGGCCCGCCATTGATTGCCATCCCTACCACGGCCGGCACCGGTTCGGAAGTCACCAACGTGGCGATCCTCTCCGACAAGGTCGCGCAGCTGAAAAAGGGCATCGTCAGCGATTTTCTGTTGCCGGACGTGGCGCTGGTCAGCCCGCAGATGACCCTCACTTGCCCGCGCAGCGTGACAGCCGCCAGTGGCGTCGACGCGCTGGTGCACGCCATCGAGTCCTATCTGTCGTTGAATGCCTCGCCGATCACCGATGCCCTGGCCATCGGCGCGATCAAGCTGATCACCCGCGCGTTGCCCAAGGCCTACGCCAATCCTTCTCACCTGCAAGCCCGTGAAGACATGGCCACCGCCAGCCTGATGGCCGGCATGGCGTTCGGTAATGCCGGGGTCGGTGCCGTGCACGCGCTGGCCTATCCGCTGGGTGGGCGCTTTCATGTCTCCCACGGCGTCGCCAATGCGCTGCTGCTGCCTTATGTCATGGCGTGGAACAAAATGGCCTGCGTCGAACGCATGCGCGACATCGCCGAAGCCATGGGCATCAAGACTGCGCACCTGAGTGACCTCGAAGCCGCCGATGAAGCCGTGGAAGCCATGACGGCACTGTGCGCCGCTGTCGAGATACCTCGAGGCCTGAGCGGTTTCGGCGTGACCGAGGAGGTGATTCCCTCCATGGCGGCGGAAGCGGCGGGGATCGAGCGGTTGATGCGCAACAACCCACGCCAACTGAGCGTGGGCGATATCGAGAAGATCTACCGCGCGGCGTATTGATCGTGTGTCACGGTGGGCGCGCCAAATCTTGAGGTATACAATGCGCGCCATCGTGATTTCGCTCAAAACAGGTGCGTCATGCAGCCCTTCGCTATTGCTCCGTCGATTCTCTCCGCCGACTTCGCCCGCCTGGGTGAAGAAGTGGACAACGTTCTGGCCGCCGGCGCCGACATCGTGCATTTCGATGTCATGGACAATCACTACGTACCCAACCTGACCATCGGCCCGATGGTTTGCGCGGCGTTGCGCAAATACGGCGTCACCGCGCCGATCGACGCGCACCTGATGGTCAGCCCGGTGGATCGCATCGTCGGCGACTTCATCGAAGCGGGCGCCACCTACATCACCTTCCACCCGGAAGCCACCCTGCACGTCGACCGCTCCTTGCAACTGATCCGCGAAGGCGGTTGCAAGGCGGGCCTGGTGTTCAACCCGGCAACGCCCTTGGACGTGCTCAAGTACGTGATGGACAAGGTCGACATGGTCCTGCTGATGAGCGTCAACCCCGGCTTCGGCGGGCAGAAGTTCATCCCCGGCACGCTCGACAAGCTGCGCGAGGCGCGGGCGCTGATCGATGCCTCGGGCCGTGACATCCGCCTGGAAATCGATGGCGGCGTGAACGTGAGCAACATCCGCGAAATCGCTGCGGCCGGCGCCGATACCTTTGTCGCCGGTTCGGCCATCTTCAACGCACCGGATTACAAAGAGGTGATCGAGAAGATGCGCGCCGAACTGGCCCTGGCGCGCCCATGAGCGGCTTCGAGCAGCTGTTTCCCGGCAGCCTGCCACGCCTGGTGATGTTCGACCTCGACGGCACGCTGGTGGACTCGGTCCCGGACCTCGCGGCTGCCGTGGACGCCATGCTGCTCAAGCTCGGACGCCCGCCCGCCGGCATCGACGCGGTGCGCCAGTGGGTTGGCAATGGCGCGCCGATGCTGGTGCGCCGGGCCCTGGCCAATCACATTGATGCCCAGGGCGTCGATGATGCGCAGGCCGAGCGGGCGCTGGAGCTGTTCAACGAAGCCTATGAAGGCCATCACGAATTGACCGTGGTCTACCCCGGCGTGCGCTCCACGCTCAAGTGGCTGCACAAGCAAGGCGTGGAGATGGCGCTGATCACCAATAAGCCGGAGCGTTTCGTTGCGCCGCTGTTGGACCAGATGAAAATTGGACGGTATTTCCGCTGGATCATCGGCGGAGACACCCTGCCGCAAAAAAAGCCCGATCCGGCCGCGCTGTTCTTCGTGATGAAAATGGCCAATATCCCGGCGTCCCAATCGTTGTTTGTCGGCGACTCGCGCAGTGACGTGCTGGCGGCGAAAGCGGCGGGGGTCAAGTGCGTGGCGCTGAGCTACGGCTATAACCATGGCCGGCCGATTGCCGAAGAGTTTCCGTCATTGGTGATCGATGATTTACGACTGTTAATTCCCGGTTGCCTGGACCCGGCGGCTGAGATAACGTTGCCCGACGCTGTTCAATCCTCTTCTGGAAACGCCATCGTGGTGGTCACTCGCAAACTCTGGATGAAAGTCATCAAGGCCCTGGCCCGCTGGCGTTGGCGCGCCTGACGTGATCCTGGCCGGTTATCCGGCGCGTTTGCATACCTGACTGTCAGCTCCTCTTGCCACGAGGCACCCCCATGATCCGCGAAGAATTCCTGCGTCTAGCCGCTGCCGGCTACAACCGCATCCCGCTCGCCTGCGAAACCCTGGCCGACTTCGACACGCCGCTGTCGATCTACCTCAAGCTGGCCGACCAGCCCAACTCCTACCTGCTCGAATCGGTACAGGGCGGCGAAAAGTGGGGCCGTTATTCCATCATCGGTTTGCCGTGCCGTACGGTACTGCGAGTCCATGACCATCGCATCAGCGTGACCTGCGACGGTGTCGAAATCGAAAGCCTCGAGGTCGACGACCCGCTGGCGTTCGTCGAATCCTTCAAGGCCCGCTACAACGTGCCGAGCATCGCCGGCCTGCCGCGCTTCAACGGTGGCCTGGTGGGGTATTTCGGCTACGACTGCGTGCGCTACGTGGAAAAACGCCTGGGCAGCTGTCCGAATCCCGATCCGCTGGGCGTGCCGGACATTCTGCTGATGGTCTCCGATGCGGTCGTGGTCTTCGATAACCTAGCTGGCAAGATGCACGCGATCGTCCTGGCCGATCCGTCCCAGGAAGATGCCTACGAGCAAGGTCAGAAAAGCCTGCAGGCACTCCTGGAAAAACTCCGTCAGCCGATCACGCCACGTCCCGGCCTGGACTTCAGCAAGCAGTCGGCGGCCGACCCGGTATTCCGTTCCAGTTTCACCCAGGACGATTACGAACGGGCCGTCGATACCATCAAGGAATACATCCTCGCCGGCGACTGCATGCAGGTTGTGCCGTCGCAACGGATGTCCATCGACTTCAAGGCCGCGCCGATCGATCTCTATCGCGCGCTGCGCTGTTTCAATCCAACGCCCTACATGTACTTCTTCAACTTCGGCGACTTCCATGTCGTGGGCAGTTCACCCGAGGTGCTGGTGCGGGTCGAAGACAACCTGATCACCGTGCGGCCGATTGCCGGCACGCGTCCTCGTGGCGCTACGGAAGAAGCCGATCGGGCATTGGAAGAAGACCTGCTCTCGGACGACAAGGAAATCGCCGAGCACCTGATGTTGATCGATCTGGGGCGCAACGACACCGGACGGGTTTCCGAAGTGGGATCGGTGAAGCTCACCGAGAAAATGGTCATCGAACGCTACTCCAACGTGATGCACATCGTCTCCAACGTCACCGGCCAGCTAAAGGCCGGGTTGACCGCGATGGACGCGCTGCGAGCGATCCTGCCGGCGGGCACCTTGTCCGGTGCGCCGAAAATCCGCGCGATGGAAATCATCGATGAACTGGAACCGGTCAAGCGTGGCGTGTACGGCGGTGCCGTGGGTTACTTTGCCTGGAATGGCAACATGGACACGGCCATTGCCATCCGTACCGCAGTGATCAAGAACGGTGAACTGCACGTTCAGGCCGGCGGTGGCATTGTTGCCGACTCGGTGCCGGCACTGGAGTGGGAAGAAACCCTGAACAAGCGTCGGGCTATGTTCCGCGCCGTGGCGTTGGCGGAGCAGACTTCAGGCGACTGAAGTCCTCCACAACAACCTGAGTGGCCAGGAGCCCTTTTGCTCCGAAGGCCGTATTTAAAGTCAGTGAATCCAAAGGTTGCTACGCCATGTTGCTGATGATCGATAACTACGACTCTTTTACCTACAACGTTGTGCAATACCTTGGCGAGCTCGGTGCCGAGGTCAAGGTGGTGCGCAACGACGAGCTGACCATCGCCGAAATCGAGGCCCTCAAGCCCGAGCGTATCGTGGTTTCGCCGGGCCCATGCACGCCGACAGAGGCGGGCATTTCCATCGAAGCGATCAAATATTTTGCCGGTAAGCTGCCGATTCTCGGCGTCTGCCTGGGCCATCAATCGATCGGCCAGGCCTTTGGTGGCGATGTCGTGCGCGCCCGGCAAGTGATGCATGGCAAGACCAGCCCGGTGTTCCATGAAGACAAGGGCGTGTTCGAGGGCCTGAATCACCCGCTTACGGTTACCCGCTATCACTCGCTGATCGTCAAGCGCGATACTCTGCCCGATTGTCTGGAGCCGACCGCCTGGACCCAGCTCGAAGATGGCTCGGTGGACGAGATCATGGGACTGCGACACAAGACGTTAAATATTGAAGGTGTGCAATTTCACCCTGAGTCTATCCTCACTGAACAGGGCCACGAGCTGTTCGCCAACTTCCTCAAACAAACCGGCGGCACGCGCTAAGGACTTTTCATGGATATCAAGGCAGCCCTTAACCGTATCGTCGGCCAGCTCGACCTGAGCACCGAAGAAATGCGCGACGTGATGCGTGAAATCATGACGGGCCAGTGCACGGATGCGCAGATAGGCGCGTTCATGATGGCCATGCGCATGAAGAGCGAGAGCATCGATGAAATCGTCGGTGCGGTCACGACCATGCGAGAGTTGGCGGACAAGGTCGAACTCAAGACCCTGGATGGCGTGGTGGATGTCGTGGGGACCGGCGGCGATGGCGCCAACATCTTCAACGTTTCCACAGCCTCGGCGTTTGTCGTCGCGGCGGCTGGCTGTACGGTCGCCAAGCATGGCAATCGTGCGGTTTCGGGCAAGAGCGGCAGTGCCGATCTGCTGGAGGCCGCCGGAGTCTACCTGAACCTGACACCGGTCCAGGTGGCGCGTTGTATCGACAATGTCGGCATCGGCTTCATGTTTGCCCAGACCCACCACAGCGCGATGAAACATGCCGCGGCACCCCGCCGTGACCTGGGCCTGCGCACGCTGTTCAACATGCTCGGTCCGCTTACGAATCCGGCCGGTGTGAAGCATCAAGTGGTCGGTGTGTTCAGCCAGGCATTGTGCCGGCCGTTGGCCGAGGTCCTGCAGCGCCTGGGCAGCAAGCATGTGCTGGTGGTTCATTCCAAGGACGGGTTGGATGAATTCAGCCTCGCGGCTCCCACCTTCGTGGCGGAGCTGAAAAATGATCAGATCACTGAATATTGGGTCGAACCCGAAGACCTGGGCATGAAGAGCCAGAGCCTGCACGGGCTCGCGGTAGACGGGCCGGCCCAGTCGCTGGAATTGATCCGCGATGCCCTGGGGCGTCGCAAAACCGAAAATGGCCAGAAGGCTGCGGAAATGATCGTGCTCAACGCGGGTGCCGCGTTATACGCCGCCGATCATGCCAGCAGTCTCAAGCAAGGTGTGGAGCTCGCTCATGACGCCCTGCACACCGGCCTGGCCAGAGAAAAACTGGAAGAATTAGGCGCGTTTACCGCCGTATTCAAAATGGAGAATGAAGGATGAGCGTGCCAACAGTTCTGGAAAAAATCCTGGCTCGAAAGGCCGAGGAAGTGGCCGAGCGCCGTGCGCGGCTCAGCCTGGCCGAGTTGGAAAATCTCGCGCGTTCAGCCGATGCGCCTCGTGGCTTTGCCCAGGCGTTGATTGACCAGGCGAAGAAAAAGCAGCCAGCAGTCATTGCCGAAATCAAGAAGGCCTCTCCCAGCAAAGGTGTGATTCGGGAGCACTTCGTCCCGGCCGACATCGCCAAGAGCTACGAGAAGGGCGGTGCGACCTGCCTTTCGGTGCTGACAGACGTCGATTTCTTCCAAGGCGCCGACGACTACCTCAAGCAGGCGCGGGCGGCGTGCAAACTGCCGGTGATCCGCAAGGATTTCATGGTCGATCCTTACCAGATCGTTGAAGCCCGAGCCCTGGGTGCCGACTGCGTGCTGTTGATCGTTTCCGCCCTGGACGATGTAAAAATGGCCGAGTTGGCGGCAGTCGCCAAGGACGTTGGCCTGGATGTGTTGGTGGAGGTCCACGACGGAGACGAATTGGAGCGGGCGCTGAAAGTCCTGGATACCAAGCTGGTCGGCGTGAACAACCGTAACCTGCACACGTTTGAAGTCAGCCTGGAAACTACCCTGGACTTGTTGCCACGGATTCCGCGGGATCGGTTGGTCATCACCGAGAGCGGCATTCTCAACCGGGCCGATGTCGAGCTGATGGAAGTCAGCGACGTATACGCCTTCCTGGTAGGTGAAGCGTTCATGCGGGCTGAAAGCCCGGGCATGGAGTTGCAGCGTTTGTTTTTCCCCGAGCGCGGCGTTCCGGTGAGCGGTTCGACGTTGGACTGATTCTTCATGCCTCCCGCCATATCCTTCACAGTCGAAAACGGCCTGCAAGCCGAGCAGGACTTGCTGGCCAGTGTGTGCGCTGGCGATGCGGAATCAGGCTTGCTGTTCTGGCAGCCCCGTGACCGTGCGTTGGTCATGCCGCGTCGCTTGAGTCGCTTGCCGGGGTTCGAGCTTGCCTGCGAGGTATCCGCCGCCAATGGCTGGCCGGTGCTGTTGCGTGAGACCGGGGGCGAACCGGTGCCCCAGTCAGCCGCTACCGTCAACATCGCGCTCGTCTACGCACCGCCGCGAAGCGAGGGCGATCACGGTCGAATCGAAACCGCTTACCGCCGGCTGTGTGATCCCATCTGCCAGTTGCTCGATGAACTGGGCGGGGTGGCTTCGCTGGGTGAAGTGGAAGGCGCCTTCTGTGACGGGCGCTTCAACGTCAATCTCGACGGCCGGAAAATGGTCGGGACAGCGCAGCGCTGGCGGCAGAGCAAGGGCGGCCAGCGCCCGGTAGGGCTTGTGCACGGCGCACTGCTGCTGGACGACGAGCGCGAATCCATGGTCGCGGCGGTCAATCGTTTCAATGAGGCTTGTGGCCTGGAGCAGCGCGTGCGAGCCGAAAGCCACATCGCCCTCCATGAAAAATTCCCCGCCCCCCACGCCCTGGAGCGACTTGAGACCTTGTACCGGGAATTGCTGGATAGCCTCTAGCGGGTGCCGAATACCACCATCGTCTTGCCCTTGACGTTGACCAGATCGCGATCTTCCAAGTCCTTGAGCACACGGCCGACCATCTCCCGGGAGCAACCCACGATCCGGCCGATTTCCTGGCGGGTCACTTTGATCTGCATGCCGTCCGGGTGGGTCATGGCGTCTGGCTGCTTGCACAGATCCAGCAGGCAGCGGGCAACGCGACCTGTTACGTCAAAGAAGGCGAGGTCACCCACTTTGCGGGTGGTATTGCGCAGCCGCTGTGCGATTTGTCCGCTGAGGACGTAAAGAATGTCCGGATCCTGCTGGGACAGCTCTCGAAATTTGCTGTAACTGATCTCAGCGACATCACATTCGACTTTTGCCCGCACCCAGGCGCTGCGTTCCTGTTCCTTGCCCGCCTGTTCAAACAAACCCAGCTCACCAAAGAAGTCCCCCGAGTTCAGGTAGGCGATGATCATCTCCCGACCGTCATCGTCCTCGATCAGGATAGTGACCGAGCCCTTGATGATGAAAAACAGCGTGTCGGAACGATCGCCGGCACAAATAATGTTGTGCTTGGCGGGGTAGCGGCGACGCTGGCAATGCATCAAGAGTTTGTCGAGGTTCTTGATCTTGGACGTGGGAGTAATGGCAACCATGGTTGTATCCCGAAAACTGCGCGGTGTGGTGGTTTGGTTTTTATGGGGGGCGAATGGCTATCGCTAAAAGCTGGCCATACGCCAGCGGCTGGGTGCCAGCTTAACAGAGGCGTTACTAATTAATTCGAGAATTTACGTACGCGCAACGGCTCCAGGCGTCCTTACTCAGGGGCCGCCATCGCGGGGCGCTGTGCTAAGCTGGCGCCCCCTTTTTTAACAGTGGAGTCTTGGCGATGAAGGCACGCATCCAATGGGCTGGCGAAGCCATGTTCCTCGGTGAGTCAGGCAGCGGTCATGTGGTCGTCATGGATGGCCCGCCTGAGTCCGGAGGTCGGAACCTGGGCGTCCGGCCGATGGAAATGTTGCTGCTGGGCGTAGGTGGTTGCAGCAATTTCGATGTGGTCAGCATCCTGAAGAAGTCGCGCCAAGCCGTTGAGAGTTGCGAAGCCTTCCTGGCAGCCGAGCGCGCCACCGAGGATCCGAAGGTGTTTACCAAGATCCACATGCATTTCGTGGTGAAGGGCCGAGGCCTGAAGGAAGCCCAGGTCAAGCGCGCAATCGAGTTGTCGGCGGAGAAATACTGCTCGGCCTCGATCATGCTCGGTGCCGCCGGTGTTGAAATCACCCACGATTATGAAATCATCGAATTGGGTTGAATCGACATCCAACCATCACAAAAGCGGTGCAAGCTCTGGCGATCAGAAGCCGACGTCTGCATAATGCGCCACTTTTTTCAGGGCAGTGATCGGCTTGCGTCCGATCACTCGCCTGGACAGACAACCAAAATCGCCATCGCGAAGAGGTGTTAACCGTCCTACGCAGGTGCGTCTTCGCATCTGACGGGCATGCTTGATCACGCGGCCGGGCCGCAATACACAGAGAGTTTTTAAACGGTGAAAAGCAAACTCAAGCTCCATGGGTTCAATAACCTGACAAAGACCTTGAGCTTCAACATCTATGACATCTGCTATGCGGAAACCCCGCAAGACCAGCAGGCCTACGTCGAGTACATCAATAAAGAGTACAACGCCAAGCGCCTCACGCAGATCCTCACGGAAGTTGTCGATATCATTGGTGCCAACATCCTGAACATCGCCAGTCAGGACTATGAACCCCAGGGCGCCAGCGTGACCATTCTGATCTCGGAAGAGCCGGTGACACCGACCGACAGCCAGATCGAAGAGTCCCCAGGTCCGTTGCCTGAAATTATCCTGGCCCACCTCGACAAGAGCCACATCACGGTACACACCTATCCGGAAATCCATCCGGTGGACGGTATCGCGACGTTCCGTGTGGACATCGATGTGTCGACCTGTGGCGTCATTTCACCGCTCAAGGCGCTCAACTTCCTGATTCACCAGTTCGACTCCGACATCGTGACCGTGGATTACCGCGTGCGCGGTTTCACCCGGGACGTGGAAGGCCACAAGCACTTCATTGATCACGAGATCAATTCGATCCAGAACTATCTCTCCGAAGACACTCGCGACGCTTATCAGATGACCGACGTGAACGTGTACCAGGAAAACCTGTTCCACACCAAAATGCTCCTCAAAGACTTCGAACTGGATAACTACCTGTTCGGCGATGCCACCAGCAATCTGTCTATTGAACAGCGTGGCCAAGTTGAAGAGCGTGTGAAGCACGAAATGCTGGAAATCTTCTACGCGCGCAACATGCCGCGCTAAGGTTTCGGCGACAAAAAAAGGCGACTGCCCAGGGGGTAGTCGCCTTTTTTGTTTTGGAAGCCGCTGGCCCTATATGGGCCTGATGCCGATTTGGCTGTCAGATCCGGTAAGTACTCTTCGTCATGACTTTAGCCAGCAGGCTCATGCCGAATTTGACCGGGGCCGGAAACCGAAAACCACCTGCTTCAAGTGCGCTTTCGGCGTGGTGCTCTTCATCCTTACGCATTTGTTCGAGAATTGCTCTGGATTTTTCATCCTCGGCCGGCAACTGCTGCAAATGCTCATTCAAATGCTTGCACACTTGATGTTCGGTCGCGGCGACAAAACCCAGGCTGACCTTATCACTGATCAGCCCGGCAACTGCACCGATGCCGAATGACATACCGTAGAACAGCGGGTTCAGCACGCTGGTGTGGCTGCCCAACTGGTGGATGCGTTGCTCGCACCAGACCAGATGGTCGATCTCTTCCTCGGCGGCGTGTTCCATTGCCTCGCGAACCTGAGGCAGTTTTGCTGTCAATGCCTGGCCTTGATAGAGCGCCTGGGCGCAGACTTCACCGGTATGGTTGATGCGCATCAATCCTGCGACATGGCGAGTCTCTTCATCGCTCATCTTGACGTCTGGTTGCACGATCGCCGGTGACGGGCGATACGGCTGGCCGCTGAAAGGCAGCAGTGTTCGCATTGCGGTATCGGCTTGCAGGAGCAGGCGGTCAATGGGCGAGTAGTGACGTTGGGTAGTCATGCTTACCTCCGGGGAAAATCACGGTGGCCAGTTTAACCCAATCGGCCGTTGAAGATTTGCGTTGGGTCAGCGGTATCGATCCGGTGGCCAATTCATCTGGCACTGTCCCAGCACATGCATATGAATGTGATAGACGGTCCGGCCACCAAGTTCACTGCAGTTCACGGCGAACTGGGCGGGCGTGGCTTTTCAAACAGAAAGATGTTCAACGCGGGCAGTAGGCCTTGTTGATCATGCCAGTGATGGTTCGCACCAACCATCGCGACCCAAGTCGCGGCAGCGCGGCCAGCCAGCGATTGCGACGCCCGGGAATGATGATCGCGCGGTTCCGGTCCAGTGCGCGTACGGCATACAGCGCCACTTCTTCCGGGCTCATCAACAGTCCCGTCGCGTTGAGTTTGTTTTCATCCATTTGCGCCTTGGCGTAAAAGCCGGTCCGGGTCGGGCCTGGGCAGAGCACTGATACCTTGATCGCGCATTTCTTCAGTTCGACCCGCAGAGCTTCGGAGAAGTGCAGCACATAGGCCTTGCTTGCGTGATAGGTGCTCATCCAAGGACCTGGCTGGAAGGCGGCAATCGACGCGACGTTTAGAATCTGACCGCCCCCATGCAACGCCATGCTGTTGCCTACCGCATGACACAGGCGTGTCAGGGCGAGGATGTTGATTTCGATCAGGTCCTGTTCGGTCATCCAGTCCTGGCCAAGAAAGGGGCCGCAGGTACCGATGCCGGCGCAGTTGACCAGCAGGTCGATCTGGCGCTCGCCTTCTTCCAGCTCCAGCAGAAAACCGGAAAGCCTCAATGGTTCGCCCAGATCACAAGCCCGGAACAGCACTTCCACGCCAAATCGCTGCGTCAGTTCCATGGCAATACTTTCCAACCGGTCACGCTGCCGAGCCACCAATATCAAGTTGCGACCGCGCCGGGCCAGTGCTTCAGCCATGGCCAGGCCGATGCCACTGGAGGCGCCAGTTATGAGGGCGTAACGGGTCATGCAGTTCTCCATCGCAACAGCCCGCCGCTGGTGGACAGGGCTGTCACCGGCACGAAGCGCGCTTATTGTTCCTCTTCTTCATAGTCTACAGAAGGCGGAGCGGGCTCGGCTGCCTCGGCGGCGGGTTCTTCAGTGGTTTCGCCGCTGGATTCGCTGCTTTCATAGCTGCTTGAGGCACCGCTGCCATAGTCCTCTTGCAGAGCACCAAAGATGCCAGCAAACGTCGCCAGGAAAATCAGCACGATCATCACCAGCCAAAGCGACGCCAACAGCTTCACCGCCGTGGTGTTGCGCGGCGGTGGCGGCCCGTACTGGTTCGCACCGGTATTGCCCGGAGCGATGATGAGGATGAACGGGAAGATGCTGCCTACGAATGGGACGAGGTTGATCAGCCACAACCACCCCGACCAGCCGAGGTCATGCAGGCGCTGGACGTTGAACTGGATGCTGACGAAGGCAAAGGCAATCAGGACGACTGCACCGAGCAGGCCGCCGACGACCAGTCCAGTCACCGAGTCGGACGCCAATATCCAGGTCGTGGCGAACCAGAAGCCCAGGCCGACCAGCGGCAGCACCGCGAGCATCAGCACCATGGTCCAGGCCAGGTAACGCAGGCGCCCGATGCGACCATCGAAGCTGAAGGGTTTGAGTGTGCTGTATTCGGCAAGTGTTTCGCCGACTGGCGCGCGGGGAGGAGCATAGGGAGAAACTGGATCGACGATCGAATCCGAATGGCGCGCGCCGGGTTGATGTGTCGACTCCTGCACCTCGTCGAGGCTCAGTTGGAGGGACGGTTCGGCTTCGATTCGTGCATCGATCCCGCTCTTGTGAAGCGCTTCCAGATACTGCTGTGCTTCACCTTGGGACAGGTTGTTTTTAAGAGACACCTTGCGACCACTGAACAGCCGCTCAATGGCGCTGACGTCGCTTTTGAACAACTCGGCGAGGTTGAGCTTGGCGGTAGTAGTATCGACGCCTGGCAGCAAGGCCCCGTCGAATACGATGTTAAAACGCTTTTCACTCATGCCGGGCATCCCTGTCTTTCCAAGTTGAATTCGTATTATTGGGTTCAGCGGGGCCATTGGCCGCCAAGTTGTGCCGCCAGGGCTTGTGCCTGGCGGTATTCCTTATCCAAGCGCGCGATCAATTGATCGACGCTTGGCAAATCATCAATGTCGCCTACACCCTGGCCTGCGGACCATACGGTCTTCCAGGCCTTGGCTTCATCGTGCAGCGGTTTGAGTTTCGAGCCGGAATCGGCGGCGCCCTTGCCTTGAAGTGCAATCAGGTCGAAGCCGGCATTTTCCAGGCTTTGGCGCATAAAACTCGCCGGTACTCCGGAGACGGCGGAAGTATGCACGATGTCCGCGGCTCTGGATGTGAGCAACATCTCTTTATAAGCGTCGGACGCATGACTTTCGCTCGTACCGATAAAGCGCGTTCCAAAGTAGGCCAGGTCGGCACCGAGTAACTGTGCCGCGAGGATCTGATGGCCATGGTTCAGGGACCCTGCAAGTAGCAGGGTTTTATCGAAGAACTGGCGGATCTCGGCAATCAGTGCAAACGGGCTCCAGGTCCCGGCATGTCCACCCGCACCGGCTGCGACGGCGATCAAGCCATCGACACCGGCCTCGGCGGCTTTTTCAGCATGGCGGCGGGTGGTCACGTCGTGGAACACCAGGCCGCCATAGCCGTGAACCGCGTCAACCAGTTCCTTTACTGCCCCCAGGCTGGTAATGACGATTGGCACCTTGTGCTCGATGCAGATCGCCAGGTCAGCTTGAAGCCGCGGATTGCTGTTGTGAACAATCAGGTTGACCGCGTAGGGCGCCGGTTTTTCCATCGTCGCCAGGCCCGCTTCTATTTCTTCCACCCAAGCCTTGAAGCCACTGGTTTCGCGTTGATTCAGCGCCGGAAAGCTTCCTATGACGCCGTTGCGGCAGCAGGCCAGTACCAACTGTGGATTGGAAATGAGGAACATCGGTGCCGCCACGACGGGCAGCCGAAGGCGTTGTTCAAGCAGAGCGGGCAGCGACATTGGAAGTACCCCGGGTGAATGATGGGATTGGAATCAGAACGGCCGGACCACGACCAGGATTACGATAGCCAGCAAAATCAGCACCGGCACTTCGTTGAACCAGCGATAAAAGACATGGCTGCGGGTGTTTTCACCACGGGCGAAGCGCTTCACCTGAGCGCCGCACATATGGTGGTAGCCGATCAACAGCACCACGAGGGTCAGCTTGGCGTGCATCCAGCCCCCTTGAGTAAAGTAAGCGCTGGCATTGAGACTGAGCAACGCGATACCGAACACCAGGGTAGCGATCATTGCCGGGCCCATGATGCCGCGATACAGCTTGCGCTCCATGACGCAGAAACGTTCCTTGCTGACGCTGTCCTCACTTTGGGCGTGATAGACGAACAGGCGAGGCAGGTAGAACAGGCCAGCGAACCAGCAGACCATGCTGACGATATGAAGTGCTTTGAGCCATAGATAAAGCATTTTGATTATTCCCAGGTTCACAGTAGCCCCGATAGTAGAGGTTACAGCGGCCATACGTCACCTTGCCGGTTGTCGCCGCAGCGCGTGCCCCCTATCATCGACGGCTTTCCAGTGGTTCGTTGAGGGCAGGTTTATGGTCAAGGTCGGTATCGTCGGCGGCACGGGTTACACCGGTGTCGAACTGCTGCGTCTGCTGGCACAGCACCCGCAGGCTGAGGTGGTTGTCATTACCTCTCGATCCGAGGCCGGCCTGGCCGTTGCCGATATGTACCCGAACCTGCGAGGGCATTACGACGGCCTGGCGTTCAGCGTTCCGGACATCAAGACCCTGGGCGCCTGCGATGTGGTGTTTTTCGCTACGCCTCACGGCGTTGCGCACGCTCTGGCGGGCGAGCTGTTGGCCGCCGGGACGAAGGTCATCGATCTGTCGGCGGACTTCCGCCTGCAGGACGCGGACGAGTGGGCCAAGTGGTACGGCCAGCCTCACGGTGCGCCGGAACTGCTCGATGAAGCGGTCTACGGCTTGCCGGAAGTCAATCGCGAAAAAATCAGGCAAGCACGATTGATTGCTGTACCAGGTTGCTATCCGACCGCTACACAGCTGGGGTTCTTGCCGTTGCTTGAGGCCGGCCTCGCCGATACATCGCGGTTGATTGCCGACTGCAAATCCGGTGTCAGTGGCGCCGGCCGTGGCGCCAGTGTCGGTTCTCTGTATTCGGAGACGTCGGAAAGCATGAAGGCCTACGCCGTCAAAGGTCACCGTCACTTGCCGGAAATTCGCCAAGGGTTGCGTCGTGCGGCGGGCGAGGACGTCGGCCTGACTTTCGTACCGCATCTCACACCAATGATCCGCGGTATCCATTCCACTCTCTACGCGACCGTCGTTGATCGTTCCGTCGACCTTCAGGCGCTGTTTGAAAAGCGTTACGCCAACGAACCGTTTGTCGACGTTATGCCGGCCGGCAGCCATCCGGAAACCCGCAGCGTACGCGGTGCCAACGTGTGCCGGATAGCTGTGCATCGCCCGCAGGACGGCGATCTGGTGGTGGTACTTTCGGTCATTGATAATCTGGTCAAAGGCGCATCCGGCCAAGCGGTACAGAATCTCAATATCCTGTTCGGCTTGGATGAGCGTCTGGGCCTGTCCCATGCGGGAATGTTGCCGTAACAGCAACAGCAAGCGTGAAGTCTGGGAGCTACAAGTCTGGTGCTTGTAGCGTGCCGCTGCTTTGGTAAATAGTTGACCGATTTTGTAGGAGAAGCGGATAATGCCCGCCATCACGCATTATGGCGGCGTAAACGCCGGGAGATATTCAGCATGAGCGTCGAAACCTTCACCCCCACGGCTTTGCAATTCACCCACGGTGCTGCGCACAAGGTGAAGAGCCTGGTCGATGAAGAGGGTAATGATCGTTTGAAGCTGCGCGTGTTTGTCACGGGCGGCGGTTGTTCCGGTTTCCAGTACGGTTTCACTTTTGATGAAGAAGTGGCCGAAGACGACACCATCGTCGAGCGCGAAGGCGTCAGCCTGGTGGTCGATCCGATGAGCTTCCAGTACCTGGCAGGTGCCGAGGTGGATTATCAGGAAGGTCTGGAAGGGTCGCGTTTCGTGATCAAGAACCCTAACGCCACCACAACTTGTGGGTGCGGTTCTTCGTTCTCGATCTGAGGCTTCAATAAAAACGCCGCAGTGCCTTACGGCCCTGCGGCGTTTTTTTGTCTGGCGTTATTGATTTCAGGCCGGATAGATAGCGCCGAGTACACGCAAGCCGCGGGCGCCAGTGACACTTGGACGATTGCCCGGGATGCCTTCAAGGCAGCAATGGGCGAGCCAGGCAAAAGCCATGGCTTCAACCCAGTCCGGGTCCACACCGTACACCGCCGTACTGCTGACCTTGGTATCCGCCAGCAGCTCAGCCAGGCGCTTCATCAGCGTCCGATTGTGCGCTCCGCCGCCGCAGACCAGCAGTTCCTGAGTATTGGACTGGGCATGTTGCAGCGATTCGACGATGGTCGAAGCGGTCAGTTCGAGCAGCGTCGCTTGTACATCCTCCGGGGCGAAAGCTTGCAATTGCGATAAATGCTGGCTCAGCCACGGCAGGTTGAATACTTCACGGCCGGTACTTTTCGGGCCCTTGGTGACGAAGAAAGGATCGCTGAGTAGAGCCTTGAGCAGAACTGGCTCGACTTTCCCGCTGGCAGCCCAGTGGCCGTCGCGATCAAAATGTTCGCCTCTTTGTTGATGTATCCAGGCATCGAGCAACACGTTGCCCGGGCCGCAGTCGAAACCAGCCACGGGTTTTGCGGGCTCTATCAGGCTGAGGTTGCTGAAGCCGCCGACATTGAGTACGGCGCGATTACCGGCTCGTTCTTCGAACAGTGCTTCGTGAAACGCAGGGACCAGTGGTGCGCCTTGTCCGCCAGCGGCGACATCGCGGCTGCGGAAATCGCTGACCACGGCGATGCCGGTCAATTCGCTCAATAGTGCCGGATTGCCGATTTGCACGGTAAATCCGCGGGCCGGCTCGTGGCGAATGGTCTGGCCGTGGCTGCCAATTGCCGAGATGTCTTCAGGCTTGAGTTTCTGTTCGTTGAGCAGGGTATGGATGCCCTGGGCGGCCAGCTTTACCCAGCTTTGCTGGGCAATGGCGGAACGGGCTATCTCATCGGGCCCGCTGCTGCACAATCCGAGCAATTCGGCGCGCAGGACGGCGGGCATGGGGATGTAGTGCGTGGCGATCAATTTGATCGCCGGGGCCAATTCGATCAGTGCGATATCCAGGCCATCCAGGCTGGTCCCGGACATCACACCGATATAGAGCGCCATGGCTTAGCGCTTGCTCGAAGCCAGCATGGTGGCTTTCTCTTGATCCATACGAGCCATCAAGGGTTGGCTTTGAGCCAGGAAGCGTGCGCGCTCGCCCTTGGCAATTGGATCGGCCATCGGCAACTTCTGGCCCAGCGGATCGACGTGCACGCCGTTGACCTGGAACTCATAGTGCAAGTGCGGGCCGGTGGACAGTCCGGTGGTGCCTATGTAACCGATCACCTGGCCCTGCTTGACGCTACCGCCGGTCTTCACGCCTTTGGCGAAGCCTTGCATGTGGCCGTACAGCGTGCGGTAGGTATTGCCATGCTGGATGATCACGGTGTTGCCATAACCACCGCGACGTCCTGCCAGCAATACCTTGCCGTCGCCGGCTGCCTTGATTGGGGTACCACGCGGGGCGGCGTAGTCGACACCTTTGTGGGCGCGAATCTTGTTCAGGATCGGATGCTTGCGACCGGCGGAAAACTTCGAGCTGATGCGGGCGAAATCAACCGGTGTACGGATGAATGCCTTGCGCATGCTGTTGCCATCGGCGGTGTAGTAGCTGCTGTTGCCTTGCTTGTTGGTATAGCGCACCGCTGTGTACGTCTTGCCGCGGTTGGTGAAGCGCGCGGAGAGAATCGGGCCATTGCCGACGCTCTTGCCATTGACCACTTTCTGCTCGTAGATGACGTCGAATTCGTCGCCCTGGCGAATGTCCTGGGCGAAGTCGATGTCGTAGCCGAAGACGCTGGCCATATCCATGGTAAGGCTATGGGAAAGGCCTGCGCGCGCAGCCGACTGGGACAACGAACTGTTGATGACGCCATGGACGTAGGCTGAGCGAACGGTGGGCTTGGCGGTGACGCGATTGAATACATAGCCCTTGTCGTTTTTGGTCAGGGTGATGCTTTCCAGGTCGCTCAGCTTGGTGTGCAGGTTGGTCAGCTGTCCGTCTGGATTGAGTTCGAATTCGAGTTTCTGGCCGCGCTGCAGTTGAGTGAATTGCTTGGCTTGTTTGTCGCTGGCCAGGACTTCATGGACCGACGTCGGGGGCAGGCCAACTTTTTCGAAGAGGGTGGAAAGTGTATCGCCCTTGGCAACAATCACTTCGCGATGGTCGGGGCCCTTCTTTTCTTCCGCAGCAGGGGCTTCTACCTGGGCGGCGGTCGCTGCAGCGTCCTCCGGGCTGTTTTCAATCTGTGCAAAAGGAGAAGCGGCCGGTTCGTTTGTGGCTTGAACGGTTTCGGCGGCGTCTTGTTCTTGTGTCAGTTGTTCAGCAGGGCTTTCCAGTTCAAGACTCAGAGTCGTCTTTTTGGCTTCAACATCGCTGGAGGGAAACACCAGGAGCGCCAGGCTAAGGAGGGCTGCGATGCCACTTGCGGCAAGCAGGTGGGTCTTTGGGTAAAGCGGCGGCGCTTTAGACGGTTCTGTGGTCATAAGTAATTTTGGCTTTTGAAAAGATGAATTGGAAAAGATGAATGACATGATGAAGATGAAATAACTGTATAAAATATAACCAAAACCCCTGCGAAGCAAGCCCGCGGACGCTCTGTTCTGTGGATTGGCGTCCGCGCGCCGGGCAAACCTTGTATTTGGTGCGCGATCTTGTATGGTTGGTGCCCTTTGAATCTGAGCCTTACGGGTCTGTTATGAAGTCGGTTGAAGAGCAGCTAGCGCTGATCAAACGTGGTGCGGAAGAACTGTTGGTCGAGTCCGAGCTGATCGAAAAGCTCAAGCGCGGGCAGCCGCTGCGCATCAAGGCTGGTTTCGATCCGACGGCACCCGATCTGCACCTGGGTCATACCGTGCTTATTAATAAGCTGCGCCAGTTCCAGGAGCTGGGGCACCAAGTCATCTTCCTTATAGGTGACTTTACCGGGATGATCGGTGATCCAAGCGGGAAGAGTGCTACGCGCCCACCGCTGACCCGTGAGCAGGTGCTCGATAACGCCGAGACCTACAAGACGCAGGTTTTCAAGATTCTTGATCCGGCCAAGACTGAGGTGGCTTTCAACTCCACCTGGATGGATCAGATGGGGCCGGCGGATTTCATTCGCCTGACGTCCCAGTACACCGTGGCTCGTATGCTCGAGCGCGACGATTTCGACAAGCGCTATAAATCCAATCAGCCAATTGCCATTCATGAGTTCCTCTACCCGCTTGTACAGGGCTATGACTCGGTTGCATTGCGCGCGGATGTGGAGCTTGGCGGTACCGATCAGAAATTCAACCTGTTGATGGGGCGTGAATTGCAGCGCGGTTATGGCCAGGAAGCACAGTGCATCCTGACCATGCCATTGCTGGAAGGCCTGGATGGCGTGAAGAAGATGTCCAAATCCTTGGGTAATTACGTAGGTATCCAGGAAGCGCCGGGCGTCATGTACAGCAAGCTGGTTTCCATTCCCGACGCGCTGATGTGGCGTTACTTCGAGCTGTTGAGCTTCCGGTCCATGGAAGAGATTGATGCGTTCCAGGCTGATGTAGAGGCGGGGGCTAATCCGCGGGACATCAAGATCAAACTGGCCGAAGAGATCGTTGCGCGTTTCCATGGTGAGGAGGCTGCGGCCAATGCTCATCGCGCGGCGGGTAACCGTATGAAGGATGGCGAGCTGCCGGATGATCTGCCTGAGATTGAACTGACTGCTGCCGAAGCTATGCCGATTGCGGCGGTCCTTAACAAAGCGGGCTTGGTCAAGAATGCGGCGGTGGCGCGGGATCTCCTGGGTTCGGGCGGTGTGCGTATAGATGGTGAGGTTGTGGATCGCACCTATATATATGAGCTGGGCGCTACTCATGTATGCCAAGCCGGCAAGAAGGCTTTCGCGCGCATTACGCTTAAATCCGAATAAAGCTGAAAATAACGGTTGACGGCAAATCCTGGGTGTCTATAATTCGCCCCACTTCCGGCGCAGTCGAAACGGAAAACTCCTTGAGTTTCAAAGAGTTAAGTAGGTTTCGATGTAGACGGGCTTCAGTTCATCGAGGCACGGAAGGAGTGGATAGGGCGGTGTGGTCTGGCCCTGTCGACGGTTCGATCTTCTCGGTCGAAAGCGGTGTAAAAGAGGTGTTGACAGCAGCGACTAACGCTGTAGAATTCGCCTCCCGCTAACGAGAGATCGGAAGCGCAAGTGGTTGAAGTTGATAAGGAAACTTTGAAAACTTCTAAAAATAACCGCTTGACAGATGCACGGGGCGCTGTAGAATGCGCGCCTCGGTTGAGACGAAAGACTCAGCCAACCGCTCTTTAACAACTGAATCAAGCAATTCGTGTGGGTGCTTGTGGAGTCAGACTGCTAG
>NZ_JABWQY010000022.1:0-69014 GCF_014268685.1 Pseudomonas sp. SWRI92
CCGCCCACCCCCTCGCCGCCCGAACCAGCGTTGAGCTCAGGGATCTGTGCGACGACCCCTTCATACTCACCGAGGCGGGCTCGTCGGAATTGGTCTGGCGGCTGTTCAATAGCGCGCGACTCACTCCGAACGTACGCTATCGCTGCTCGCAACTGCTCAGTACACTGGATATTGTCAGCCGCGGGGACGCGGTGAGTGTGGTGTCTGAACGCTCGTTGCCTTCCATCGAGAATCCAGGGTTCGTTTTTCGGCCTCTGTCGCCTCCGATTCCAAGGCAGATCGGCCTGGCGGTGCTCGACCGCCGCCAGTCCTCGCCAGCAACCCTGGCGTTTATCGAGCTGGCCAGGACGCTGCTCGCGGTCTAGCGTCAAGCATGCCCGCCGCGGCGAAGCTTGCTCACTTGGCGGGCATGCTTGAGTTATAAATAAATCGAGGGGAACAAGATCATAACTTTCGATAATCTTACCAGCATGAATCTAATAGCCAGATTCGGCCGCCAAGGTCTTGACGTTGGTGGCGTGCCTGAGGTGAATCCGTGCTGTTGTTACATAACGAAAAAGTTACGATTTACACTTTTTGGTTTAACTACTACAATTTTTTCTGCCTGTACCAGATAGCAGGAGAGACATTAGTCACCGAGTCGCTACAAGGCGCTGGGCTTATAGCTTTGTTTGCGGTTGGTATCAGCCATATATTTTGATTGGAGTAATGATATTGTCCAGACTCGCTGAATTTCGCAAAGCCGAAAAGGCCCTTCAAGAGCAGCTCGCGCAGCTGGAAGCCTTGAAGAATGACGCCGGGCTCAAGAAAGAAATCGAATTCGAAGAGAAGCTCCAGGGGCTGATGAAGACTTATGGCAAGGGCCTGCGCGACATCATCGCGATTCTCGATCCGAATCCATCCAAGTCAGGCCTGTCGCCGGCCAAGACGCCGAAGACCCGGCGTGCCCGTGTCGTCAAGGTGTACCAGAACCCGCATACTGGCGAATTGATCGAAACCAAGGGCGGCAACCATCGCGGCTTGAAATCCTGGAAAGAGGAGTATGGTGCGAGCACCGTTGATTCCTGGTTGCGCAGCTGAGAGCCACTACAATGCAAAAGCCCTGACGTAGACTCAGGGCTTTTTTATGGGCTGAACTTCTGGCTTGCTTCGAGCGCATTACGCCGAAGGTCTTATAGTTTCAGGCTATTTCGTACTGACTGTATTTCATCCTGGCTTTCAACAAATACCTGCGCCTGTCCAGCGTAGGACAACACGTAGGCGCTCCCCTCGCTTAATGCTGCAACCAGCGTCTGCGACAATACATGACTGCCGTTCTGCGTGATTGTGCAAGTGGTTTCCAAAGCGTCGACGCCGCCCAATATGGAAGGGTGAATCTTAGTGCATGCACTTTGATATCCGCCTTGAAAAAAATCTTTTTGGATGGATTTGCGCATTTCCAGCAACACGCCTTGCAAGTTGACTTGGTGACCGGCCTCCACGGGTGTGGCGGTCAGCTCCATGACCATTACCGCGTTGCCTGAAGGGTCGTTCTTGGTCGCACGCTGCCGGGTGGTGCCCGGTGGTGTCACGGGAGCTGACGCGTCGCCAGGGAGCGACTCGATGAGCCAGCCCTGGGGCCAGGTAACCTGCGGTTCGGCCGCACTGGCCCCAAGACTTGCAGCGATGACAAACAGCGGGACAACCAGCGAAAGGAACGGTCGAAACATTGCGTTGCACTCACGGACGAATCGTCAAGTCTGAAGCGCGTCGCACCGCCAGGCAATAGCCAGGTTTGGCGATGTCGCCCCCCTTGCGTATCATGGACACACCTGCAAGGAAGCCGTCTGACGCAAGCCCAGGACCGTCGCGCCAAGCGTGCGACGCCGTTTGCCCCACTTATTTTCCGGAGGGCCCATGAGCCTGCACGAACTCAACACTTTCCCTGGCGTCACCGCCCAGCCCGACGCTGCAACGGCCAAGTTCGTCTTCAACCACACCATGCTGCGGGTCAAGGACATCACCAAGTCTCTCGATTTCTACACCCGCGTGCTGGGTTTTTCCCTGGTGGAGAAACGCGATTTCCCGGAAGCCGAATTCAGCCTGTATTTCCTTGCGCTGGTCGACAAGAGCCAGATCCCGGCGGACGCTGCGGCGCGTACCGAGTGGATGAAATCGATCCCCGGCATCCTCGAACTGACCCACAACCATGGCACCGAAAACGACCCGGCATTTGCCTACCACAACGGCAACACCGACCCACGCGGATTCGGCCACATCTGCATCTCGGTGCCGGACGTCGTCGCCGCCTGCGAGCGCTTCGAAGCGTTGGGCTGCGACTTCCAGAAGCGCCTGAGCGATGGCCGCATGAAAAGCCTGGCGTTCATCAAGGACCCGGACGGCTACTGGGTCGAAATCATCCAGCCCGCACCGCTGTAAACGCCTCGCCGGATAAAAAAACCCCATGGGCCGAAGCCCATGGGGTTTTGTTTTTCCAGCGGCTGGCGTCAGGCCGGCGCGGAGGTGCGGATCAGATGATCGAAAGCACTCAGCGAAGCCTTGGCGCCCTCGCCCACGGCGATGACGATCTGCTTGTACGGCACGGTGGTCACGTCACCGGCGGCGAACACACCCGCAATCGAGGTTTCACCCCGGGCATCGACGATGATCTCGCCACGCGGTGACAGCTCGACGGTGCCCTTGAGCCAATCGGTGTTAGGCAGCAGGCCGATTTGCACGAAGATGCCTTCCAGCGCCACGTCGCGCAGTTCACCGCTTGGGCGGTCCTTGTAGCGAAGGCCGTTGACCTTCTGCCCGTCACCAGTCACTTCGGTGGTCTGGGCGTTGGTGATCACCGTCACGTTCGGCAGGCTGTGCAACTTGCGCTGCAACACCGCGTCGGCGCGCAGTTGGACGTCGAACTCCAGCAAGGTGACATGAGCCACGATACCGGCCAGGTCGATCGCCGCTTCGACGCCGGAGTTGCCGCCGCCGATCACCGCCACGCGCTTGCCCTTGAACAGCGGACCGTCACAGTGCGGGCAGTACGCTACGCCCTTGTTGCGATATTGCTGCTCGCCTGGCACGTTCATTTCGCGCCAGCGGGCACCGGTCGCCAGGATCACGGTCTTGGCCTTGAGGCTCGCACCGCTGGCAAACTTGATTTCATGCAGCCCGCCGTCCTTGCCTGGCACCAGGCCGTCGGCACGTTGCAGGTTCATGATGTCGACATCGTACTGCTTGACGTGCTCTTCCAGGGCGACGGCCAGTTTGGGGCCTTCGGTTTCCTGGACCGAGATGAAGTTCTCGATGGCCATGGTATCGAGCACCTGGCCGCCAAAACGCTCGGCCGCAACGCCAGTGCGGATGCCTTTACGGGCCGCGTAGATTGCCGCCGAAGCACCGGCCGGGCCACCGCCGACCACCAGCACATCAAAGGCATCCTTGGCGCTGATCTTCTCGGCCTGGCGTTCGATGCCGCTGGTGTCGATCTTGGCGAGAATCTCTTCAAGGCCCATGCGGCCCTGGCCGAAGTTGACACCGTTCAGGTAGATGCTCGGCACGGCCATGATCTGGCGCTCATCGACTTCGGCCTGGAACAGCGCACCGTCGATGGCGACGTGACGGATGTTCGGGTTCAGCACCGCCATCAGGTTCAGCGCCTGGACCACGTCCGGGCAGTTCTGGCACGACAGCGAGAAATACGTCTCGAAGTTGAACTCACCTTTAAGGGAGCGGATCTGTTCGATCACTTCGACACTGGCCTTCGAAGGGTGGCCACCGACTTGCAGCAGGGCCAGCACCAGCGAAGTGAATTCATGCCCCATGGGGATACCGGCGAAACGCAGGCTGATATCGGCGCCCGGGCGATTCAACGAAAACGATGGCTTGCGCGCATCGGTGCCGTTGTCGAGCAAGGTAATCTGGTTGGAAAGACTGGCAACGTCTTTGAGTAACGCGAGCATTTCCTGGGATTTCGCGCCGTCGTC
Source organism: Pseudomonas sp. SWRI92 (assembly GCF_014268685.1). Lineage (NCBI taxonomy): Bacteria > Pseudomonadati > Pseudomonadota > Gammaproteobacteria > Pseudomonadales > Pseudomonadaceae > Pseudomonas > Pseudomonas sp. SWRI92. The sequence goes on from NZ_JABWQY010000022.1 coordinate 3,969, forward strand.
GAGGGATGCGACGATCTCGATCGGCTGGGTGACCCGTTCCAGGTATGACTTCAACTGAGCTTTAAGATTGGCGTCCAACATACGGGCGATTTCCATGTTTGAATTTCAGAAAAAACAACGCCCGAGCGAATCTCGCCCGGGCGTTTTTTGGGGCGAAGCGGCTTACTTGGTTAAGAGCGAATCGCCCTCGGATAACGCACTGGCTTAGATCTTGCCGACCAGGTCCAGGGACGGAGCCAGGGTGGCCTCGCCTTCTTTCCACTTGGCTGGGCAGACTTCGCCTGGGTGAGCAGCTACGTACTGGGCGGCCTTGATCTTGCGCAGCAGCTCGGAAGCGTCACGGCCTACACCACCGTCGTTGATTTCAACGATCTTGATCTGGCCTTCAGGGTTGATCACGAAGGTACCGCGGTCAGCCAGGCCAGCTTCTTCGATCAACACGTCAAAGTTGCGGGAGATGGTCAGGGTCGGGTCGCCGATCATGGTGTACTGGATCTTGCCGATGGCTGGCGAAGTGTTGTGCCAGGCAGCGTGAGCGAAGTGAGTGTCGGTCGAAACGCTGTAGATCTCGACGCCCAGCTTCTGGAATTCGGCGTAGTTGTCGGCCAGGTCTTCCAGTTCGGTTGGGCAAACGAAGGTGAAGTCAGCTGGGTAGAAGAATACGACAGACCACTTGCCTTTCAGGTCGGCGTCCGAGACTTCGACGAAAGCGCCGTTTTTGAAAGCGGTGGCTTTGAACGGTTTAACTTGGCTGTTGATGATAGGCATCGTTGACTCTCCGTCAGGGGTTGAAAAGTTGATGAGGTGAATCTTAGCCACTCATTCCGCTGAAGGCTCATTGGCAAACCTCATGCGAATGATTGGTTTTGGCTATCAGGAATCTATATAGATAGAAGAAATCTGTAGGCGCAGCCAAAGGTGGCGATCTGTTGATCGTGGCAATCGACGGACAGTTCACAAGGCTGGACCGATGGATCGCAGCCTTGTATTTGACGACGTTGAGTCAGGCGGTTGGTGTACGCATGGTGACGAATTCTTCGGCGGCGGTGGGATGAACGCCGATGGTTTCGTCGAAGTCGCGCTTAGTGGCGCCAGCTTTCAGGGCAATCGCCAGTCCTTGGACGATTTCCCCGGCATCCGGCCCGACCATATGGCAACCCAACACTTTGTCCGTCTTGGCATCGACCACCAGCTTCATCAGCGTGCGTTCCTGGCATTCGGTGAGGGTCAGTTTCATCGGCCGGAAACGGCTTTCGAAGATTTGCACTTCGTAGCCCTCTTCGCGGGCTTGCTCCTCGGTCAGGCCAACGGTGCCGATATTCGGCAAGCTGAACACGGCCGTGGGGATCATCCGGTAATCCACCAGGCGATATTGCTCGGGCTTGAACAGGCGGCGCGCCACGGCCATGCCTTCGGCCAGCGCGACCGGTGTCAGCTGCACGCGACCGATCACGTCGCCAATGGCCAGGATCGACGGCTCGGCGGTCTCGTACTTTTCATTGACCTGCACAAAACCTTTCTCATCCAGCGTGACGCCGGTGTTCTCCAGGCCGAGGTTGTCGAGCATGGGGCGCCGGCCGGTGGCGTAGAACACACAATCGGCAAGCAACGTTTTGCCATCCTTGAGCTCTACCCTCAGGCTGCCATCCTCCAGTTTTTCGATGCACTTGATGTCCGCGTTGAACTGCAGATCCAAGCCGCGACGCTCCAGCTCTTCGGCCAGATGCTTGCGCACCGCGCCGTCGAAGCCGCGCAGGAACAGGTCACCGCGATAGAGCAAGGAAGTTTGCGCGCCCATGCCATGGAAAATCCCGGCGAACTCCACCGCAATGTAGCCGCCGCCCACCACGAGGATGCGCTTGGGCAGTTCCTTGAGGAAGAACGCCTCGTTGGAACCGATGGCATGCTCGCGGCCTGGAATGTCCGGAATCACCGGCCAGCCGCCCGTGGCGATCATGATGTGTTGGGCGGTATGGCGTTGGCCGTTGATCTCGACTTCGTGCGGACCGGTAATCTTCGCGTGGCCTTCATGCAGCGTGACGCCACTGTTGGCCAACAGGTTCCGGTAGATGCCGTTGAGTCGATTGATTTCGCGATCCTTGTTGGCGATCAGCGTGGCCCAGTCGAAACTTGCCTCGCCTGCCGTCCAACCATAGGCTGACGCCTGCTCGAAGTCCTCGGCGTAATGCGCGCCGTAGACCAGCAGTTTTTTCGGCACGCAGCCCACGTTCACGCACGTACCGCCCAGGTAACGGCTTTCCGCCACGGCCACCTTCGCGCCGAAACCGGCGGCAAACCGCGCCGCCCGCACACCGCCGGAACCGGCGCCAATCACATACAGATCAAAATCGTAGGCCATCTTCTATCTCCTTCGGCAGGTCATCAGCATACCTGCTGTTTTCACCTGAGGCAGCGTTGCGATGGTTATGGGGGCGGAACCTGAAAAGCCAAACGGCATTTTCGCGAATTGCCTTTGTGGCGAGGAGCTTCGGCGCCTGCGATTTGGACGCATAAAAAAACGCCCCATCGGGGCGTTTTTTTAAGGCATGGCGCAGGCTATCAGTAAGCCTTGCCGGTCTTGTAGAAGTTCTCGAAGCAGAAGTTGGTCGCGTCGATGTAACCTTCGGCGCCGCCACAGTCGAAACGCTTGCCCTTGAACTTGTACGCCATCACGCAGCCGTTCTGGGCTTGTTTCATCAGGGCGTCGGTGATCTGGATTTCACCACCCTTGCCTGGCTCGGTCTGTTCGATCAGGTCGAAGATGTCCGGGGTCAGGATGTAACGACCAATGATCGCCAGGTTCGACGGTGCATCTTCCGGCTTCGGCTTTTCAACCATGCTGTGAACGCGGTAGATGTCGTCGCGGATCATTTCACCCGCGATTACGCCGTACTTGTTGGTTTCCTGCGGATCGACTTCCTGGATCGCCACGATAGAGCAGCGGAATTGCTTGTACAGCTTGACCATCTGGGTCAGTACGCCGTCGCCTTCCAGGTTGACGCACAAGTCATCCGCCAGCACCACGGCGAACGGTTCGTCACCGATCAGCGGGCGGCCGGTCAGGATCGCGTGGCCCAGGCCTTTCATTTCAGTCTGACGGGTGTAGGAGAACGAGCACTCGTCCAGCAGTTTGCGAATGCCGACCAGGTATTTCTCCTTGTCGGTGCCCTTGATCTGGTTTTCCAGCTCGTAGCTGATGTCGAAATGGTCTTCCAGGGCGCGCTTGCCACGGCCGGTGACGATGGAAATTTCCGTCAGGCCTGCGTCAAGGGCTTCTTCGACGCCGTACTGGATCAGTGGCTTGTTCACCACCGGCAGCATTTCCTTGGGCATGGCTTTAGTCGCTGGCAGGAAGCGAGTACCGTAACCGGCTGCTGGGAACAAGCATTTCTTGATCATATAAGTCCTTGAAAAGGCGGTATGTACGAGTTTCGGCGCAGTCTAATCAGCCAGCAGGCGCCTTACAATGCCTGCACTGGCCAACCGATGCCATCATAGAGAAATAAACCGTCGGATAGTTCAATCCCCTTTCGTTCCGATGGTTCCAGCGGTCCCACTGTACGCCCCTGAGCGCTGTTTGCGAGCATTTGGCGTATCATGGCCGCCTTGATCACGCCAACGAGGCAGCTAGATGTCGGCAACACAGAACGCAAACGGTTATTCGGTCACCCAGGACAAGGACGGCCAATGGTGGATTACCAACTACCACGGTGAACAAGTCGCCGGCCCCCTGCCCAGCAAAGCCATGGCGGTTGAAGTGGCCGCAGTTTTCCAGGACGAACGCTCTGCCCCGGCCCCTCGGGAGCGTGAGCAGGTGCCCGCGCGCAATAATCGCCGCAAGAAGTAATCGATCGATCCCCATCGAGGCCAGGTTGTCTTGATGGGGCGCGTGGTTTAGCTGTACCGGAATGGCCATTCGCTATAATCTCGCGCCATTCCTCCCTTCTCGATGACGATCCCATGAAAAAAATCCTGGCGCTGTTCGCAGTCCTGGCCTTGGCAGGCTGTGCCTCGGCACAAAAGACCTATCTGGATAACGGCGAACAGGGCCTGACCATCGATTGCTCGGGCGAGGCCAACTCCTGGGCGACTTGTTACGAGAAAGCCGATGCGTCCTGTGCCGGTACGGGCTACCGCATCGTCGGCACCGACGGCACGCCACAGGCCAAGGAAAGCGAGAAAACCCTTGGCGTCGACATCGGCAACTTCACCAGCCGTAGCGTGCTAGTGGTATGTAAATAATCTAGATGTGGATCTCGGCGAACTTGATGCCCAAGCCCCTCAGGGTCTCGATCAGGTCGTCGAGCCGGCTGAAAGATTCGACTTCGTCCTGGTCATCCACCAGGAAATAACTGCGCCCGGCGCTTTTCTTGAAAAATACGATCCACTCGCCCGGGCTTCCAGGGTTCTGGATCACATGGGTGGCGTGGATCAACCCTTCTGCGTGGCGCTCGCGCACCTGCTCGCGTTTCATCGACTCAACTCCATAAATGACAATGCCGCCAACGTTCACCGTGGCGGCATTATTTTTGTCGAGGGCGCAGCTTAACCGATGCCCGGCCTGCTCGTCAGGCCGAGCGTGCTCAGCCGGAGATGCAAGCGTTGGCCGCGTCCTGCACATCACCCGGGCGCACCGGCACGTTGGACATGCTTTCGTGCAACTTGATGCTGCTGCCGCTGGAGCGCTCGTCAATGTCGAATACCGCGGCCGGCAGCGCCGACAGCTTGCCGGGGACGATCATCCGGACACCGTTCTTGTGCGGCTCCATCTGCAGCGGGCCACGGGTCTTCAGCAACTTGTCGGCCACGCACTTGGCGTATTCATGGGGTTTCTTCCCGGAGATGACGCTCATGGTGGGAGGCGACTGGTTGATGTCCGATACCGATGCACATCCACCCAAGGCCAAGGCCAATACCCACACGCTGCGCTTCATATGATTCCTCCGGTAAAGACCCTCCGACAATGCAAACGCCGTTTTTCTCCGGCGCCCTGCGCTTTTTTATCCATCCCGCGCGCAGTAAATGGACGGCACCTGGAACGGGGGACGGATATTAACCCGCGGTGCTGATAAACTGCGCGCCATAATTATTGCTCCACCTTACCGTCTTGATTTGCAAGAAATGCCCTTCTGGAGGCGCCCATGAAATTCATCCACCAGCGCGAGCACCTCAACGAGGACGATATCGTCGTTATCGAATGCTCCCAAATGTGCAACATCCGTTTGATGAACGACGCCAATTTCCGTAGTTTCAAGAACGGTGGCCGGCACACTTACCATGGCGGCGCATTCGACACGTTCCCGGCCAAGATCACCGCGCCTAGCACCGGTTTCTGGAACATCACCATCGACACCGTCAGCCATCGCGCCATCAGCGTCACACGCAAGCCGACCCTGACCCACAAAATCAAGATCATCCGGCGCTCCAGCTCGAAACTGAGCTGAACAGTGCCCCAGACGAAGACAGGAACAACCGTGGCCCAGACGACTAAATACGTGATCAAGTACAAACTCAACGGCGAACGCCGCTTCGAGTTCGCGCAACTGGAAAAGGGCACCGATGAAGAAGCCTTGGCAGAGCTGAAGAAGCTGCATGGCGAGAGCGATGATGTGATCAGCGACCTCAAGGTCAGCAAGGCGCTTTAAAGACGCAGCCATATGCATCCGTGGCGAGGGGATTTATCCCCTCACCACAAAAGCTTTTCAATACCGCAAGAATCGGGGTGCCCGACAACACAGCACTTTTCAGACTGAGCAGTCCTTCCATCAAGGGTTGCAATAATGTCCCCTACGCTCCCCCTGCCCCGACCCATCGCCGACCTCGACTGTCCCGCCCTGGAACAAAGCCTCGACCAGGACGGCTGCGCGATCGTTCGCCAACTGCTGCCGGCAGCGCTGTGCCTGGAGCTGCGCGGCTTGTACAGCGACCCGGGGCTGTTTCGTTCCCGGGTGATCATGGCGCGTCATGGATTCGGCCGTGGCGAGTACCAGTATTTTCGTTACCCGCTGCCTGAGGCCATCCAACAACTGCGTCAGTCGCTGTATCCGCTGCTGGTGCCGCTGGCTAACCGCTGGAATGAATGCATGGGTTTGCCAGTGCGATATCCCGACCAGCACGCCGATTTCGTCCAGCGCTGTCACGCTGCCGGGCAACAACGTCCCACGCCCTTGCTGTTGCAATACGGCCCGCAGGATTACAACTGCCTGCATCAGGATCTGTACGGTGAGCACGTGTTCCCTTTGCAGGTGGCGATCCTGCTGTCGGCACCGGACCTGGACTTTACCGGTGGCGAGTTTGTCTTGACCGAGCAACGTCCGCGCATGCAGTCGCGTCCCCAGGTCATCGATCTGAAACAGGGCGATGCCGTGGTGTTTGCCGTGCACCAGCGCCCCGTCAAAGGCGTTCGCGGTTATTATCGGGTGAACTTGCGCCACGGCGTCAGCCGCGTGCTCAGCGGCCGCCGGCATACACTCGGGATCATTTTTCATGATGCGCAATGACAATACGCCCATCACCTTGGACCTGTTCGCCGACCAGGCGCCCACCACGCCCGGCCAGGCCGAACAGATCGGCGAGCAGTCCTTCGTGCTGCGCGGGTTTGCCTTGCCCTGGCTCGATCGGTTGCTGCCGGCGCTGGATGCAGTGTTGCAGGCCGCACCGTTCCGGCAAATGGTCACGCCCGGCGGCTTTACCATGTCGGTCGCCTTGAGCAGCTGCGGCGCGCTCGGCTGGACCACTGACCGCAGCGGCTACCGTTACACAGCCCATGACCCGCAGACAGGCCAACCCTGGCCGGACATGCCGGCGGTTTTCCGCGAACTGGCGCGCGCCGCTGCCCGGCAGGCACAGTTCGAGCATTTCGAACCCGATGCCTGCCTGATCAACCGCTACGTGCCCGGCGCGCGGATGTCGCTGCACCAGGACAAGAACGAACGCTCCCTCAGTGCCCCTATCGTCTCGATGTCCCTGGGCCTGCCGGCGGTGTTCCAATTCGGCGGCTTCGAGCGCAGCGATAAAAGCCTGCGGATCCCGCTGTTCCACGGTGACATCGTGGTCTGGGGCGGCGTGGATCGGTTGCGTTATCACGGCGTGCTGCCACTCAAGCAGGGAGAGCATCCGCAACTGGGCGCCCAGCGGATCAACCTGACGTTTCGCACCGCCGGCTGAAGGTGCCGAATTCAACCGCAAGACCCGGAGTGTTGCCGCCATGCGGGCTCGCTACTGTAGGCAAAACGGGCCAATGGATAGAACGACCATGAACAACACTTCCAACACCCTCGCCCCTGAACTCGACCCTCGTTGGGCCGCCGTGCTCGCTCGGGACCCGCGCGCCGATGGGCAATTCGTCTACGGTGTGAGAACCACCGGCATCTATTGCCACCCCAGCAGCCTGTCGCGCCTGCCCAACCCGCGCAACGTCGAATTCTTCGATACGCCGGAACAGGCCCAGGCAGCCGGGTATCGTCCCAGCAAACGCATCGCCAGGGACCAGACGCAGATCGCCGCGCAGCAAGCGGCGCGGGTCGCGGCCGCTTGCCGGCAGATCGAGGCAGCTGAAAACCTTCCTGGGCTCAGTGAACTGGCCGAAGCCGCGGGCCTGAGCCCGTTCCATTTTCATCGGGTCTTCAAGGCCGTTACCGGCCTGACGCCCAAAGCCTATGCCGCCGCCCACCGCTCACGCAAAGTGCGCGAACGCCTGGCCGATGCCGGGACAGTCACCGAAGCGCTGTACGACGCGGGGTTCAATTCCAACAGCCGGTTTTATGAAGCCGCCGATAAAGTCCTCGGCATGAAACCCGCCGACTACCGCGCCGCCGGGCAGAACACCGACATTCGCTTCGCCGTCGGCCAGTGCTCCCTCGGGGCGATCCTGGTGGCGCAAAGCGAGCGAGGCGTGTGCGCGATCCTGCTGGGGGACGACCCGGATGTCCTGGTGCGCGACCTGCAAGACAAATTCCGTCGCGCCAACCTCATCGGTGCCGACCGGGAATTCGAGCAATTGATTGCCCAGGTGGTGGGCTTCATCGAAGCACCGGCGCTGGGGCTGGACCTGCCACTGGATTTACGCGGCACCGCTTTCCAGGAGCGGGTCTGGCAAGCCCTGCGGGAGATCCCGCCAGGCAGCACCGCCAGCTACGCCGAGATCGCCCAGCGCATCGGCCTGCCCAAGGCGGTGCGCGCCGTGGCCCAGGCCTGCGGCGCCAACAGCCTCGCGGTGGCGATCCCCTGCCACCGGGTGGTGCGCAGCGACGGCAACCTGTCGGGCTATCGCTGGGGCGTCGAGCGCAAGCGTCAGTTGCTGGCGCTTGAACGCTCGTCCGAAGACTGAACGCCGATGTAGATCGCGACCGAGTCGGGGGCGTTGTACACCTCGAAATCGGTGGTGAAACGACGCAGGGTCTGCGGGTTATCGGCGAAATACGCCCAGATCAAGCCCCAAGCCTCGATCACGCAGTCAGGCATCGGCCCCTTGGCCGAGAACATCAGGTAATCCCCGCCCTCGACGTTAACGGCGGGGTAGCCTGCGCTGGTGGCATCGACCTGCACACCGGCGGTCACGTTGAAGTAGCCGGTGGCGTCGGATTCATAGTCGGAGTACACCCCATAGACGAACGATTCCGACTGCCTGGCCGGGATCTGGTCGAACAGTCCTTCGGTGAAGAATTGCTGCCACATCGGGCCGATCCTTGCCGTGTCGCCCTGTTGCTCCTCGGAGTTGCGGGTGCGCACCTGCAAACCGGCAACGGTGAACGGTTCGACTGTCTTGAGTTTCACGTCCATGGGTCAGGCTCCTTGATGAGTGAAGCCGCATGGTACCCATCCCATCGCCAGGAACAAACCCGCGTACCGATTGAAAAACTCGACTGGCCTCGGCCGGGGCACTCCTGCTAAAAGCGTTGTTTCCTTCTGCCGTCGGAGACCCGTACATGAGCCAGTGGCCAGACACGCGCATTCTTGACCTGCTCGGGATCGAGCTTCCCATCATCCAGGGGCCGCTGGCCGGGGTGACCGGTCCGGCCATGGTGGTCGCCACCTGCAATGCCGGGGGGCTGGGCTCGATGCCGGCGGCAATGCTGGATGTGGAGCAATTGCGCCAGGCGCTGACGACGATCAGCGAACAGACCGACAAACCCTTCAACGTGAATTTTTTCTGCCACCAGCCACCGGCGTTCGACGCGCAGCGGGCCGAGGCCTGGAAGCAACACCTCAAGCCTTATTACCAAGAGCTGGGCGCCGATTTCGAGGCGCCGACACCCCTGTCAAATCGCACTCCGTTCGACGATGCGGCCTGCCGGGTGCTGGAAGAAATGCGCCCCAGGGTGGTGAGCTTTCATTTCGGCCTGCCGGAAAAATCGTTGCTGGATCGCGTCAAGGCCACCGGGGCGAAAATCCTCTCTTCGGCCACCACCGTCGACGAAGCGATTTGGCTCGAACAGCACGGTTGCGACGCGATCATCGCCATGGGCTATGAAGCCGGCGGCCATCGCGGGATGTTCTTGAGCGACGACCTCAACACCCAGGTGGGCCTGTTCGCCTTGCTGCCGCAGGTGGTGGACGCGGTGAAAGTGCCGGTGATCGCCACCGGTGGTATTGGCGATGCACGGGGAATCGTCGCGGCGTTTGCCCTTGGCGCGTCGGCGGTGCAACTGGGCAGCGCCTATCTGTTCACGCCAGAAGCCAAGATCAGCGACTCCCATCGCCGGGCGCTGCACACGGCCAAGGAAAGCCAGACCGCCGTCACCAACCTGTTCACTGGTCGCCCCGCCCGGGGCATCGTCAACCGGGTGATGCGTGAAGTCGGCCCGATGAGCCCGCTCGCGCCGGCCTTTCCTCTGGCGGGCGGTGCATTGATGCCCCTGCGTGCCAAGGATGACGCGGACTTCGCCAATCTCTGGGCCGGCCAGGCTTTTCCCATGGGTCGCGAGCTGTCGAGCGGCGAGCTGACCCGGCGCTTGGCCGAGGAAGCGCTGGCCCGTTTCAAGGGCTGACTGGACGGCGACGTCTACACGAGCAAGGCCGCTCCCGCAAATGCAGCGTTCCGTTTGTGGTGTATTCGCTATATATTCCGCTATATAGCGATACCGCCCCACGGAGCCTCTTTCATGCGCCTCACCCGCTTTGCGCCGTTGCTGCTGATCCCGCTGCTGGCCATTGGCACTGCCCAAGCCGAGGAAGTCCAGGTCGCCGTTGCGTCCAACTTCACCGCGCCGATGCAAGCTATCGCCAGCGATTTTGAAAAGGACACCGGCCACAAACTGACAGCCGCCTTCGGCGCGACCGGGCAGTTCTACACCCAGATCAAGAACGGCGCGCCGTTCGAGGTCTTCCTCGCCGCCGACGACACGACGCCGGCCAGGCTGGAAAGCGAAGGCGATACGCTCAAGGGCTCGCGCTTCACCTACGCCATCGGCACGCTGGCGTTATGGTCGGCCAAGGCCGGTTATGTCGACAGCGAGGGCCAAGTCCTGCTCGAGAACGGATTCCAGCATCTGTCCATCGCCAACCCGAAAGCCGCGCCCTACGGCCTGGCCGCCACTCAGGTACTGGAAAAACTTGGGTTGACCGCGCAAGTCAAAAGCAAAATCGTCGAAGGCCAGAACATTACCCAGGCCTATCAATTTGTCTCCACGGGCAATGCCGAGCTGGGCTTCGTGGCCCTGTCCCAGGTGTACAAAGACGGCAAGCTGGCGAGCGGTTCAGCGTGGATCGTCCCGCCCGAGCTGCATGATCCGATCAAGCAGGACGCGGTGATTCTCGGCAAAGGCCGGGACAACCCCGCCGCGCTCGCATTGTTGGAATATCTCAAGGGCCCAAAAGCCGCCGCGATCATCCAAGCCTACGGTTATCAACGCTAAATGCCGCTGACCAGTGCCGACTACGCCGCCATCTGGCTGACCCTGAAACTGGCGTCGCTGACCACGGTCATCCTGCTGCTCATCGGCACGCCCATTGCCCTGTGGCTGTCGCGCACCCGGTCATGGCTGCGCGGGCCTGTGGGCGCGGTAGTCGCCCTTCCGCTGGTGCTGCCGCCCACTGTTATCGGCTTCTATCTGCTGCTGGCGTTAGGACCCAATGGCTGGATCGGCCAGTTTACCCAAGCGCTCGGGTTGGGCACCCTCACCTTCAGCTTTACCGGACTGGTGATTGGCTCGGTCATTTACTCCATGCCCTTTGTGGTGCAGCCGTTGCAGAACGCTTTTTCCGCCATCGGCAGTCGTCCGCTGGAAGTCGCCGCCACCCTGCGCGCCGGCCCCTGGGACACGTTTTTCAGCGTGGTCGTGCCCCTGGCCCGGCCCGGCTTCATCACTGCGGCGATTCTCGGTTTCGCCCACACCGTCGGCGAATTTGGCGTGGTGCTGATGATCGGCGGCAACATCCCGGAAAAGACGCGGGTGGTGTCGGTGCAGATCTACGACCATGTCGAAGCCCTCGAGTACGCCCAAGCCCACTGGCTGGCGGCGGCGATGTTGGTGTTTTCCTTCCTGGTGCTGCTGGCGTTGTACTCCAGCCGCCGGGCACGCGCAGGTTGGAGCTGATCGATGATCCAGGCGAAATTTCAACTCAGCCATGGAGATTTTTCCCTGGACCTGGACGTGCGGCTGCCCGGCAATGGCGTGACGGCGCTGTATGGCGAGTCCGGCTCCGGCAAGACCACGTGCCTGCGCTGCATCGCCGGGTTGGAGCGGCCGACGCAGGGTTTCATCGAGGTCAATGGCCAGGTGTGGCAGGACAGCGAGCGCGGCGTATTCGTGCCGCCCCATCAACGCGCGTTGGGGTACGTCTTCCAGGAGGCAAGCCTGTTCGAGCACCTTTCGGTAAGCGACAACCTTTCATTCGGTCTCAAGCGGGTGGCACCGGCGCAGCGACGCGTGGACATGGACCACGCGACGCAACTGCTGGGCATCGGTCATTTGCTCGACCGGCGACCGTACAACCTGTCCGGCGGCGAACGCCAGCGCGTGGGCATCGCCCGCGCCCTGCTCACCAGCCCCCGCTTGTTGCTGATGGATGAGCCGCTGGCGGCTCTCGATACGCGGCGCAAGAATGAAATCCTGCCGTACCTGCAACGGCTGCATGACGAGCTGGACATACCGATCCTCTACGTCAGCCATTCCCAGGACGAAGTGGCGCGCCTGGCTGATCACATCGTCCTGCTCGACGCCGGCCGCGCCCTGGCCAGCGGCCCGATCGGCGAAACCCTGGCCCGGCTCGACCTGCCCCTGGCTCAAGGCGATGACGCGGGCGTGGTAATCCAGGGCAGCGTCAGCGGCTATGACCCCGCGTACCAATTGCTCACCTTGACACTGCCCGGCAGCCAGCTCCAGGTGCGCGTCGCCCATAAGCCAATGGCTGTCGGCCAGCCGCTGCGCTTCAAGGTCCAGGCCCGGGACGTCAGCCTGAGCCTGGCGAACGACGCGCAGACCAGCATCCTCAATCGCTTGCCGGTCACGGTGGTCAGCGAACTGGCCGGCGACAACGCCGCCCATGTCCTGATCCGACTGGAAGCCGCCGGCACGCCGCTGCTGGCGCGCATCACCCGTTACTCCCGGGACCAGTTAAAGCTTCAACCCGGCCAGGTGCTGTGGGCGCAGATCAAGGCAGTGGCGGTGTTGGCGTAGAACCTAGGATTGGGGCGACAGCAGAATCTCGGCACGACCGCAACGGGCAGCGGTCAATGAATTCACAGGCCACTGAATTCGTCGCCAAGGATCAATCATGCCCGACACGCTACTGCCCGATGCACTCCCGGCCGACCTCCACTATGTCGATGACACCGCCCCGGGCATCACCCGCAAGAAATTGCGCGGCAAGTTCTGCTATTTCGACCCGTCGGGCCAGCGCCTTACCGACCCTGCCGAAATCCAGCGCATCAACGCCCTTGCCGTTCCGCCGGCCTACACCGATGTGTGGATCTGCACCGACCCGCGCGGCCATATCCAGGCCACCGGGCGCGACGCTCGGGGACGCAAGCAGTACCGCTATCATTCGCGCTGGCGCGAAGTGCGCGATGCCGACAAGTATTCACGCATGCTGGAATTCGGACGCACCCTGCCCCGCTTGCGCAAACGCCTGGAGGAAATCCTCGCCACACCCGGTTTCAGCCGCGATAAAGTCATGGCGACGGTCATCACCTTGCTCGACGTGACGCTGATCCGCGTCGGCAACACGCAATACGCCCGGGACAACCGCTCCTATGGCTTGACTACCCTGCGCAACAAGCACGTCGAGGTCAACGGCAGCGCCATCGCGTTCCAGTTCCGCGGCAAGAGTGGCGTCGAACACCAGATCACCGTGAAAGACCGGCGCCTGGCGCGAATCGTCAAGCGCTGCCAGGAAATTCCCGGACAAAACCTTTTTCAATACCTGGACGAGAACGGCGAGCGTCACGCCATCACGTCTTCGGATATCAACGCCTACCTCAAGACGCTCACTGGCGCGGACTTCACCGCCAAGGATTATCGCACCTGGGCCGGCAGCGCCGCGGCGCTGGACGGGCTGCGGACGTTGCAATGGGAGACCGAAACCGAAGCCAAGCGCCATGTCGCCGAGATGGTCAGGCAGGTCGCACGGCAGTTGGGCAACACGCCCGCCGTCTGTCGCAAATGCTACATCCACCCCGCTGTGTTGGAAGGATTCATGCGCGGTGTATTGCGCGAACTGCCTAAACCTCGGGTGCGCAAAGGCCTGAGTGCGCAAGAAGCCGCGCTGACGATGTTCCTGCAACGCATGACCCAAGCGGTCGAAGCCTGTTGAGCGAAGCGCTGGATGAGTGACCGCTCTGGATTTGCCCGCGACGCAGTGGAACATCCGACAGCAGGCGAACTCCCAACTGTACAGAGCCGCTGATCCGCAGACTCGTCACCGCGTCAAGCCGAGAGGAGTTTCAGATGTCCGAACACATTGTCCATTTCCATTGCCAGATCGACCAGGGAACCACCGAACGCTTCCGGGACAACTGCCTGGAAGCCATCGAAAAAGGCGCCGACTCGCTGATGCTCAACCTGTCTACGGTCGGCGGCAGCACCAATTTCGGCTTCACCCTCTACACCTTCATCAAGTCCCTCCCCGTCCCAGTACGAGCGGTGAATGCCGGCAACATCGAGTCGATGGGCATCGTCATGTACCTCGCCGCCAGCGACCGCACCACCACCCCGCACTCACGCTTTCTGATCCACCCGATGAATTGGTATTTCGGCCAGAAATCGGTGGACCATTCGCGCCTGCGCGAATACTTGTCCAGCCTGGACAACGACGTGGCGCGGTATGTGGAAATCTATGTAAAGGAAACCGCCGGCGCCGCCACGCAACTGGATATTTTCAAATGTCTCTGCGCGGAGGAGCGCGTGATCCCGGCAGAAAACTCCTTGGCCTTCGGCATTGCCCACCGCGTGGAACAAGTGGTGTTTCCAGCCGAGGCCAAGCATTGGAAAGTCAGCGGCGGCGAGGATTGAAACAATCCGGGAACGATGAACAAATACAATTTGCCAGCGCCAGGTTTATTAACAAAATCGATACTGTATAAGTTCAAGCGAAACGGCTGTCCAAGTTTTACGTTGCGGTATTTTCAACTCGATGCCATTCGTCGCCAGCGAAACGTTTTTTTTAAACTTCCCTGGGCAGTTTTCTTTCACAGTACTGCGAGGCACGATTTACTCGCTTAACCAAAATGAGGAATCTCGAAATGGCTAATAGCGGAAACAAAAACCCAGGTAACTTCGCAAACGACCGCGAGAAAGCATCCGAAGCCGGCAAGAAAGGCGGACATGCTTCTGGTGGCAACTTTGCCAACGACCGGGAAAAAGCCTCTGAAGCCGGCAAAAAAGGTGGCGAACGCAGCCATGGCGGTGGCAGGAAATCGTAACCCGGAGAACCGTTGGGGCGCGGCCTGACCGCGCCCTGGCGCTTAACCCTGTCGAGGTCATGCATGAGCCAGGATCGATTCATCGTCAGTTTCATCGCCGACGGCCAACCCGACAACCGGGTGCTGGAGTACGATGCCGAGACTCTCAGTCCCGAAAAAGCCGAGGCACTTCTGAGGGTTACGTTTGCAGAACTAAAGAGCGTCAAGATAACTGACGTTCAAGTTCAGAAAAGAACCAAGCCAAACGAAACGAAACATGATGTGCCGGGGCACTTTAAACAGCCGTAGCCTATATAGACCCGCCCTGACCAACTCCCAGCCTATATATCTCCCGCTGGGCTGCACAGCAGCCCTGATAATTATTCAATAAACACATACATCGATCGTTCCCACGCTCCTGCGTGGGAATATCGCCAGGGACGCTCCGCGTTCCGCTTACGGAGGGTGACGCAGAGCGTCACGGGATGCGTTCCCACGCAGAGCGTGGGAACGATCAACTCATCGGAATAGTAGTCTGGGGACCGCTTCGCGATCCAACGGGGATAAATCCCCTCACCACAAAAGCATCCAGCAGATTCGCTTTCAATGGGCATGCCCCGTCGGATCCTTGATCTGCCACACCTGCCCCTTCTGCCAGGCATCCGCGCCCGGATCGATCGTCGGCGCGTCGATACCAGCGCGGGCGCGTTTTTTCGCTTCGCTGTCGATGCCCATCCGGCGGTCGCGCTCACGGACCAGCTGCGGGTCGATCTGGCCATCGGCGGTGAAGCCCATCATCAACTGCGGGACGCCGTAAGGCAGCGCATTGCCTTGTTCGGTATGCCAGGTGTGCCAGGTCTTGCCGTAGGTGCTGACGAGGTTTTTCATCAAGCGGGTCTCTGCCACTTCGGGTATGCCCGGCGCAACCAACTGCCCCGACTTCACCTCGTGCACATGGCTGTGCCACAGCTGCTTCTCGCTGGCCGGCAAGCCTTCGAACAGCCGCTTGCTGATGATGTATTCCACGCCCATCAGCTTGGCATTGGCGCTGTTGGCATCGAAGATCGCACACTGGAACACCTCTTCGTTCAACGCCGTGCAGTAGTGATGCGCTTCCATTTGCCCGGACATTCGCCCGTTGTAAAAATGAAAGCCATCCAGATAGGTATCCAACGCCTGCAACGGAGGCTTGTTCTGCATGATCCCCGCCCCCGCCTCCAGCGTCGCGGTGGTCGGACTCTTCGCAGCGCCCGGGGCGTCCACGGCTGAATCGCTATTGCCACCCGCGCAGCCCGCCAGTCCTACAGTCGCCGCGCACAGCATGGCCCAGGTTCCATGAACGATCTTGCCTGACATCTCGACTCTCCTTCCCATGATTGTCCATGAGAAAAGCGGCCAAGGTTCGAGGTTTGATTTTTCCCTTTGGGCAAGCGACGAGCGGCGGTTATTCGCGAGCGCTGTAGGCCTGTTTCACCGTATCGATCCAAGAGGGATCCAGGCGCAATTGCTCCGGGTCCAGGCCCAGCGCCTGCATCTTTTGCTGATGCTCGTCGGCTTCGCGATTCAGGGAGGCCTGTTCACTGGAATTGGCGTCCAGCTGGTGCATCTGGGTCAGGCCCAAATGATAGAACCGCAACAGCTTCATCGCCGCCGGGTCTTGCGCCTGCACGCCGGCTTTCACTTGGTGCATCACATTGGTGATGCTCATCAGGCTGCGCTTGAGTTGCCAGCCGTAGACCGCCGCCGCCATCCAAGGCTGGGACCAGAAATACACGCGCATCAGTCCTGCCATCACCAACACCGCAGCGAATACCCCACCCACGTTGAAACGAAAATTATCACCCCCAGGGGTTCCGAACAGCATCACGGCCAAGGTGGACAGCAGCATCGCCAGCGCCAGGAACACCACCGCAATGATGAGGGTGCTGCGCCGCGTCTGCTGCCGGTAGGCCGCCGCGTCCCACGGTTTGATCTCGAACATCGCGTCGCAATTTCCTTGTGTGGCGTGAAAAGACTCGCGCATTATCGCCTGCCCGGTCGATTTAGCTATGCTGGGGCTCATTTTGTGAGGCAACCAACCCGAAGGACCCGGATCAAAGTCCATGGCGATACCGCGAGGATCGTGCGATCTTTCTGCGTGGACGTTTTTTTCAAGATGCCGCTCGTCGTGTGTACGGCATCGTTTTCAAGGAAAGCTGAATGACTCAAAGACATGTAATCAACGCCTCGGTAAGCCCCAAGGGCAGCCTGGAGACCTTGTCCCAGCGCGAAGTCCAGCAACTGAGTGAAGCCGGTTCCGGCAGCATCTATGATCTTTTCCGCCAGTGCGCCCTGGCTATTCTCAACACCGGCGCCCATGTCGATAACGCCAAGACCATCCTGGAAGCCTACAAGGACTTCGAGATCCGTATTCACCAGCAGGACCGGGGCGTGCGCCTGGAGCTGCTGAACGCGCCGGCTGACGCGTTCGTCGACGGCGAGATGATCGCCAGCACCCGCGAAATGCTCTTCAGCGCCCTGCGCGACATCGTCTACACCGAGAACGAACTGGACAGCCAGCGCATCGACCTGAGTACGTCCCAGGGCATCAGCGACTACGTCTTCCACCTGCTGCGCAATGCCCGCACCCTGCGCCCAGGCGTCGAGCCGAAAATCGTCGTGTGCTGGGGCGGCCACTCGATCAATACCGAAGAATACAAATACACCAAGAAAGTCGGCCACGAACTGGGCCTGCGCAGCCTGGACATCTGCACCGGTTGCGGGCCGGGCGTGATGAAAGGCCCGATGAAAGGCGCCACCATCGCCCACGCCAAGCAGCGGATCCAGGGCGGCCGCTATCTGGGCCTGACGGAGCCGGGCATCATTGCCGCCGAAGCGCCAAACCCGATCGTCAACGAGCTGGTGATCCTGCCGGACATCGAGAAGCGTCTCGAAGCCTTCGTGCGCGTCGGCCACGGCATCATCATCTTCCCGGGCGGCGCCGGCACCGCCGAAGAGTTCCTGTACTTGCTGGGCATCCTCATGCACCCGGCCAACCAGGACCTGCCCTTCCCGGTCGTGCTCACCGGACCGAAAAGCGCAGCGCCGTACCTGGACCAACTGCACGCGTTCGTCGGTGCAACCTTGGGCGAGGCCGCGCAGAAGCACTACCAGATCATCATCGACGACCCGGCCGAAGTGGCGCGGCAGATGACCCAGGGCCTCAAGGAAGTGAAGCAGTTCCGCCGCGAGCGCAACGACGCCTTCCACTTCAACTGGCTGCTGAAGATCGACGAAGGCTTCCAGCGCCCGTTCGACCCGACTCACGCCAACATGGCCAGCCTGGGCCTGAGCCGCGACCTTGCGCCCCACGAACTGGCCGCCAACCTGCGCCGGGCGTTTTCCGGAATCGTCGCCGGCAACGTGAAGGACAAGGGTATCCGCCTGATCGAAGAGCATGGGCCGTACGAGATCCACGGCGACCCGGCGATCATGGAACCCCTTGATCGCCTGCTCCAGGCGTTCGTCGCCCAGCACCGGATGAAATTGCCGGGCGGCGCGGAATATGTACCGTGCTATCGCGTGGTGAGCTGACCTGAGTCACGAAGCAAGTCTGTGGGAGCAAACTCCCACAGGCTCTAGCGGTGTGTTGAAAGACGCATCGATCCGTCCTTATCAACTTCGACGCCAATGCCCTGGTAGTCCGCGATCTGGGAATGTAGCGTCACCACCGGGTGCGTATGCGTGGCGGTGACCACCATCACGTCCGCGCCCGCCGCCTCGCCGGCCTTGATGCCGGCTTCGGCATCCTCAAACACCAGGCATTGCTGCGCGGTCACCTGCAAGCGCTGCGCCGCCAATAAATAACAGCTGGGGTTCGGCTTGCCGGCGCTCACGTCTTCAGCGGTCACCATCACGTCGGGCCGTGCAATCCCGGCCGCTTCCATGCGGCGCAAGGCCAATGCCATGGGCGCCGAGGTGACAATCGCCCATTGCGTCGGCGGCAGGCGCTTGAGGAAGGCCAGTGCACCGGGCACTTCGACCACCCCATCCACGTCCTCGATTTCTTCCCGGGTGAGCTGCTCGGCCTCGGCCTGGGCGTCCACGCCTGGCAGACGCTGGCGGGCCACGGTATCGACAGCGCGCACGCCATGGATCGTCGGCAGGAATTTCGCCACGTCCAAGCCATGGCGCAGGGCCCAGCGCGTCCAGATCCGCTCGGTGGCGGCGATGGAATTGAGCAGCGTGCCGTCCATGTCGAAGAGGAAGGCGCGGTAGCTGGCGGATGGAAGTTCTACAGACATCGAAATCCCCATGAATGACAAGATCAACGGCGGGCACTGTAACACCCGCTAAACCCGCTCAAGGTATCTAGACCAAACGCTCGATCCGCTGATGCTGCCAGACCCGTTTGTAATACAGCGTCTGCAACAACAGCATGCTCAGGTACGCCACTGGAAACGCCATCCACACCCCTTGCAGGCCGAAGTGCGCGTCCAGCAAGTAGGCCGCTGGCACTTGCACGCCGAGGATGCAAAAAATCGAGATCGCCACCGGTACCAGCACCGTGCCGCTGGCGCGCATGATGCCGCCGATGATTGCCTGGAAGCCGAACACCAACAGGCTCCAGAGCATGATATGCAACAAGTGTTCAGCCTGGACCCGCGCCGCCGGATCGGTGATGAACAGCCCCAGCAGCCAATGGGACATCAGGTACCCGAGCAGCACCAGCCCACCCGTCAGCCAGACATTGATCAACAACCCGGTTCGCAGGATCGGCCCCAGCCGCTCCAGACGCCCGGCGCCAATGGCCTGGGCGCCAAGGATCGAGGCGGTGATGGCAATCGACAGCGCCGGGAACTGCACGTAATTGACGATCTGCGTCACCGCGCCGTAGGCGGCCGTGGCCTGGGAGCCGTGGGAGTTGACCAACGCCAGGATCACCAGCTCCGACAGCGAAATCACCACCATCTGCAGCCCCGTCGGCAAACCGATGCGCAGCACTTTGCCAAGAATCACCCGGTCCAGGCGCATCGCGGCGAACAACGCACGGTCCGGCGCCAGGGCATGCTTGCGGCGGTTCAGGCGCCACACGAGCATGCCCATGGCCGTCGCGGTGCCCACCAACCCGGCCCACGCCGCGCTCTGGATGCCCATCTGCGGCAATCCCAGCCAGCCGCGAATCAGCGCCGGCGTCAGCATCAGTCCGACGCTGGTGGATACCAGTAACGCCAGCAGCGGCGACAGGGTGTCGCTCACACCGCGCAGCAGCTGGGTGAAGAGCACGAATACCAGCAACATCGGCAGGATCCACATCATTACGCGCGCATAGGAAATGGCATCTTCAAGCACATCGTCCGGCGTCCCCAGTCCTTGCAAGGCCTCACGGGCGAAGACACTGCCAAGGACTGCCGCCACCAATCCGATGATCGCCCCCAGCAACAGCGTCGAACCGGCAATCGCTTTCACCGTGCCGGTCTCGCCAGCGCCGTAGGCCTGGCCGATCAATACCCCCGCGCCGGCGCCCAGACCGATCACCAGGGCGATGAAGAAAAACACGATGGGAAACATGCCCGACACCGAGGCCAACGCCTGCGTGCCAAGCATCTGGCCGATGTAGATGCTGTTGAACGTGCCGGACATCGATTGCAGGAAATTGGACAGGACCATGGGGGCCAGGAACAGCAGGTAGGTTTTCCAGAGCGGCTGGGCAGACATGGGGGCTCGTTGGCAGGTTCAGAATCCGATGCGGGGTAATTTAGCTCAATCCTTCCATTCTGTTTCAGAGAATCATCTGGCGGTCACTGTTGTGGCGAGGGGATTTATCCCCGCTGGGCTGCGCAGCAGCCCCCAGGTTCAAGGTATTGCGGCCAGTTGTTCAAGGCAGCCCATTTTTTGGGCCGCTTCGCGCCCCAGCGGGGATAAATCCCCTCGCCACATTGGTACTGCTCCAGCTCATCTGGCTTCTCGACATTTCTCCGCTTTCGTTTATTCTTAGATAGCAATGTGCCATTATTTTTTCCAGAACCGGACGACTGGTACTCAAGACCAAGTCGGCATTGCAGATAACCAGTTATTCGCAAATATCCTCTGGCAACACCTGTTCAAGGACCGAACCATGACGTCGCATTCCCACGACCACTCCCTCGCCCAAACCCCGCCGCGCATCGTCTGGCACGCCGTTATCGTGGCCGTTGCCGCCAGCGTCGGCGTGCTAGCGGTCAATGGCACGAGTGTGCAGAACATCGGTTTGAGCGTCGTACTCCTGGTCCTTGGCGTGGCTGTCGGTGTCTTGGCCGCGCGGTCGCAACGGCTTCAGCTTGACGAGGCAGTCGTCGCCGCCATCGCCCGTCGCGAGCAGGAGGCCGCCGACCATGGCGCCCATAAAGCCACCGCGCAACTCAACGAAGTGATCCTCGGCGCGATGCCGATCTGGGCCAAGCAAGTTGAAAGTTCGCGCCAGCAAACCGAAACCGCGATCGTCTCGCTGACCAGCCGCTTCATTGGCATTTCTTCGCGTCTGGAAGAGACCGTGCAAGCCTCTGAATTGGCCGCCGGCGAGTTGACCGGCAACAGCAGCGGTGGCGCCGTACAAGTCCTGGCGCAGAGCGAAGGCGAATTGGTCAAGGTTATCGACTCGTTGAAAACGACCCAGGCCAGCCGCGATGAAACCCTGACCCAAGTGCGCAACCTGACCGCTTACACCGGCGAGCTGCGGACCATGGCCGCCGATGTCGCGGCGATTGCCGCCCAGACCAACCTGCTGGCCCTCAACGCCGCCATCGAAGCGGCCCGGGCAGGCGAAGCCGGACGCGGTTTTGCCGTGGTGGCCGACGCTGTGCGCGCCCTGTCGAGCAAATCCAGCGAGACCGGCCAACAGATGTCGGCCAAGGTCGACGTGATCAATACCGCCATCACCCAACTGGTACAGGCCGCCTCCAGCGGAGCCGATCAGGACAGTCAGTCCGTGGTTGTGTCCGAAGGCAGCATCCAGCGCGTGCTCGAGCGTTTCAAAAGCGTCACCGGGCGCCTCGCCGACTCGGCCGACATGCTGCAGCGCGAAAGCTTCGGCATTCGGGACGAGCTCACCGAAGTGCTGGTCAACCTGCAATTCCAGGATCGGGTCAGCCAGATCCTCAGCCACGTGCGCGACAACATCGAGGACCTGCATGTGCATATTCAGCAGGCCAGCCAGTCGCCCGAACAGGCCGTATCCATCGACGCCCGGCAATGGCTGGCGCGCATGGAAACCACTTACGCCACTGACGAGCAACGCCGTAATCACCACGGCGGCTCGGCTGCGCAACAAGCTTCACAGGAAATCACCTTCTTCTAGGAGCCCCTCATGGCTAAAAGTGTATTGGTTGTCGACGACTCCGCGAGCGTCCGGCAGGTGGTCGGCATCGCGTTGAAAAGTGCCGGCTACGACGTCATCGAGGCCAGCGATGGCAAGGATGCGCTGGGCAAGCTCAACGGCCAGAAAGTGCACCTGATCATCAGCGACGTGAACATGCCGAACATGGACGGCATCACCTTCGTCAAGGAGGTCAAGAAGCTGGCCAGCTACAAGTTCACGCCGATCATCATGCTTACCACCGAATCCCAGGAATCGAAGAAGCAAGAGGGTCAGGCCGCAGGCGCCAAGGCCTGGGTGGTCAAGCCGTTCCAACCGGCGCAGATGCTGGCGGCGGTCTCCAAGCTGATTCTTCCTTGATGGTCGGAGGCTTCAATGCCGCTGCTGTACGAAATAGACGATGACACTGCGCAGGTGCAGATCGAAGGCGAACTGACGATCTACACCGCCGCCGACCTCGCCGCGCAATGGCTGCCGCGACTGGGGGCAACGCCACGAATGGTGGTGGACCTGTCGCAGGTCACCGAGATGGACGGTGCCGGCTTGCAGCTGCTGCTGATGGTTCAGCGCGAAGCCCCCAAGGCCGGCACCGAACTGACGGTGACCGGCCAAAGCAAAGCTGTCACGGAAACACTCGCCCTGTGCAACCTGGTTGCCTAGAGCCTCCGCAACACGTCGGACACGACAAAGGATATGAGCGTGAGCATCAATCTCGATCAGGCACAACAAACCTTCATCGTCGAGGCCCGGGAACAATTGCAGGCGATGGAAGAGTCGCTGCTGCAACTGGAGAACGACCCCGGCGACGATGACGCCATCGGCGCGATCTTCCGGGCGGCCCATACGATCAAGGGTTCGGCAGGGCTGTTCGGCCTGGAGCCGATCGTCAGCTTCACCCACATCGTCGAAGACGTACTCGATCGCCTGCGCGAAGGCAGCGTCACCGTGGACCCGGGCCTGATCGCGGTGCTGCTCAAATCTGGCGATCATATGCTCGAGCTGATCGACGTGGTTGCCAACCAGGGCTCGACGTTGCAGCCCCCTGCCCTGGCCCGGGAAATCGAATTGTGCCAGATGCTGCAGGAATACCAGGCGCCCACGATCGCAACCGAACCGACGCCGACGCAGCAAGCCGAAACGACCGAGCCCGGCGAAGCGAGCCTCTGGCACATCTCCCTGCGCTTCGGCCCGGAGGTGTTTCGCAATGGCATGGACCCGCTGTCGTTCCTGCGCTATCTGCAAACCCTCGGTGAAATCCTCGATATCACTGCGCTGACTGACGCGATGCCAGCGGTCGAAGCCTGGGATGCCGAGTCGTGCTACCTGGGTTTTGAGATCGAGTTTCGCTCGGCGGCCGGTCATGCCGCGATCAACGAAGTCTTCGATTTCGTCCGCGAAGATTGCCTGATCGAGATCGTTGCCGCGCAAGACATCGAGCCCGAAGCCAACACGGGCCTGGTCGCCAGCGCCCAGGCGCAGGTCGACGAAAGCACCGCGATGGTGACCACGGGCGAGCTGATGCCGGACCAACGCAGCAGCCCACGCATGCCAGCCCAGGTCTCGCCTGACAAACAAGCCGTCACCAGTGACAGCAAAGGCAAAGATGGGACTTATGTAAGAGTCAACGCAGACAAACTCGACGAACTGATCAACCTGGTCGGCGAGCTGGTCATTGCCAGCGCTGGCGCCAGCCTGCTGGCCCGCACCTGCCAGAACGATCCGTTGCAGGAAGCCACCTCGTCGGTCTCCGGGCTGGTGGAAGAAATCCTCGACGGCGCCCTGCGCCTGCGCATGATCCCCATTGGCGAGACCTTCAACCGCTTCCGTCGGGTGGTGCGCGATGTCAGCCAGGAGCTGGGCAAGGACATCGACCTGATCATCAGCGGCGCGGAAACCGAGCTCGACAAGACCGTGGTGGAAAAGATCGGCGACCCGCTCATGCACTTGCTGCGCAACGCGATGGACCACGGTATCGAAACTGCCGAGGCGCGGCGGGCGACCGGCAAACCGGCCAAGGGGCATCTGCACCTCAACGCCTATCACGACTCGGGCAGCATCGTGCTGGAAATCGCCGACGACGGCGCCGGCCTGAACCGCGACCGCATCCTGGAAAAAGCCCAGGAGCGCGGACTGATTGCGCCGGGCGCGAGCCTGTCCGACCAGGAAATCTACAACCTGATTTTCGAGCCCGGCTTCTCCACCGCCCAGGCCGTGACCAACCTGTCCGGACGTGGCGTGGGCATGGACGTGGTCAAGCGCAACATCACCCTGCTGCGCGGCACGGTCGACTTGGACAGCCAGCCCGGCAAGGGCACCGTGGTGCGCATCCGCCTGCCGCTGACCCTGGCGATTATCAATGGTTTTCTGGTCGGCATCGGCCAGTCCACCTATGTGATTCCGCTGGACATGGTCCAAGAATGCATCGAGCTGAGCGAAGACGATGGCCTGGCCAGTCGCGAGCAAGGCTACCTCGACCTGCGCGGCGAAGTGCTGCCGCTGGTGTACCTGCGCGATCACTTCCACCACGAAGGCCCGGCTTCACGTCGGCAGAACGTGGTGGTGGTGCGCTACGCCGATCTCAAGGCCGGGCTGGTGGTGGATGACCTGCTGGGGGAATTCCAGACCGTGATCAAGCCCTTGGGCAAGCTGTTCGGCGCCCTGCGCGGCATCAGCGGCTCGACCATCCTGGGCAGCGGCGCCGTGGCGTTGATCCTCGACGTACCCGCCCTGCTCACCCAGATCGCCCAAACCGAAACTCGCTACACCCCAACTCAATTACAACAAGCCAACGCTCGCTGACGCTTCAACACTCCATGGAGAGGTATTCCCAATGAAATGGTTCTACAACCTTAGAATCGCCACCAAACTGATCACCTCGTTCCTTGTGGTGTTGGCGCTGACCGCCGTCATGGGCGTGTTTTCGATCATTCAGCTGGGCCAGGTGAACGGCACCACCACCGAGATCCGCGAGAACTGGATGCCATCCATGCGCGCGGCCTCGGGCATGCGCTTTTACGCAGCGAGCTTTCGCCTGAAGGAAAACCGCCATATCTCAGCCGATTCCGAGCAGGAACGGCTCACCCTGGAACAGGAAGCTGAAGACGCCAAAAAGGGCTTCGAAACCCGTCTTGGCACTTATGAAAAACTGCTGTCCAGCGGCGAAGATCGCCAACTGTTCGAAACCACGCGCAACGATTGGGCTGCTTACCTGGTGGTCAGCAAGGATCTGTTCGCGCTGTCGCGGCAGAACCAGACCGAGCAAGCCATGGTGCTGCTCAAAGGCGAGTCCAAGCGTCAGTTCGACCTGGTGACGAACGACCTGCAGAAACTGGTCGAGCTCAACGACGCCGGCGCCGGTGCCGCCAGCGAGCACGGCACCATCCTGTATGAAAAAGCGCGCCTGTCGATCATCGCCGTACTGGCTGCCGCCCTGCTGGTGGGCCTGGGTCTGGCGCTGTTCATCTCGCGGATCATTTCCCGCCCGTTGAAGCAGGCCGCCGCCGTTGCCGAGCAACTGGCCGAAGGCAACCTGAACGCGAAAATCGAAGCAGGTTCCAAGGACGAAACCGGCATGGTGCTCAGCGCCATGCAGAACATGGTCGGCAAGCTGTCGCACATCATCGGTGAAGTGCGCAACGCGGCGGACAACCTTGCGAGCGCCTCCGAAGAAGTCAGCGCCACCGCACAATCGATGAGCCAGGCCACCAGCGAACAGGCGGCCAGCGTCGAGGAAACCAGTGCGTCCATCGAGCAGATGAGCGCCAGCATCAACCAGAACACCGAGAACGCCAAGGTGACCGACGGCATGGCCAGCAAGGCCGCCAAGGAAGCCACAGACGGCGGTGAATCGGTGCAGCAGACCGTGGTGGCGATGAAGAAAATTGCCCAGCGCATCAGCATCATTGACGACATCGCCTACCAGACCAACCTGCTGGCGCTCAACGCCGCCATCGAAGCCGCCCGCGCCGGCGAACACGGCAAAGGCTTCGCAGTGGTGGCCGCCGAAGTGCGCAAACTGGCCGAACGCAGCCAGGTCGCCGCCCAGGAAATCGGCGAGCTGTCGTCCAGCAGCGTCGACATGGCCGAGAAGGCCGGGAACCTGCTCAACGAAATGGTCCCGTCCATCAACAAGACCTCGGACCTGGTGCAGGAAATCAGCGCCGCCTCCGAAGAACAGGCCGCTGGCGTGGCGCAGATCAACACGGCCATGACCCAGCTCAACCAGGTGACCCAGCAGAACGCTTCCAGCAGCGAAGAACTGGCCGCCACCGCCGAAGAAATGAGCAGCCAGGCCGAGCAACTGCAACAGGCCATGAGCTTCTTCACCTTGGACACGCCGGCCAAGTCCGCCATGCAAAGCGCCAGGGTCGATAACACGCCGGGGCCATCCAGCCGTAAACCGACGCGGGCACCGACACCGGCGATGCCCAAGGCGTTTGCCTACAACATGGCCAGCGCGCCGGACGAATCGGAATTCACCCGGTTCTGATGGCCCGGTCCCACAGGCTTGCTTAAAGGAGAAAAGGCAATGGGCGCCATCGCGACCACACGTCAAACCGTCAGCGCGGTCGAGGAAGAAGCGCAGTACCTGACGTTCATGCTTGGCACTGAGATGTTCGCCATCGGCATCCTGTGCATCAAGGAAATCATCGAATACGGCAACCTCACCGTGGTGCCGATGATGCCGGCCTTCGTGCGCGGGGTGATCAACCTGCGCGGCGCGGTCGTGCCGGTGGTGGATCTGTCGGCGCGTTTCGGCCGACCGAATTCCGCCATCAGCCGGCGCAGTTGCGTGGTGATCATCGAGGCCGCCAGCGCCGACGGACAGGCCCAGGACATCGGCCTGTTGGTGGACACTGTGTCGGCGGTGCTGGAAATCCCGGCTTCGCAGATCGAGCCGCCACCGAGTTTCGGCGCGAAGATCCGCGCCGACTTCATCAGCGGCATGGCCAAGGTCGATGGCAAGTTCGTCATCGTGCTGGAGGTAGACCGGGTGCTGTCCATCGACGAGATGTCCGAACTCGCCCAAACCAGCCCCGCCGCGCTGGAAGCGCCTGCCTCATGAGCACAGCCACTTGCAAGGAACGCACGGTGAATTCAATGGCGCTCAGCGACCGGGAGTTCGGCCAGTTCCAATCCTGGCTGTACCAGGCCGCCGGCATCAACCTGTCACCGGCCAAGAAAGCCCTGGTGGCCGGGCGGCTGTTCAAGCGCCTCAAGCACTATGAGCTCGACAGCTACGGTGAGTACTTCGCGCTGATCATGAACGGCCAGCGCGCCGATGAACTGCAGGTGGCCCTGGACCTGCTTACCACCAACGAAACCTATTTTTTCCGCGAACCCAAGCACTTCGATTTCCTCCGCGACCAAGTGCTGCCCCATGCGACGCCGGGCAAGACCTTTCGCCTGTGGAGTGCGGCCAGTTCATCTGGCGAGGAACCCTACAGCCTCGCCATGACCCTGGCCGAAAGCCTGGGCACCACGCCCTGGGAAGTCATCGGCTCGGACATCAGCACCCAAGTGCTGGCCAAGGCCCGTTCCGGGCACTATCCGATGGAGCGCGCCCGCAACCTGCCCCATCCATTGCTGGTGAAATACTGCCTCAAGGGCACCGGCCGCCAGCAAGGCACGATGCTCATCGACCGGGCGCTGCGCAACCGGGTCAACTTCATCCAGGTCAACCTCAACGACACCTTGCCGGAGCTGGGGGAGTTCGACGTGATTTTCCTGCGCAATGTGATGATCTATTTCGACCAGCCAACCAAAAGCAAAGTGGTCGCCCGGCTGATTCCTCGGCTCAAGTCCGGCGGGTATTTCATCGTCAGCCATTCGGAAAGCCTCAACGGCGTGTCCGATGCGTTGAAGCTGGTCGCCCCTTCGATTTATCGCAAGCCATGAGCGCCGTGATGAAGGAGGTGGCCGAGGTCTATCTCGGGCCGGGTGAGTTTCGCTTCGCGACCTGCCCGACCCGGCTGCGCACGATTCTCGGATCCTGCGTGGCAATTACCCTCTGGCACCCACAGCGCAAGATTGGCGGGATGTGCCACTTCATGTTGCCCAGCCGGGTGCGTTGCTCCACGGCGCTGAACGGGATGTACGCCGACGAAGCCATCGAATTGTTCATTCGCCAGGCACGGGCCCATCACACCAAGCCCGAGGAATATCAGCTCAAGCTGTTCGGCGGCGGCGAGATGTTCCCTGAGCTGCAACGCCACGTGGCATTCGGCGACGTGGCGCGGTCGAACGTCAACGCGGCGCTGGAAATGGCTGCGCTGTATCGCCTGGACCTGATCGCCCACGACATGGGCAGCACCGGTCATCGCAGCATCATTTTCGACCTCTGCACGGGCGACGTCTGGGTCAGGCACCAACCGATAAGGACCCTGCATTAACCATGTCAGGCAAAAAGATAAATGTATTGCTGGTGGATGATTCCGCCGTGGTCCGCCAGGTATTGCTGGCGATCCTCAGCGACACGCCGGACATCACCGTCATCGGCGCGGCCTCCGACCCGATCTTCGCCATGGATAAACTGGCGAAGGAATGGCCCGACGTGATTGTGCTGGACGTGGAAATGCCGCGCATGGACGGCATCACCTTCCTGAAGAAAATCATGAGCGAGCGGCCCACGCCGGTGGTGATCTGCTCATCATTGACGCCCAAGGGCGCGGAAACCACGTTGCAAGCCATGGCCGCGGGCGCGGTGGAAATCATCACCAAGCCCACCAGCGGCCTGAAGAACTTCTTGTTGGAGTCGGCGCCGGAACTGGTGTCCGCCATCCGCGCCGCCGCCCAGGTCAACGTCCGTAACCTGGGCAAGCGCCCTGCACCGGCCCCGCTGACACCGGCGACCAAACTCACCGCCGACGCCATGCTGCCCGCCGCCAACGGCCACGCCATGGCCCAGACCACCGAACGCATCGTCGCCATGGGCACCTCCACCGGCGGCACCCAGGCGCTGGAAGCGGTGTTGACCGCCCTGCCCCGCGTGTGCCCTGGCATCGTCATCGTCCAGCACATGCCGGAGAAATTCACCGCGTCGTTCGCCGCCCGGCTCAACAGCCTGTGCCAGATCGAAGTGCGCGAAGCGAAAAACAACGACCGCATCCACCCGGGCCTGGCCCTCATCGCCCCCGGCGGCAAGCACATGATGGTGACCCGCAGCGGCGCGTTCTACCACGTGCAAGTGGTGGACGGCCCGCTGGTCAACCGCCATCGCCCTTCGGTGGACGTGCTGTTTCGCTCGGTGGCCAAGTTCGCCGGCCGCAACGCCACCGGCATCATCATGACCGGCATGGGCGACGACGGCGCCCGCGGCCTCAAGGAAATGCTCGACGCCGGCAGCGCTACCGTGGCCCAGGACGAAGCCAGCTGCGTGGTGTTCGGCATGCCCAAGGAAGCCATCAAGCTCAACGCCGCACAGCGGGTGATGCCTTTGCAGGAGATTGCGCAGGTGATATTGCATCGCTGATCGACGCCTGACCCGTGGCGAGGGAGCTTGCTCACTCGCCACAAAAGCTCTTCTACACTGGCGAAATCGTCGCCAGCACACCGATCAGCAACGTCAACGCCAGGAAACCACCCAAAAATATCGCCATCTTCGCCATGAGCTTTCTCCCAATAGAGTCATTGCGCCGTGACCGAATTGTGGAGCGGGAACTGATACCGTTACAGATGCACCTGCCGCCAAAAAATGCGGATCAGCGCATAAACCCAATGACCCGGGAAACCAGGAATGGACAAGTACGCCATGATCCCCGCTATCATGCCGCACGCCCATCCGAGGGGCGTGTTGCAAGCCACCCTAAAGGACTCAGGTATGACCCTTCTGCCGTCACGCGCCACCCTCTTCTTCTCCGGTATTTTGCTCAGTTCCGTATGCCTGGCCGAAGGCGAGCCGGCAGAAAGCGTTATCAAGGACTCGACCAAATCCGCGGTCTCGTCATTCATCACCGCCGGCAAGAACCTCTTGGGCGGCGTCAGCGAAGGCGTGCTCGATGGTCGCGAATCAGTCCAGGGCACCGACGGCGCAGCGATCATCTCCTCCGACGAGCAGATGAAAGATCGCATCAATGTTGAAGTGCTGAAGCTGGAGCCCAGCGATGAAAACGTCACCATCACCCTCGGTTTCAAGAACAGCACCGACACCCAACTGCGCCTGATCAACCTCGGGCAAACCGGTGCGCTGCTGGCCATCGACCAAGCCGGTTACGCCAACCGACTCACCGGGCTGGACAACGCTGACGAAGTCACCGTCCCACCGAAGACCGCCGTGCGACAGAAGTTCGTGTTTGAAGGCATGAACGAGGCGATCAGTTCCGTGCGTGTTTGGGGGAAGGATTATTCGGTGAAAAAGTAGTCCGGTTTACGACGATCGCGCAGAGCAACCATTGCGCCTTCAGGGCAAGGGATCATTGATAAACCCCCTGCCCGATGCGGCTCAGGTAGCCCATCACCGACTCAAAGCCCAGCGAGTTTTTGGTCAGTTCCAAGGGCTCCTGACCGTTCAAGTACTTACAGGGTTTGTTCAGCCAGTCTTCGGCCAATGATTGGCTGCCAAATACCTCAATGGCATGTTCCAAGGCTCGGGCGTATTGAGTCTTCGCATCCTGGCTCTCAGGCATTGATCTGTCCTCACAAATGAGATCACGCCGAATCGTAAGTGCAGTACTTCCGAAGGCCAACCCTAAAAACTCGTCGGAGATTTCGTCCATCTACCGAAAATGCTGCCATCTTCCGTAGGACGCACACCACCGGTGGCGAGGGAGCTTGCTCCCGCTGGGCTGCGCAGCAGCCCCCTTGAACCCTCTGTATCCACGACACAGAGCAATACAAACACCCCGCTAAATGACATATCCCAGATACACGGCAAGGGCCAAATGGCCCCGTCCGAACAGGCCTGTCCCGCTTGCTTCGTCCCGACGCGCTCAACGCATCGCCGGGCCGCAAGCAGCGTGACAACCGCCACGGCACGCCCCGCGCAACGTTGCCTTGGGGCACACCCCTTCTTATCTGGAGAACTGTCATGACCCGTACAAAAAACTCGAACGCCGCTCGCTTCGCCCTTGCCGCACTCGCCCTGTCCGGCGGCTTGAGCCTGGCCCAATCCGCCTTCGCGGTGGACGCCCTGCCCCAGGGTTATCAGCTGGCTTCGGCGGAAAAAACCTCCGAAGGCAAATGCGGTGAAGGTAAATGCGGCGCTGCCGAATCGGGCAAAAAAGTCACCGACGCGGAAGGCAAGTGCGGCGAAGGCAAATGCGGCGCCGACGAATCCGGCAAAAAAGTCACCGCGGCGGAAGGCAAGTGCGGTGAAGGCAAATGCGGCGATGCGTCCTTTGCCCGTACCGACACCGACGACGATGCGCGCGTGTCGCTGAAAGAATTCCTCACCGTCGCGCCGACCCAGCAAGCCGAGTTCGAGAAGATGGACACCAACCATGACGGCTACCTGTCCGAGGCGGAAACCTACAAATACCGGACTGGCCAATACACCGCCAACGGCAAGAAAGTGCCCACCGAGCTGTTCATCCACATGAGCAAAGCCAAGGAGTAAATCCTTCGCTCCCGCCCTCCCGGTGGATCACACCGGGAGGCTTTGGTTATCCCTGGAGAACAGCGATGAGCACTTTCACCTCACCCAACGGCGCCGGGCTCGGTCTACGCCGAGCCATGCTTGGCGATCTGCTGGAAATGCCTCCGGGGGCCGTGGACTTCCTCGAATGCGCCCCGGACAACTGGATCGGCGTCGGCGGCGTCTACGCCGAGCAACTGGACCAACTGGCCGCACGGCACCCCATCACCTGCCACGGCCTGTCGCTGTCCCTCGGCGGCCCGCAACCACTTGACCTCGACCTGCTGCGCGGCACCCGGCGTTTTCTCGATCGCTACGCCGTGGCGATCTACAGCGAGCACCTGAGCTACTGTTCCGACAGCGGCCACCTCTACGACCTCCTGCCGATCCCTTTCACCGAAGAAGCCATCCACCACGTCGCCGCCCGCATACGCCTGGCCCAGGACATACTCGGCCAACGCATCGCCGTGGAAAACATCTCGTATTACGCCGCGCCCTTCCAGGCCATGAGCGAAATCGACTTCCTCACCGCCGTACTCGAAGAAGCCGACTGCGACCTGCTGCTGGACGTCAACAACCTCTACGTCAATGCGATCAATCACCGTTACGACGCCCAGAAATTCCTCGCCGCCCTCCCCGCGCAACGCGTCAGCTACTTGCACGTCGCCGGTCATTACGACGAAGCCGACGACCTGAAGATCGACACCCACGGCGCGGCGGTCAAGCAAGACGTCTGGAGCCTCCTGTACCAGACCTACCAACGATTCGGACCCGTGCCGACACTGTTGGAACGCGACTTCAACTTCCCGCCCTTGTCGGAATTGCTCGCCGAAGTCGAGCAGATCAAACAGCTGCAACAACTCGGCTGCCCGGCCACACCGGAGGCCCGCCATGCCTGAACAACTGCTCGAACAACTCAACTGCATGGCCAATTACGTCCGCAACCCCCATAACCCGCCCCCGCCAGGGCTCGAAGCCCGACGCCTGGCCATCTACCGCCGATTATTCATCGGCAACATCGAATCACTGCTGGCGGCCAGCTTCCCGGTCATCCACCGAACCCTGCCGCGCGCCGACTGGCAACGGTTGGTCCACGACTTCTACGCCAACCACCGCAGCCAGACGCCCCTGTTCACACAGCTCGCCGGCGAATTCGTCACCTACCTGGAACAACACCCGGACCTGCACGACGTCCCCGCGTGGCTGCCCGAACTTGCGCAACACGAATGGAGCGAAAGCGCCCTGCTGCTGAGCGACGCGGTGGAGCCGTCCCACAATCCCCACGGCGATTTGATCGACGGCGTGCCCGTGGTGTCCGGATTGGCTTGGGTGCAGGCGTATGAATGGCCGGTGTGCGACATCGGGCCGGATTACCAGCCCACCGAAAAACCTGCGGCTCCGACGTTGGTCCTGCTCCAGCGGCGCGCCGGGCGAGTGACGTTTTCGCGCCTTGCGCCGATGGCTTATGCGTTGTTGGTTTCGCTGATAGAGAACCGACGCAGCGGACGGGAGCATCTGGTGGCGCTGGCTGATGCAGCTGGGGTGACGGTGCGGGAGTTGATGCCGATGGGGGTGGCGGCGCTTGAGGGGTTCAAGGTGCAGGGGATTGTGTTGGGGACGCGTTGGGGGTGAGTTGTGACGATTCCTACGCGACTCTCGGAAATGGTCACCTGTTCGGGGGGAGTGCTTGAACCTATAGTCAATCCCGTCGCCGCGAATGGCGACCGGGTTTGGCGACCTGGGTATCGGTCAGTCCATTAACCTGATCGGAGCAAGACCATGAAAAGATACATCCCCATCACCGGTATCGACTGCGAACCGGCTTCCCTGCTGATTGACAGTCAGGCACCGCTTGATGTGCTGCATGCGACGGCTGATTACCGTATTCGGGTGGTGACCCAGGTTCTGGAAAATATTGCGTTTCGTGCTGAGATTGGAAGCGATACGGTGGTGCTTTCGGATTTCGCGCAGCTGTTGGTGATTCCCTTACGGGATGGGTGTGATTTGTTGGAGGTGATTGGGCGGCGGCTTCAGGAGCAGGTTGAGGCTTGATGGGGGAACGGGCGTTTGCAGGCGCCCGTTTTTAGGGGCTCAGATGGGCGTTTTGGAATGGCGTGCCTGGATGTTTTATGCGCTTGGTGCTTCGGGCATTTTGGAGAGTACTGAACGGCAGCGATCGGCCAGCAGCAAACATCCTGCTTTGGGCGCTTTCGGCTAGGAGCGTTAATTCTAAACGACTGCTTTGGGGCGCCTCAGTACCAGCTATGATGTCTTTATCCGGCATTGTGGAACGGTACATACATGGCCCCAGCCGTCCTGGCGAAAGGTGCAAGCTTCGACACCTGTTGATGACAGCTCGCTGCAAGCTGCCATTTCGTGGCGCTCAATTTCACTTCCAGGAAATTTATGCGGATATGCAACAAGCCTGGTCGAAATGATCCTTGCCCTTGCGGTAGCGGCCGCAAGTTCAAAAAATGTCATGGGTCCATCGACAGTCTCGACATAGTGCGAAAGCTGAATGGACCGCGCATGCACCAAGAGATGCAGATGACACTCGCTCATCATGAAGCCCAAGAGTTTCAGAGGCGTGAGCAACAGGGCCTCGGTAGGCCGATCATTTCCACGGAGTTCCATGATCACAGAGTCATAGCCGTCGGTCAGACGATGCATTTCTCACAGATGTGGAAAACGTTTCACGACTTCCTGAACGACTATCCGAAGATCGTCTTGGGCAGAGAATGGTGGACGTCAGAGGGAAGCAAGCCTCCAGAAGAGCAACATCGCATTCTCACTTGGGCGGTCCGCAGCCATGAGCACTCGAAGGCTCATTTGGAACAGATGGGGCCAGGTGTTGCTCAGCCGATGACGGGGGCCATTGGTGTCTATATGCGCTTCGCATATGACCTTTACAGCTTGAAGCATGCCATCGAGGTTCAGAAGCTGCTTATCGACCGAATCAAATGCCCCGAGAACTTCCCCGGCGCGTTGTATGAGGTGCGGGTCGCCGCCGCCCTACTTCGGGCAGGCTTCAGCCTGCAGCACCAAGATGAAACTGATAGACGTACTACTCACGTTGAGTTCATCGCTACGGATACTAAGTCCGGTGCGATCTACGCTGTTGAGGCCAAGCGACGAGAAGGCACGCGGATGAAAATCAACAGGCAAATGAATCGCGCCTTGAGCAAAAAATCGGATCATCCTCGCGTTGTTTTCATTGACACAAACGACGGACGCCTGGAACTGGGCAGGGACAAGCCCAATCCAGTAGCGCTTGTGGAGGCTGAAAACCTCTTAAAGCTATATGAGCGAGACCCAACTGGGCAAAAACTACCGCAGGCATATGTCATAGTCACCTACGATCCAGAGGAGCATCACCTTGATGCCATTGATCTGCCTTCCGGAGTGCTGCTATGGGGCTTTCACCTCGAAGATCTTCACCCCGGGCTGAAAAACCTGCTTCAACAGGTCAAAATTAGGCGCAGGCATGCGCCAGTCTTTGCGCTACTGGAGTCCATGCAGAAGCACCGGCGCATTCCCGCTACGTTCGATGGAGAGGCCGAGGCGTTCTCAGGTGGAACTCCCAAGGCACGGCTACAGGTTGGTCAGCGGATGGAAGTGCCAGGACCTAACGGAGCGCAGATCGAGGCGACGCTAGAGAATTGCGTTGTCATGCATAAGTTGGGAGAGGCATTGTGTGTCGTTTGCAGCGACGATCAACAACGCTTCATAGTCAAGATTCCGTTGACGGATGATGAACTAAAGGCCCACGCCCAGCACCCTAAGACTTTCTTCGGCGTTATTGATAGGAATGCTGGGCGCTCATCTCCTAAGACTGGCTTGGACTGGTTCGACTTCTTCTGGGAAACATACTCGAGCAGCACAAAAGAGAAACTGATCGAGTTCATGGGCCATGCGTCTGGCGTTGAACGATTGAAGGAGATGACCCAAGAGGACCTGGCCGACGAATATTGCGCTCGAATGGCAAACGCAATGATGAAATCCCAAATGGGAAAGATGTGATCCATTCTTCGGCCAAGCCTCGCAAGACTCTAGTGGCTGAGGATGACAAGCGTCATCGCCCTGAATAAGCTTTGAATGCTCCCCGCGAGTCGGCTCATGCTATTTCTCACAACGATTTAACGACCGCACCGGGTCGATTGGAGCCTGTCGCGACAGGCAGGATCGGCTAAGCGGTCGCTAGGCTCAACATGCTGTACGGTCCACCAGGAGACTAGCCGTGGAATTCAAAGCGCTTTCGCTGTCCTATCTCGACGAGCTTTCCACCGTCATCTTGACGAGCACGAACATCACATTTGTAAGAGAGAAGTTGAGTTTTCTACTCGATTATTACCAAGTCATCAATTACGAGATGAAATATGACCGGGCATTTTGGCGGGCACGAAGATGCCCGAGCGACACGGGTTTTGAGCTCGTCGGTGAACTGAACCATCCTCCTTCGAAACACACTGTCGCTGGCCGGTTGAATGAGGCAAATGCCCCCGTCCTCTATTTGTCAACCAACCTGATGTCTACCTTTGAAGAAATAGGTGCTTCGCAGGGTGACTTCTTGCATGTGGCAGCGTTTGAGCAACTGCCTAACGAATTGCTGAGATGTGCAATGATCGGCGAGATTACTCATATTCATCGCTGGGGCTCAGGCTTAACCTCAGAGATGGTTGGGCAATTGATTAACAAGCAGCTGAATCAGATGCCCCATGATTTCGGAAAGAGCTTCGTGTTCACTGACGCATTTCTTTCCTCAATCCTCAAGGACAGATCAGCCCGGCACACGCAGTATCTTCATTCAAGAACGCTTGCCAGCCTTCTCTTCGAGCGTAATCCTGGCATTGATGCAATTGCCTACAGCGGTGTCGCCTCTGAAGCATCAAGGAATTATGCGATCAAGCCGATGGCGGCTGAGAGAACTTTGCAGATTTCAGCGAACTTCGTCGTCAAAATCATCAAAAAATACAAGTTTGGAATGTACGATTTTGACGTGCTCCGAAATGCTCAGGGGGTTGAGTCCGACGGCCGCATCATCTGGTAATGCCAACTGTTGATGGTGAAGGCCGCGATCGACTGAGGGTTCAACCGATTGGGGCCCTTGGTAATAGGAAGAGACCGGCCAATTGCAGTCAAGGGCGAGGGCTTTTATCAACCCAATACAACCGGTCAGCCCCTCCGGAAAGACGCGCATTCAAACACGGGATATTTTGATGCTTGACGTAAAGAACAGTACCGAATACGAGAAGGTTGCTCAGCAGGTCTACGAAGCAATCCTTGCTCTAGATGACGTTCAGACGATTGAAGTGTTTCACAATGTCCAGATCACCGGACGCTCAGGCGTAGCGCACCAGATCGACGTTTACTGGCGCTACCTCAAAGACGGCACAGAGCATCAGGTGCTGGTGGAGTGTAAATACTACCGCTCGACAATCGACCTCATCCACGCTCGCAACCTCCTTGGACTGCTTACTGATATTCCCAATAGTCAAGGCGTATTGCTCACCACAGTGGGCTTTCAGAAAGGCGTAGTGAATCTGTGCAATTACTACGGGATAAGTCTGAAGCGACTGCGCAATCCACAAGGCTCAGACTGGGATGGATTCATTCAGAAGGTCGAAATCGAAGGTAGATTTCATAAGACTGACTATCTTGACTTTTCACTCAAGATCGATGGGAAGAACGATGAATCGATCCGCACCTTGGGTGCTGATAGTCGTATATCCGTAAACCTTCAAGAAGCTCAGGTTCAGGACGGTACTGATTCTCCGGTAGGTACAGTCACATGGTTGGATCGGAACGTGCCCTTCGTTGAATCGCAAATTGACAGGCCCTTAACCGTCACACTGACACCCCCCAACACCTACATCATACTGCCGTCAGGGCAGCGACTCAAAATCCTTAGCCTTCATGTTCAGTATGTGCACTCGAGCAAAATCATAAATTTTGGCGTTGACGCTATGGATTTGGTCAGAGGTGTTTTGGAAGATTTCAATACCAAGGAAATTGACCATACCCTCCACTATTAAATTGAGCGCAAACAAGCCGATCACGGATATCGGTCTGTGGGGATTCCGTGGAATATTTGAGTGGAGCAAATGAACTTTCAAACGCCCTTTGTAGCCCACGCAGGACCGCTTCTGGCCGAAAGCAGACGCTCAAAAACAGGTTGATATCATCTCGCGCTACTACCGCGTAGTTAACAGCCGGCGCGTAACGATGAAAACCGAACGCCCATGCTTTTCATCCCGCAGAATAATGGCCAAGGTTGACGGTGCCCGCGGTATACCGGGCACCGCTCCCTATATGGGAAAAAGACTTATACACCTACCTACCAGTTGTAACTCACTTTGGCGGTAATCTCGCGACCCGGGTTGTAGAAGTTCGCTGTGCCGGAACCGACCACGTGCTGCTCATCCAGCAAGTTGCTGACGTTAACCGCAAGGTCGGTGCCCTTGGCGATTTCGTAGTTGAAGGCGGCGTCGAACAGCGTGGTGCCATCGCTTTTGCCGGAGTTGGCTGCATCGAAGTAATAAGAGCCGACGTAGCGCGCACCCAAGCCAACGCTGACATCAGTGCCGGGCACGTCGTAATAACTCCAGAGCGAAGCGGAATGCTTGGGTGCCGTGGTGAACTCATTACCCTTCAGGGAGCTGCCGTCGTACAACGAACCGCGCAATACCTCGGACTCCATGTAGGAGTAGCCACCAATCAGGCTGAGGTTCTGCGTCACCTGCGCCTTGGCCTCCAGGTCGAGGCCACGCACCTGCGATTCGCCCACTGTCTGTTGCTCAATGATGCCGCTCGGCAGCACCACGGCGATGGTGACGTTTTCCTGGGTCAAGTCATACACGGCTGCGGAGAACAGTGCGTCCATCCCCATCGGCGCATACTTCACGCCCACTTCGTACTGCCTGCCCGTCTGCGGCGTTACGCCAACCTGGGGCGGCGAGACGGATTCCACCATGCTCACATAAGTGGACACCTCATCGTTGACGATATAGGTCAACGCACCTCGGTAGGAGGTTTCGGAGAAGTTGTCTTTCTCAGTGGATTGCAAGCCTTTGCTGGTAAGGTCCATCGAGTCGTTGCGCATACCCGCGGTGACGATGAAACGCTCGTAGAACGACAGGTTCTGCTGAAGGAATACGGCCTTGGTGGTCGCGTCTCGCTTGTTGACGGCATACGGCGTGATTGAGCGTGAGACGCCAGTAAACACGGGATTTGCAATGTCAATCGGGGTCGTCAGGGCGTAGACCGAGCTTTCCTTGGTGGTCGAATCGAGGTACTCCACGCCCACCAGGCTGCTGCTGTCGATGTTCTCGAAGCGGGCATCGTATTGCAGCATCAGATTGCCGTTGAACTGGTCGGCCTCAGTGTCCGTTCCAAACAGAAACCGGTCAACGGTAGTACCGACACGTGCGGCGCTGTCGCTGATGTAAACGTAGCCAAAATCATCGGTCAATTTGCTGTAGCGCAGGTTGCTGCGCAGTACGAAGCCGTTGTCGAAGTCATGGGTGACGTTACCGCTGAGGCTGGTGCGCTCGACATCGTGAAAGTTGTAGCTGGGCTCACCATAAAACTTGCTGCGGTCGTATTCCTTGTCCAGCGGATAGCCGCCACTGTTGGGCGAACTTTCAGTTTTCAGATAGTCCAGAATCACGGTGGCTGACGTGTAGTCCGTGGGTGCCCAGGTGAGGCCACCCATCACCAACTGGTTGTCGTCCTGTGAGTGATCGTACTCGCGGTCGCTGTTTTGGCCTTTGGCAGTAAAGCGGCCAGCCACGGTTTTCTCATCGTTCAGCGCATCCCCCACATCGATGCCTGTCTCGACATGGTCAAACGAACCGTAGGTCACATAGCCTTGGCCAAACTGCTCGAAGCGCGGCTGTTTGGTCACAAAATTTACCGAGCCGCCCGGGTCCGCTGGCCCAAACAGCGTGGAGTTGGCACCTCGCAGAATCTCTATGCGTTCATAAGCGAACGGATCTTCGCGTACGCCGCGCATCGAACTCAGGGTCAAGCCGTCACGGTAGGTGGTGGCCTGGAAGCCCCGGATCTGGAAATAGTCGTTGCGGTCATCCGTACCATAGAAGTCACTGACCACGCCCGGCGTATATTGCAGCGCCTCTTCCGTGGTGCTGACGCTGCGTTGTTCCATTTCCTTGTTGGTAACAACCGACACCGAGGCCGGTGTATTGAGAATGCTGGTTGCCACCTTGCCGCCAACCCAGAGCTCCTTGGCGACTACCGAGTTGGCATCGTCGTCGGCACTGACCCTGACCTTGGCATTGATGATGAGGGGTGCAAGACGGTATTCCTCGACGTCCACTGCGTCGAGCTCCAGCGGGCCGGCGGGCTTCGGTTGAGGCGACAGTAGATAGGCATTCGGGCCTTGCTGTTCGATTTGCAATTCGCTCCCCTGCAGCAACGATGACAGCGCTGCCGACGTATCGAGCGTGCCATTCACGCCAGCAGTGGTGCGGTTCGCTACACTCGACGCGTCGAACGAAAGACTGATGCCAGCCTCGCGGGCAAAGCGGTCAAGCGCCGGCGCCAGTGGGCCGGCAGCGATGTTCCACTGCTTGGCTTGATTGCTGTGGTCAACGCTCGACGTCTGTGCCAGCGATGGCAATGCGTAGCTGCTTACGATCAAACCCAGAATCGCACCCTGCAAGGCACGATTTAATGGATGGCGCTGTGAAACAGGGGACGAACTCATTTTCTCGCTCCAAGAAAGGACATCGGCAGACTGGCCTGTATTCCGGCCTTCCTTAGAGGTCGAACGAGAATGAGAAGCTACCTCATTATTTTTCAGATAACGCGAAGTTTTTGATGGGCTCAGGTGGCAGCGGTCACGGTCACCCAATAACGGGTTCGATAATCAATGTTCAGGTGCAGTGACTGCGCGATCAATGCCAGGACCTGATCGTTGTCGGCGAGCTGGAAGGTGCCGGAAACGCGACGATCAGCGACCTCTTCGGCGCAACGCAGTACCCCGGGGCGATAACGCGACAACTCCACGATGAAATCATCGAGGCGCATATTGCGCGCACTGATCACCCCGTCGCCCCAGCTCCATAGATCAAGGCCGTTGTCCCTGAACACTCGGGCGCCACTGGATGTGAACAGCAGCTGGTTTCCTGCCTGGACGCTGCGGCTCGCAGGCGTTTGACTGGAGCCGGGAAAAACCGTGACTGATCCTTCCTGAGCCGCGACCAGCGTGCCATCGTCAAGCTCGCGTGCCAGAAAGCGGGAACTCTGAGCACGCATGATCCCGTCACGGGATTGCACCCAGAACGGTCGCGCTTGAGGCGAGTGTCGATCCGCGCCGACATTCACGATGATTTCACCACGTCGCAGGATTATCAGGCGTCGCTGGGCGTCGAAATCGCTGTCGACGGCGCTATCGCTATTGAGTTGGATAAGGCTGCCATCATCGAGTTGGAAGCGTCGCTGCTCGCCGGTACTGCTGCGCTGCCGCGCAAGCATGGCGGGTACGGGCGTATAGTCCCGGCCGAGCCAGGCTGCAGTGCTAACAGTGGCCAATAGGCCCAGTAGCTTCAGGCTTTCCCGCCGGCGCATTCCATGATGGGTGCCGTTAAGGGTTTGTCGAGCCAGTTGAGCTGGCACGCCGGCGAATTCATCCCCAAGCGTTTCCACACGCTGCCACGCCAACACATGCTCCGGGCTCTGCTGCAGCCAGTGCTCAAAAGTGCGCTGTGTTTGTTCATCGGCTTGATTGAAGCGAAGGCGCACCAGCCATTGGATCGCCTGCTCGACAATGGCCGGATTGAGCGCCTGCGGCTCACGCCTCGACATAACGCAAGCGATAGCAGTGTTGCAGGGCCGTGGCCAGGTCGCGTTCCACCGTCGCCCGGGAAACACCCAGCTTTTCGGCTATTTGCGCGCAGGTTAGACCGTCGAGTCGGGCAAATAAAAATGCCTGGCGAACTCTTGGTTTAAGCATGCCGAGCATGCGGTCTATGCGCTCAAGCGCATCAAGAATCATCAGCCGGCTTTCTTCCGAGGGAACCTCGTGTTGAGGCAGCAACATGACGCTTTCCAAGTAGGCGCGTTCGAGTTCGCGACGACGATACTGATCAATCATCAGTCCGCGGGCGATGCTGCTCAAATAGGCGCGTGGTTCACGCAAGGGGCTGGACTGCCGGGATTTGAGCAGACGTACGAAGGTGTCCTGCGCCAAATCCGCTGCGTTATCGCGACATCCAATGCGTCGGATTAGCCAGCCCTGTAACCACGAGTGGTGGGTTCGATAGAGCAGCCCTAGATCGGCAGTACCTAGTGTTTCATCGCTGCGCATCGGAATCCCGGAAAATACATGATTGATAATTAATCGCATTCTACTCAGGCGATAGGCCTTAGGCAAATACGTGGCGCTCAGGTGTCCGCTTTTGGGCGACCGCTAGCCTTGCGCCCCACCCCAAGACAAAACATCTTTCGATAATCAGAAGGCGACGTTCCCAGATGCATCCCAAAATGCTGCCTCAATGACAATGACGTCCCAAATCCCACCTCCCCTGCGATGCATTCAATAGACAACTCAGTCGTTTCCAGCAACGCCTGCGCTCTGGCCACTCGTTCTGCGGTCACCCATTTGGATACGGTTGTGCCAGTCGTTTCCTTGAACCGACGGGTAAAAGTCCGCCTGCTCATTTTCGCCATCCCGGCCAGAACGTCGAGGGAGAGGTCGCTGGACAGGTTCATGCGGGCCCACGTCAGGACGTCGGACAGATGCGTTTCGCCAGGTAATTGCGGCACCGGATGCTCAACATACTGCGCTTGGCCTCCGGGCCTGTGGGGTGGTGTCACGAGCATTTTCGCGGTGCGATTCGCCACGTCCGCGCCGAGTCGCTCGCGTACCAGGTGCAGGCAACAATCGATCGCCGCGACGGTTCCGGCGGACGTCACAATATTGTCGGCGCTGACGTAGAGCACCTCGGGTTTGAATCGAACCTTGGGAAAACGTTGCGCAAATTCGTCACGGACGGCCCAGTGGGTGGTTGCCTCCTTTCCATCGAGCAGCCCGGCATCGCCGAGGACGAACGCTCCCAAACACAATCCGACGATGAGCTTGCCTTGCGCGTTGGCGAGCTGCAGCGCTTCCACGAGTTGGGGCGATGCGATGAGGGATTGATCGCCCCACGCGGGGATGATGATGACGTCGCAGGCTTCCATCAGTTCCAGGCCGAGGCTTACCGCCAGGCCCACGCCTTGGTCGGTACTGACCATCCCGGGCAGTTCTGCGCAGTAATTGATTTCATACCGAGGCTCATCGGGCGCGGATTGGACGGTTCCCAATACCATTCCGGGCACGGAAAGGTGGAAAAGGCTGACGCCTTCAAAAGCTAGAACGGCAACGCGTATGGGGAGCATCAGGCAGCCTCAGTTCGCCCCGCAGGGCTCAAGCCGAACAACGTTGATCAGTTGGCCCGATTATATCGAATTATGTCATTTGGGCCACTGTTGACCCCGGAGGCATTCGGCAAGAATGGATGCCTCGATGCAACCAACAGGATTGATTCCCATGAAACTCAGAACTTTACCGCTTGCCTTCAGCATTGCTTGTGCCGTCGCCGCTACTCCGTCCTTTGCCAGTTCAAACGCGCCCAAGGCGCCTGACGCCTCTCATAAGTTGGATCTGCAGCAGGTTCGTAACGCCACGGTGAAAATCACGTACGGTGGTACCACGTTCCTGATTGATCCGATGCTGGCAAAAAAAGGCGCCTACCCGGGTTTTGAAAATACTTATCGAAGCAACCTTCGCAATCCCCTGGTTGATCTGACGGAATCGCCAGAGAAAGTTATCGCCGGGGTCGACGCTGTCATCGTCACCCATACGCACCTTGATCACTGGGACGATGCCGCGCAAAAAGCGCTGCCTAAAGACATTCCGTTGTTCGCCCAGCATGAAGAAGATGCGCAGCTGATCCGTTCCCAGGGTTTCAAGAACGTACGCGTGCTGACAGATGAAGCGGAGTTCGGCGGCGTCAAAATCACCAAGACCGGCGGCCAACATGGCACCGACGAAATGTACGCTGTACCTGCGCTCGCAAAACCGCTAGGCGAAGCCATGGGCGTGGTTTTCCAGGCGCCGGGCTACAAGACTCTCTACCTGGCCGGTGACACGATCTGGCGTAAAGAGGTCGACCAGGCCATCAACCAATACCACCCGGAAGTTATCGTGCTCAATGCCGGCAAGGCAAAAATGGCGGGGTTCGACGGCTCGATCATCATGGGTGAGGAAGATGTGCTTCGCGCTTCAAAGGCCGCGAAAAACGCGCAGATAGTCGCGGTGCACATGGACGCAATCAACCATATGTCCCTGACGCGTGAAGAGTTGCGCGCCTACGTCAAGAAGCAAGGGATTGAGGGTCGTGTAGACATTCCGGAAGATGGGGCTTCGCTGGAGTTCTAAAAATCGAAAAGGGACGGGTCTATTTGGCAAGTAAATCCGTCCGCTTTTCTAATTGAATTTCCCTCCGCTCACGCCTGCGCCGAAAATCGCTCCGCAGCCCGCCTCTCAAACATCGCCTGCTCCGTCTCCCGCGTCGCCCGCTCGCCCTTGTACGCCAGCTGATTGAAAAACAACCCGTCCGAATATTCCTGTATAGACACCGACCCACGGTCTTTCAGCAGCGGGGCCAGATCGATCGTGTTGGCGAAGTTTTCCTTGGTCAGGCTGTAGAGGCCCAGGTAGCTGCCGGACCATGGCGAGTCTGCGTCGACCAAGTCGATGGAGGCGTCGCGAACTGCGATGGCGGCGGCTTTCAGGTCCTTGGAGTCGTTGAGCAAATCGGTCAGCCGCTGGATATCGGTGCTGCTGAGCTTGCCGCCGGTATTGAGCACTTTCAGGCTGCCATCGGCGTCGACCGTGAAGCCGTATTTCTTGCCAGCCAAGTCTGGATGGGTCGCCGAAAGCGCGGATTGAAAATCCTCGAACGAGGATTTCAGCGTACTCGTCGCGCCTTTGAGGATCTCGGCGTATCG
This sequence comes from Pseudomonas sp. SWRI92, assembly GCF_014268685.1. Lineage (NCBI taxonomy): Bacteria > Pseudomonadati > Pseudomonadota > Gammaproteobacteria > Pseudomonadales > Pseudomonadaceae > Pseudomonas > Pseudomonas sp. SWRI92. The sequence goes on from NZ_JABWQY010000022.1 coordinate 48,729, forward strand.
AGGAAAGTCCGGTGATTGGGATCGACCGACCCAGGTCTCGATCACCACGGGCATTGGCATCGTCGACTGGGCTTCTTCGCTGGGATGGAAGATGGCCGCTGGGCTTGCGTTGGACAGGGCTAGTTTTGCCGCGTCTGTCGGCGCCTGGGTCACGAGCGGTTGCTCGGAGCGCGTCAGGTTGGTGTTGGCGGGTGGGATATAAGCGGAGCTGACGGAAAGTACCATTTCATCGGTCCATGATTGGGGGATTCAGAAGGTTATCGACGGCAACGGATCCAACTTTAGGAATCGCTCCATTTGCAGGCTTACTCGGTCGACCCCTACCCTCCGACGATTTGAGGTGGAGAAGACTTAGCCTTCAGGCATAACCGCTTGCCCTCTAGCAACGCAACGTAATCGATAAGAAACCTGCGAAAGTCCTCCTTGAAGATGCCGTTGTGCGCTTTTATCAGCTCGTTATCGCTATAAGCAACCACGACTGGGCTGAACGGTTTGCTCCGGCCAGGCGATGCGGCCAAGGTCGCACCGGCGAACGGAACACCAGGGTTGGTCAGGTCAAAACCCAAGGCCTGTTGGCAATAATCTGTCGGAAACTCATAGGAAGCTGTACTGGGCTGTAACACTAGCGAATGCGTTCGTTGTGGTTCGTACTCTCCCAATGCTGTCACCCACTCAGCTTTTTCCTCATCGCTTGAAAATGCCGGCCTGAACCAGGCGCTGATACGCCGCCCGAGCGGAAAGAACCATTGCCGCGCCCAATCCTTCTCCCCCGAAAACACCAGAAGCACAGGCGTCTGTGCAGGGCCGTAGGTATATCTGGACTGCAGACTTCGCAGGCGATCGAATTGTGCGGCTTCAAACGCTGGATTGATCAGTACGGTGACATCGCCCACGCTGGCCACCGGCATCTGGGCCGGCTGCCCCTCGTGTAGCAGGAAATTTTCTTCCAGCGATTGCGCGACGGATTTGTAAAGGACCTGCCCACCGAAACTATGGCCAATGCTGACCAGGCCCATGAGATGCTGCCGATCGCCTTGGTTACGTTTCTTGTATATCTCGCTGAGGCGCAAGATGAACTCCCGAGCCGCACCATCCCCTACCCTCTCCGCGGCAGCCTTGCGCCCCCAGAATGTTGAGTAATCCAGCAAACCGGGGAGCGACTCACCTCGCCAGGAAAGATAGACACCCACGACCTTTACATCGCCCTCAATGTTCAACGTCTTTCTGGCGTCCCGGTAAATTTTGTCTTTCAGTTTTTGATCTACCGCCTTAACGGTGATGTGGAAATCGCTGCGGTTGGTGTCGTCGTCGGCTGCGTTATGGTGCCAGCCATGGACAAACAGCAGCACGACCACATTGGCGTTCGCCGCGCTGTCATCAATCGCATTGAGGATACTTTCCGCCTTTGTGCGATCCCAAAAATTGCCAGAATCATCTATTTCCACGTCGACATTCGAAAGGTCATGCAGGGGTTGCAATGGCGCCTGCTGAAACGGCCGATGTCCGTAATTGCAACCGGCTACAACAACGGCGGCGACACCCAGCAAGGTTGCCAGGCCTGCCATTCTTCGCTTGTCTGGAAGATGGGTCATTAATTCACTCCGCTATTTTTAATGCCGATGGCTAGACAAGTGTAGGTGCCCCCAGGATTTAACCCCGCCCCGACCGAGCATCGAGCCTTAACCCCTCTGCATCAACGCTCCCAGAGTATTTCAAGCTTTATCCCTCAGACAAATCCTGCGAAACTTAAACGCTAATCGTTCTCAACATTATTAGCACCTCAGGATTCGCTCATGCCGACTTGCACCACCGCGCCGCTTCATTTCATCCCTGCCCGCGATCTTTTGGCCATGGCTATCTGCATGGCCACCCTCGCCCCCGCCTACGCCGAGGACAGCAGCGCCAACCCGCAGAATGCGCAACCGGTCACGCTGGAACTGGGGGCGACTGAGGTCACCGGCAATCAACTTTGGACTACCACGGAAGGCACCGAGTCCTACACCACTGGCGCGATGTCGACAGCAACCAAGCTGCCGCTGACGATGCGTGAAACCCCACAAGCCGTCACTGTCATCACGCGCCAACGCATGGACGATCAGGCGATGACCGACATCAACGACGTGGTGGCTGCGACGCCCGGATTGTTCCTGGATTTTTCCGGTGGCCCTGGCCGGCAGACCTACAAGGCGCGCGGTTTTGATATTGATAACCTGATGTATGACGGCATCCCGACGGGCTACGACGGCTATTCCGCCGGCTCCCAGCCTAACCTGGCGATGTTTGATCGGGTCGAGATCGTGCGCGGTGCCACCGGTCTGGTGACGGGCGCGGGCAACCCATCGGCGGCGATCAATCTGGTTCGCAAGCGGCCACTGGCCGAGCAGAAACTCACCTTGACCGGTGCGGCCGGCAGTTGGGACGACTACCGTGGCGAGGTCGATGCCTCCAGCCCGCTCAACGACAGTGGCACGCTGCGCGGCCGGGTCGTGACGTCTTACCGCGACGCCAACAGCTTCATCGATAATGTCGAAGAGGATCACGGCCTGTTTTATGCGGTCACCGAAGCAGACCTGAGCGAAGACACCACCCTGACCCTGGGTTTTTCCCATCAGAAGGACAAGACCAATTACTTCTGGGGCGCCTCGATGATCGGCCAGGACGGCCATCACTTGGACCTGCCGCGTTCTTACAATCCGGGCACCGATTGGGAGAACAAGGATCAGGAGATCAATACGGTATTCGCCGAGGTCCGTCATCGCCTGGCCTACGACTGGAACCTTCAGGTCAACGCCAACTATTCCGAACAGGACGCATTGTTTTCCGGCTCCTACCAATCGCGCTGGGTCAACAACACATTGGCCCGCACGGTCTACCAAGCGACCTACGATGAAAACCAGGCCGGCGTGGATGCCTTTGCCAGCGGGCCCTTCGAGGCGTTCGGGCGTACGCATGAACTGGTGGTGGGCGCCAGCAAGCGCATCAATGACAAGACCACCCACAACTACAGCCCGTACAACCTTAATTGGCCGATCAACGCGGGTAAACCGGACTTCGTCCACACCAACAACCAGCGCGACGTGACCACTCAGGACGGTGTCTACATCACCACTCGCCTGAGCTTGGCCGACCCTTTGAAGTTGATTCTCGGCGGACGCCTGGACTGGTACGAATACGATAACCGTGATGGCGACGGCGACTTCAAAGTCACTCGCAACGTCACCCGTTACGCCGGTTTGATCTACGACCTGGACGACCATCACTCGGTCTACGTGAGCTACAGCGACATCTTCACGCCGCAGACCGAAAAGGACATCTCTGCCAGCCCGCTCAAGCCAATCATCGGCAAGAACTACGAGATCGGCATCAAGGGTGAGTACTTTGACGGCACGCTCAATGCAAGCCTGGCGGTGTTCCGCATCGACCAGGAAAACCGCGCCGTGTCGATCGTCACGGGAAACTGCCCCCAGGCAACCTGTAGTGAAGCCTCCGGCGAGATCCGTAGCCAAGGCATCGACTTCGAACTGCAGGGCGCCTTGACCGAAAACTGGCAGGTCGGCGGTGGCTATACCTACGCGCGAACCCACACCATCAAGGACGCCGCCAACCCGCAGAAGGTCAACAAGCAGTTCGACCCCGACGTGCCTGAGCATCTGTTCAAGCTGACCACCACCTACAAGTTCCAGGGCCCGCTGGAAAAACTGCGCGTAGGCGGCAACATCTCTTGGCAGAGCCGCCTGTACAACGACATTAAGCTGGCGGATGGCAGCCAACACCGCCTCGAACAGGGCAGCTACGCGGTGACGGACCTGATGGCTGGGTACAGGGTCAGCGAGAACTTGGATTTGCAGGTCAATGCCAACAATATCTTTGACCGCCGTTACTACTCGGCGATTGCCACGTCCGCCGAATATGGAGGGGATTCCTATGGCAATCCGCGGAATATGCTGTTGACTGCTAAGTACAGTTTCTAGCGGGCGGCTGGCTTGGCAGGGTTGGTTAGTTCCGATTTTGCCAAGCCTTCGCTGCATCAAGGCTTACCCATTCCCAAGTTACCAACTGTCTCGGTAATCGAAGGCTATTTGATAGTCATAGCGCCCCCAATCAATCGAGTGCTGAAAATGTGGTTGAAGGATTGCTACCCAGTCCACGAGGACATCGAATCCTCCATTATTTATATTGTTTTCGAATGGAATATCTAAAGCCTCAACGACAGCGCCGTCGTCGCCTAAATCTTCTGAGTACTCCTCCCCCTCGAAAGATTCGGTTTGCTTGCTATACCACTCAAGTCTCAGTTTGAGTCCCATTTGATCCTCACAAGTATTTTTTTATGCTGCGGTTTTTTTTGGCGCCATCGGTCTGCTCGCCAGTAATAGGATCGAATGCCCCTAGATGGCTTCCATCACTCGAGCGATAAGCTTCCAGTTCACCATGTGAAGCGTCCCATTCGTAGATTGTTCTGCCTTTCGCATCAAACCAGCGATCCCGTAAGCCTCCACCTCCTTGCATGGGAGTCTTCTTTTTACCCCTCTTCAAGCCAGGAAAGCCTGTAATTTCATGTGTTTTCGGAGCGGGATGGTAGCTATGTCCGCTCTCGGCTAGCCCTTTCGGCGAACACTCAAAACCACATAAACCGGCCGAACCCCAGAATCCGCCGGAAACACCAGGATGAAATCCTTGTACTCCGGCGGATAGATCGGGTTGACGATGATGCTGTCTGCCACTGGCGTCGGCGGGTAGATCCAGATATGCGGGGCTTGGGGCGCGGCCTCCAGGGCGGGGATGCCGAGGGTGTCGGAGGGGTCGATGGCCGGGGTCCAGATCAGTTCGATGCCGTCGCCTAGGTCGGCGACGTATTGGTCGGCGCGAGGCGTGAATTGGACGACGTCGACCATTTCCCAGTCGCGGTTCTGCCCGGTGTAGAAGCCATAGCCCTTGAGGCTGCCGTCGGCCTGTTGCTCGATAGTCAGGCGCATGCGGCTGCGGGCCTGCTTGAGGTTGCGCAGTTGTTCTTCGCTGTAGAGGGCGCTGTCGCCCAGGCTGGACGGCCAGAGCAAGGCAACGATGCCGGTCAACAGTGCCGCGCCGACCGTGCCGCCAACTGCTCCAGTCGTTGCCACAGCGGAGCCGCTTAGCGCGAGTCTGCCCAAGGTAACGGGGATTGCACTTGCGCCGATCTGCTTGAGGGGAATGGTTCCTGCAGCGTCGGGGCTTCTACCGCCCAGCCACGTCAGCTCACCGTACTGCTTGACCAGGTCCGGCGGGATGTAACCGTTGGGGTGGCTGTAATCAATGATCCCGTTGGGTAACGCGCAGCTTTTGGCGAATACGGACCCGATGGTGACGAGGGGCTTTTTATCCACCTTGGCCCAGCGTTCTTGCTCATAGGCGGCTTGGCGGGCAAGCATGGCTTCATGACCGCGTTGGAGCGCTTCGTACTCGGCCACTTCGCTGGAGGTCATGTCTCGATAGGAAGCGGTGTGCCCTTCGCCGGAACGTGGGTTACGGATCCTGGGCAGGTCTTTTGGGCGTGTGGTCACGAGTCGCGAATCTCATCCTGAAAATCCAGGACGGACGCTAACGCAGGCAATAAAACCGGCGATGTAGGAGGTTTCCTTTACTACTAGCTCCGTTTTCATCAAGCGTTGTAGGGCCGAGAATCAGCGCTCAAGACTCGCCGGCGAAAACACGGCCTGCCCCACACGAACATGGCCGGCATGCGCTATCCTGCGCTGCGTAAAACACCAGCACGCAATTGCTGTTCACGGCCTTACAAGCAGCCTTAAAGGTTGCTCCAGGATGTCTGCATGTTGATAGGTCATCGGTTCGAACGCACCGCGCGGGATGACCTGCACATCCACTCGATTAACCGGGTGCAGAGCGGGTTCGTGCTGCTGACAAGCGCGATGGCTTTGATCTTTCCAGTGGCGGCCGTCCTGGCGATTGCCACAGCAGATTCGCCACTGGCGAGTGTGGACCCGCTGGCTTCACTTCTGACCGTGCTCGGGCTGCTATTGATTCCTGCCGCTGGCCTGCTCCTACTGATTTACTCCGGCACCCACGAGACCTTGCTGTTATCGCGCCTGGACGCTGAAGGCAAACGCCGCACCCGAAATTTTTTCGGACGTCGCGAGCGAGTGCATTCGGTGTTCAGGATCGATGCCGCCAAATACCTCGAACTTCGCCGCCGCCCCGAGGCCGAGCCAGCCCGCACCCAGTTATGGCTGGTGCTGCGCGATGGCACCGAGCATCGCCTGACGACCGACAACGTTCCGGTAACGCCGGGACGCAAACACACCGACATGTGGTTGAACGAACTGGCCGACTATTTGAAGGTGACAGTCCCCACCGAAGTGGTCATGGGTTCGGCGACCGGCGCGCCGGCTGCCTATAGGCCAGCTCCAACCCCCGCGAAGATCGCCAGGCAGCGCAAAACAAAGACACCCATGCCTTGCGCTGATACGAGTGATCGACTGGGCATCCCCGCACGCGCCCTCCTCGCCTTGCTTGGCACCTTCCTCGCAGTGTTCGAGCTGACCCGGATCATCGCATTGATGAGCGCGCTGTTTACCGGGCGACTGCGCATCGGCATCTCCCGCCCGACGACCTTCTATTGGACCGAGCAACCGATGGCCTTCTCATTCCACGTGCTGATCGGCATAGCCGAGTTGCTGGTTATTGGCGTCATCGCCTGGGGTTGCCTGCGCGTGGCGATCCAGGGGCGGATGAAATCCGATCCTGGATGACGAGCACGCTTACCGACTGCCCTCTTCCACGCCCGGCGACTGCGCCAAAAACTCCGCTATCAGCGACACGACCTGCTGTTGAATCACCTCACGAGCACGACCGTTGTCGCCGTCCCGGCAGATGATGCCATCGCCCGGCACTTCCTCCTCTAGCATTTCCTGCGCGCCAGGTTTGCACCGCGACATGAAGCTGAAATGGCTGGCATCGCTGATCTCCACGTAACGGCTGGATGCCGCCGGCAAGCGTTTGGCGAGGTTGGCCGATTCCAGCTCGGCGGGAAGCTCGTGCGAGGGCACGCCCGCCGCGATCACCAGAGCGGGCACCGGCAATGCGGCGAGGCTTTTGTCGGTCATGCCCCGGGAAAGGCCCAGGTCCAGCGTCACCACGGCAGTGACGCGGTTATCGCGCCAATCGGCGGCCAGTGCGGCCCGTGATTCCGGAGTGCTCGCCGGGTTTATCTGGTCGTAGACGGTGCAACTGGATAACTGCGGATGGGCTTTGCAATCCTGGGCGAAGCGGTCGGGATCGAAACGAGCACCGGCAATCTCCAAGGCAGTCCAGCCGCCAAGGGAATGGCCCACGACTGCAATTCTGCCATTGGTAACCTGGCCAAATTTTTCCGGTTGGGTCGTGATCCCATCAATGGCGCGGCGCAGGTCAATGGGTCGCTGCCAAAGCTGCGCCGCTGCCTGAGGGCTGCGGTCATGGGTGGTGGTGCCTGGATGATTGACGGCGGCGACGATATAGCCCTTATGAGCCAAGGCGCTCGCCAGCCAGGCCTGGTTGCTCCAGTTCCCTCGGTACCCGTGGGAAAGCAGTACCAGTGGATGCTCGCCAGCTGAAGGCGGCGCGTCCTGAACGGCAGAAGCACCGACAAACACCGCGTTATCGGCGATCAGTTGCGGGGCGGCTGCAGTTGCGCTCGGGTACCAGACAACCATCTCCAGGGGACGGTCGTTGGGGGAACCCGACAGGGTGAAAGCGCGGAAGCCGATAGGGTTTTCGCCAGCGAGCGCGGGCGAGGCCAGGCACGCCAACAACAAAGCGCCAAAAGCAATTTTCAATGTCGTTCTTCCTTGATCGGATCAGCAGAAATCTGCGTGAGCATTAAAGCCCACTTTCGGATCGCCGTGGCTGTTGCTCAGAAAACTTAATTCATCCCTCAGACCCGCCACGGCGCAATAGGCGACCCGGAGTAGATCAGATGCACCGCGCGCGCAGTGCATCAGCGCCACTGCGCAGAGAGCTTCGCATCGGCAAACACCTGCTCGCCGGTGGTAACCCGCTAACTGCGTCTAGCGTCTTTCTCCGCCCGCGCCCGACACGCCTCCCCAAACGCGCGAAAAATCGCCCGGTAATCGGCGTTCTCCATCACCTCCCATTCCGGATGCCATTGCACGCCCAAGGCAAACGCTCGACTGCCTTCTACCGAAAGCCCCTCGACCAATCCGTCCTCCGCCACGGCCTCGATGCGCAAGCCCTGCCCCACCCGCGCGATGCCTTGGCCGTGGACGGAGTTGACTTCAATTACGTCCTTGAGGCCCAACCGCGTCAGCACGCCACCCGGCCGCACCGTCAGGGCATGCGTGCGGGCGTACTGTTCCTGGACGGGTTCGTTGCTCGGGGGTTCGTGATCGGCGCCTGGGCCGTCGAGTTGCTGATGGAGCGTGCCACCGAAGGCGACGTTCATTTCCTGGAAGCCCCGGCAGATGCCGAGTACCGGCAAGCCGGCTTCGACAGCGGCGCGCCAGAGCGGCAGCGCCAGGTTGTCGCGGGCCGGGTCGTGCTCGGTGCCCGGTGGGCTGGGCGGGCCGCCGTATTGATGGGGTTCGATATTGGAAGGCGATCCGGTGAACAGCAGCCCATCCAGGCTGGCGATAATCTGGGCCGGGTCAAGCAACGCTGGGAACACCGGCAGGATGACAGGCAGCCCTTCAGCTGCGGTGGCGACGGCCTCGGCGTATTTGTCGTTGCTGAGTTGGACGGTGTGCGGACCGATTTTGCCTGAACAGGCGATGACTCCGATCATGGGTGGACGAGACATGGGACTCCCTGACCGTTTAGGTCTCAGACGTTTATGAATCCGATCGTGGCGCGGGTTCGGTTGTTCCATTTCGATGACGACCACCATGGATCGATCCCAGGGCTGAACGAAGCTCGCGACACAACGGTCGGAACAGCAATCCCCGGCAAAGAAACCTCACTCATGCGCTTACGATCCGCCGCCTTCGTCACGTTGTTCACCCTGTCCGCCAGCACGTTTGCAGTGGCACAAGAACCGTTGCGCCTGGAAAGCCTGAAGCGCTGCGGCGACCTGCTCGAAAGCCAGCACCAGGAATGGTGCCTCACCGCGCGCGGGCTGGGTGACGCAACGCCGCAACTGAAACTGGGTGAAAAAACGATCCCCGCCGAGAGTATCCAACGTGAAGGACAGAACCTGCGCGTGCGCTTGGACAGCGCCGATTACCAGAGCGGCCCACTCTGGCTAGAAGAGGGTCCGCGCGCCAGCAATGCCGTCTGGTTGACCCTGCGCAACAGCCACGTGCTGGCCGCCGGGCCGAATGAAGTGGCGAAGAACATGGACGGGCTGACCACGTACGTGGATCTGGTCAGCGTGCTGATCGAGGAAAGCCACGATGGCCGCCAGGAAGCTGAGCGCCTGGCGGGCAAGTACGGGGCGAAAGTGGTCGGGAGCATCGCGCCGCTGAACGTCTATCAGCTGCGCCTGCCGGCCAAGGACTTGGTAGAGCGTGATGCGCTGGTGCTGCGCCTGGGCGGCGAGACCAGTGTCGATGCGGTGGTGATTGAGGAATCCGCAGCCGAAGAGGCCGAGCAAGCGCCCGCCCAGCCCGAGGAACCGAAAAAACCGGATCAGGACTCAGATGAATGGTCCGCGAACCGCTTCCTCGACGCCGTGCATTATTACCAGCGGCGCGTCCCCGGTCAGCAGGCGCCGATCCGACCGCAGCCGGTGCGCATCGGCTTGATCGAGCGCGACGTGGATTTCGACACGGCGGATTTCGCCGATTACCTCGGTGCCTGTTCGGTGCCGCGCACCTGCGTCTATGCCCGCGACGCGGACAAGCCGGACAACCATGGTACGACCGTCGCCGGCATTCTCGCCGCACGCTGGAACGACGGCGGCAATACCGGTTTCCTCCGTGGCCTGGACAAGGCCAGCGGCGGTTTCGAAGTAATCGTCGAGCGTAACTCCGATGCCGGTATTACCGCCAACATCGCGGCCTCGGTCAACCTCGTCGAAGACGGCGTGAGGGTGCTCAATTGGAGCTGGGGCATTCACCGCGTCGGCGCCAAGGACGTCAAGGGCGATGACGTGGATTCGCTGTTGCGTTCGGGCATCGCCATGGGCGGCTACGAAGAGTTGCTGGAGGAATTTTTCCTGTGGCTGCGCAAGGAACATCCCGACGTCGTGGTGGTGAATTCCGCCGGCAACGGCTCATCATTCTCCGGCACCGACGAGTACCGCCTGCCCTCCTCGTTCATCACCGAGCAACTGCTGGTGGTCGGCGGGCACCAGCGCAGCGAACGCGCCGGGGTGGCCGTCGACGACCCAGGCTATGCGGTCAAGCGCAACTCCTCGAACATCGACATGCGCGTCGACATCACCGCCGCCGCGTGCACCCATGCCTCGACGGTCAATGCCGGCCAGGACGGCGCGGTGCATTGCGGCACGTCCTACGCCACGCCGATGGTCACGGGCTTGTTGGCCGCGATGCTGTCGATCAATCCGCAACTTCATCCCGAGCAACTGCGCATGCTCCTGCGCCGCAGCGCCATGACTATCGGGGACAATCACGACTTCGAGCAAATGGATGGCGAAGACCTCACCGCGCCCATCTTGCCGTCGGAGCGCAACTACCAGCTTAACGATAAGGACGTCGGCCGTTCGGCGCGGCTGGACATGCAAAAGGCCTTGGACCTGTCAGTGCAGAGTCGCAGCCGGGTGCGTTGAGGCGGCAACTGGCGGTATGATCCGCCCTACATGACTTTCGCGGAACCACGCCTATGCCGGCCTCACACGTGCGACCTACAATCGCGCCACTGCTCGAACCCGGCGAAACGGTGGTTCTGTTCGACGGCGTGTGCAAGCTCTGCAACGGCTGGGCGAGGTTCCTGATACGCCATGATCAACAACGGCGGGTGCGGCTGGCGGCGGTGCAGTCGCCCGAGGGCCAGGCCCTGCTTGCCTGGGCAGGTTTGCCGGTGGACCGGTTCGACACCATGGCAGTGATTCGCGACCAGCATTATTGGGAGCGTTCCGAGGCTTTTTTCGAAGTCGTCTCGCAGTTGCCCACCCGCTGGCGTCCGGTGAAAAGGCTGCGCCTCTTCCCGTGCCGGCTTCGGGACTGGGTCTATGATCGCATCGCGCTGAATCGCTATCGGCTCTTCGGCAAATACGACACGTGCCTGCTACCCAATGCCGACCATGAAAAGCGTTTCTTGAAAATGCCTGCAACCGAGGGTTAAATCCCTCAATTCCCAGCGCCTGCGAGCCCGAGTAGACAACATGAATCGCCGTAAAAAAATAAACCAGTTGCTCAAGGCCAACGCCAAGAAGGCCAGCGCCAAGTTGGCGCCCAAGAGCAAGGATAAATACATCAGCAAAGCCGACCGATTGAAACTGGCGGCTGAAGACAATCCAGACACGATCGTGTCCCCTGAGAGCTGATCACGACCTGTGACAGCTCAACAGCAGCCTGTCAGACCTCCCTCAAATGGACTTACCGGAGACACCCGTGAAACGCCTCATCCTGTCTATCGCCTTCATGGCACTGGCCGCTTGCGCCAGCCAGCCAACGCACACACGCCCTGTCAACGCGCCGGTATTGAAGTTCCGCGCCGTACCGGTAACGGCCGATGGTCTTCCGGTCATCAACCCGGACGTCTTGAAAAGTATCGAGCAACTCAACATGCCTGCGCCGGTCAAGACGCTGACCTATATAGAACTGGCCGGCACCGTCAGCTTTCCCAAGGAAAGCAGGCCGGAACGTACCGAATACTTCCTCTCCACCGACCCCACCACCCGTCAGTTGCGCATGATCCACAAGAGCGAACACCTCAATGGCAGCAAGATCAGCTGGCGTGGCCTGCTCACGCTTTCCGGCCTGGAGCAGGCCGATCTGTCGCGCAATACCGCAGTGATCGACAGCCTGAGCTTTCGGGGCGACTGGCAACACATGCCGGTGGGCAGTCAATTGGGCTTCACCCGACAAGGCAGCAACACCAGCAACATTATCGGCACGCTGGGCACGGAACCGAAAGTCGTTAATTGTCGCATCGACCGTGAATTGCCGGCCAAACAACTGAACCCGGCGCTGAGCGGCCAAGCCAAGGCCATGAGCTGTCAGGAACAGCGCCCCAGCACCTCCCCCGTCCCCTTCGATCATTATTTCTATCTGGTGGACTATGGCTTTTTTTACCGCGCCAGTAACGACAAGCACGACGGGGTTTCCATCGACATGCATATACAGCGCGTGAAGTGAATGACTCCGAACCCCATCGATCCGCTGTCGCTTCAACGCATCATCGCTGCTCACGGCAAACCCGAGGGCGCGAGCTATTTCGATGCGCAGGAAAGCCTCGTTCACGACATCTTCCCCGACCGCATCATGTTCCAGACCAATTACCTGGACCACAGCAGTTATGAAGTGGATGTCGCCGAGGGCGCGGTCCGTGTGCGCAAGACGCGCCTGGACAATTACCACCGAGGCCACAAGGCCCAGGTGATCGACGATGACATGGACGATGACGATTGGGTGGAGTTGGCCAGCCTTTGGCAACGCTTGAGCGGCGACCTGGACATTCAAGGGCAAGCACTCGGACCGGACCTGACCGATACCTTGGCGGACCTGTTCGACTGTCTGTTCGACGAGGCGCATGCGCAGGCGCTTATCGAGAATATGCCAGCCCCTACCGGCCAATGGGACTGGGCCTGGACGCAAGTGCAATCGGCACTCAGCGAGGCCCATCGGTTGGCTGAGTTCGAATGGAAGGAATGGTCGTTGTCCGGCGTCTACGCCATCAACGCCCTCGCCCCGCTGCAGGAGCTGGGCATTGAAATTGCTGTGCCTGACAGCAAAACCGTGGACGCGATCAACCGCGCCAACGATTGGGAACGCGCGCTGCTCCAGTATTTCAACGCACGATTGGAAACCCACGATTTGAAGCTGCTGGCCATCGGCACGCACTTCGATGAGTACCAGGCGTTTGCCTGCCTGCCGATGAACGGCCTGGGTTTGGCCAATGCGTTGGAGATCCTGGGCAGGCTGGGCATCGTCTACAAATACTGAGCCTCTGGTGCGGCGATTCCTGCCGCTGAATAAGTGTCCTTGACCTTCGGATATAACATGAAGAACTGTGAATATTGCGGGGCCCTTATCCTTGCCGACGACGGTGCGTGCAAGCGTTGCTCCGAAGCAATGCGCCTTATGGCCGAAGCCCCCGTGCCGAGGTCCGGGCCCTCGAGGGGGCTAAAAATCTTGAAATGGGTGCTTATCGGTTTGCTGGTCGCGGTGCTCGTCGCTGTGGCAGGGATCATTTGGGTTCTGAAGACGTTGGGACCCATGCCTTCTTTAGGTTGATCGCTGCGCCGATGCCGTTGTGACGAGGGAGTCCCCGCCTCTGCAGTCGGCAGCGTGGTTCAGCCTGCCAGGTGCTGATGCGCCCTTCTTCGGAAGGGCTTTTGGACCAACTCTCATCAATGCCGCAACAGCTTACGCAACGGAACTTCGTCCTTGCGCACCGGCGACTTGATGACGATGTAGCTGAAGTACTTGGAGATGCCGATGTTCTTGTCCAGCAGGCCTTCCATTACGTCCTGGTAATCCTGGATGCTGCGGGTCATGAAACGCACCAGGTAATCGTAGCCGCCGCTGATCAGGTGGCATTCGAGCACTTCGTCCACCAGGCGGATATTGGATTCGAACTTGGCGAAGTCCTCACGCTTGTGGTCGCTCAAGGTGACCTCGGTGAACACCGTCACCGAATCGGTGATCTTGGCGAGATTGAGATGGGCCTTGTAGCTGGAAATATACCCCGCCGACTCCAGCCGCTTGACCCGTTGCAGGCAGGGGCTGGCGGACAGGCCCACGGCGTCGGCCAGACTGACGTTGGTCATGCGACCGTCTTTTTGAAGCTCGACCAAAATGCTGATGTCGATCCGGTCCAGTTTCGCTACACCTTCCATCGCCTACCTCTTGCCTGGTGTGTGTAAGACCATCTTCTAACAAAATCAGCGCCGTAAGGACAGCTGATGCTGAGCCACCAGATCCGCCATGCTGTTGATGCAATAGTCCGCCGCGCAAGGTGCCGGGGAGCTGTGGAGTTCGCGGCAGATCAAGCACATAGCCCCCACGGCTCGTGGCCGGGCGCCGGGACGGGTCACTTGGAGGATCGCTTCGGCGTCAAGATCATTGGCGGCCAGCCAATCGTCATCGTGCAACGGGTCGCTCGCCAACGAAATGAAATCCTCCGGCTCGATGCCCAGGCGCTCGCACAACACGCCACGGTCCTCGGCATCGCGATCACCGAGCACCAACAGGCGATAGAACTTGCGCAGGTACAGCATCGCCCCTGGCGCATCCTCGAACAGCGTCCAGCCCGCGGCTGAGCGGGCAAAGCTCATGCCCTCCTCCCAACTGGCCTTGAGCCGCCAACGCTCGGCCAACTGACGATGGGCAAAACACAGCAAGCCACTGAAACCCAGTTCGCCAAAGCGCGGGTACAAGGCTTGCAGAACCTCGTCGAACTCAGCGAGCACGGCGATCTTGTCCAACGGCCCGGCATGGCTTTCCAGCAGCGGCTGCAACGCCGTCCAGACGCCGGAGTCGCGATCTACCAGGACTTCATCGCAGTCGATCAACAACGCCCGATATTCAGTCAGCCTCATCTGTACCGCCTCCGATGATGTCCATTGATCAACGCTCCATTAACCGACGCTGACGCGCGCCAAGGCGCCCTCGAGAATCTGCAACGCTTCGTCGATCTGCGCTTCGCTGGTCACCAGCGGCGCGAGGAAACGCAAGACGTTGCGGTACACCCCGCACTTGATCACCAGCAGTCCGCCGGCGCGGGCTTCGTCGATCAGCCGTTGGTTCAGCTCGGCATCCGGGGTACGTGCATCGTCCTTCTTGATCAGCTCGATTGCCAGCATGAAACCACTGCCGCGCACATCGCCGATGAACGGATAGCGGGCCTGCAAACCCAGCAGGCCCTGGCGCAGCCGTTCGCCCAAGGCTTCGCCACGGGCCAGCAATTGTTCTTGCTCGAAGGCATCGATCACCGCCAGCGCCGCCGCGCAGGAAAGCGCATTGCCGCCGTAAGTGCCACCGAGTCCGCCGGGCAACGGCGCGTCCATTATCTCGGCCTTGCCGACCACACCCGACAACGGCAAGCCGCCGGCGAGGCTCTTGGCGACGGTGACCAGGTCCGGCTGGATGTCGGCATGCTGGAAACCGAACCACTTGCCGGTACGGCCGAAACCGGTCTGGATTTCATCGAGAATCAACACAATGCCATGTTTCTCGGTCAAGGCGCGCAGGCCCTGGAGGAACTCGACGGGCGCGCAAAGGAAACCGCCATCGCCTTGCACCGGTTCGATGATGATTGCCGCGACCCGCTCTGGCGCTACCTGGGTCGCCAGCAGTTCGTCCAGCGCTCGCAGCGCCATTTCGCTGGTGACGCCGCGATAGGCGTTCGGATAAGGCGTGTGGAAGACTTCCGGCGCGAACGGCCCGAAGTTCTGCTTATAAGGCTGGCTCATTCCGGTCAGCGTGGTGCCCAGCAACGTCCGCCCGTGAAACCCACCGCGAAAGGCGATCACTGCCGAGCGGTTGGTGTGGGCGCGAGCGATCTTCACGGCGTTTTCCACGGCTTCGGCGCCGGAGGTAAAAAACGCAGCTTTATAGGCGTGTTGGCCGCCGATCATCTCGCACAGGCGCCGGGCCAGGTCCAAGTAGGGTTTATAGGCCACGACCTGGAAGCAGGCATGGGAAACCTTCTGCAACTGGGCCTGCACCGCCGCGACAACCTTGGGGTGGTTATGGCCGATATTCAGCACGCCGATGCCGCCGACAAAGTCCAGGTAGCGCTTGCCGTCCACGTCCCATAATTCGGAGCCTTGGGCTCGATCGATCACCAGCGGGTGCGCCGTCACCAGCCCACGGGGCACGTATTGATCACGCTGACGGAGCAGACTCGGGGTTTCTTCGACTTTACTGTTCATTGGCATTTCCCATCGTGAGCCGCGCAACCTGGAAGCGGCTGCGGTGTCACCACAGGTTAAGCGTTCGGCACGATTGTCTAAGCCGAACTTGGTCGTCGAGAAATCCGGATCGACTGTTTACCCCCCGGCAAACAGCAGATTCCTCCATGGACCTCGCACCCCAACGATTCTGCCGCCCGGGGCGCTCTACAACACCGCGCCATGCGTCCCTGCGCCCTGCTTTCGAAAGATCCTGCTTCGCCGTTGAGGCATGCTTGAGACTCCCGAATTTCAGATGAGAACCGACCCATGGCGCTGCTTTATAAGGCTGATCCGGTACGCGGCGAACACTGGCGACGCTTGTTCGCCGAACAGGCGCCGGACATCGAATGGCGAGCCTGGCCGGATATCGGCGATCCAAGGGATATCCAGTACCTTGCGGCCTGGCAGGCACCGGACGAGATCGAAACGCTGCTGCCGAATCTGCAAGTGCTGTTCGCCTTGTCGGCAGGCGTCGATCAGCTCGACCTCGGTCGTCTGCCGCCATCGCTGCCGGTGGTGCGACTGCTCGATCCGGGCATCACCCAGGGGATGTGCGAATACGCCAGTTTCGCCGTGCTCAGCGTACACCGGGACATGTTGCGCTATCGCCAGCAACAGGCCGAACGTTGCTGGCAGGCCCATCCCCTGGTGCCTGCCCGGCAGCGTCGGGTCGGCGTCATGGGCTTGGGTTTGCAGGCGCGGCAGATACTGGCGACGCTGGCGCCCTTTGGCTTCGCCTTGTCCGGCTGGGCCCGCAGCGAACATCACATTGACGGCGTGGCTTGTCATGCCGGCCCCGAGCAACTGCCGGCCTTTCTTGCCCAGTGCGATATCGTGCTGTGCGTGCTGCCGCTGACCGAACAGACCCAAGGCATTCTCAACCGTCAGCTCTTCGAACAACTGCCCAAGGGCGCTGCCTTGATCAACATGGGCCGGGGCGGTCATCTGGTCGAGGCGGACCTGCTCGACGCGCTCGCCAGCGGCCAGCTCAGCGCGGCGGTGCTCGACGTATTGACGCAGGAACCGGCCGCGCCGGAGCATCCGTTCTGGCAGCACCCGCAAATCCTGCTGACGCCCCACATCGCGGCGATGACCCAACCCGAAACAGCCTTTGGCGTCTTGCTGGAAAACATCCGTCGGCATCAACGGGGCGAATCGATGCTGGGGCGGGTTGATCGCGAGCGCCGCTACTGACTGTTCATTTGTCGCTGGTGAATCGGCTCGGTATTTCCTGCTGGGCGGACGTCTCGTTTGGGCAAGAAATTCGGCCTGCGCCGCCGCTGCTTAGCGAACCTGCCGAATTCATTTTCGGCCCTTGTCAGCCCCGATGGCAGGTGAGATACAGGCAACCACCACGGACGATTGCGTCCGGCTCGACATCAACTCCATGGGGACCCGCCATGTCCATTTCGCAACGCCCTGCTTATCTTTATCGCGCCATGACCGCGGCCGATGTCCCGGCGGCCCACGCCTTGTCCGTGCAGTTGAAATGGCCCCATCGCCTGGAAGACTGGGCGATGCTGCAGCGCGTCGCCCAGGGGTATGTCGTGCTGGACCAGGAGCGGCTGATCGGTACCGCGTTTACCTGTGGCCAAGGCGACTACGCCACCATCGGCCTGGTCATCGTCAGTGACGAGTACCAGGGCCAGGGGATCGGCCGCAAATTGATGGAGTTGGCTATCGAGGCGTGCGGATCACGGACCGCCGTTCTCAACGCGACGCTGGCCGGCGCACCGTTGTACGCCAGCCAGGGCTTCGTTGAGTTCGGGTATATCCAGCAACACCAAGGGCAAGCATTGGCGACCGTCCCGCCGGAGCTGGCCAGCGGGCAACGCTGTCGCCCACTGACATCGGCCGATCACGCCGAGCTGATCAGGCTGGCCAATGCCGGCAGCGGTCTGGACAGAGCGGCGGTATTGAACGATGTGTTCGCCGATGTTGAACAAGGCGTCGGCATCGAGCGGGACGGCCGCCTATGTGCCTTCGCCCTGATGCGCCCCTTCGGCCGTGGGCGCTGCATCGGCCCGGTCATCGCTCAAGGCCCTGAACAGGCCCGGCATGTGATCGCAGCGCTGGTGGCCCAGGTGCCGGAGGCGTTCGTGCGCATTGATATTCCCGCTGACTGCGGCCTGGCCCCCTGGCTGGAAGACATCGGGCTCAAGCGCGTCGATACCGTCACCCAAATGGCTCGCGGCACGCCGCCCCAGGCCACCGGCGGCGTGCACCAATTCGCGCCGGTGACCCAGGCCATCGGCTAACGCCCTATCCACAGCACTTCTCCGGAGAAAAAAATTGATGCTTGAGCCCACTGCAATGCTGTTGGCACGCGCCGACGGTAGCCCCACTGCCACGCCTTTTCGTCCAGGCTCGCTGGGCACCAACGACCCGTTCGACCGGCTCATCGCCCATGCCGGAGCCGACGGCATGGCGGCCGGTGTGGTCCAGGCCAATGGCCGGTTCGGCAGCGATGCGTACCCATTCAGCGAAACCATCGTCGTGCATGCCGGGGCCGTCACGCTGCGCAGCCCGGCGCAGACGCTGCACCTGCAGCCTGGGGAAAGCGCGGTGATCGCCCGGGGCACGGCCCTTGAGATTGAGGCGCAGCCCGCTTCCCTCTGGGCATTCTGTGCCGACACGCAGTCTGTCGCGACCAAGCAGCCCGGACTCACCGCCCTGCCCGCGTCTACCTTGCTATCGCCTTCGGCGGCACCCGATGAAGCGATCCTGCTCGGCCCAACACCGCAGTGCCGCTCGCACAATCTGTTTGTCGAGGAAGCGACCGACCTGCGCATCGGCATTTGGGACTCGACGCCCTACACCCGCAAGTCGCGGCCGCACAAGCTGCATGAACTGATGCACCTGCTCGAAGGCAGCGTCACCTTGCAGGCAGCCGACGGAACCGAGCTGGTGGTCAGAACCGGCGATACGGTGTTCGTGCCGCTGGACGCGCCCTGTGCCTGGAAAAGCAGCGTCTATGTGCGCAAGGTTTATGTCGTGAGATAAGCCTGCGTCGTCATGGCTAACTAGCTCCACGTTTCGCCCTATTGCATGCAAACAGATGGACGCAGTCGCTCTAGTGGCGAGGGAGCTTGCTCCCGCTCGGCTGCGCAGCAGTCGTAAATCCGGCTGACGCGATGGATCGTTCCAACGCTCCTGCGTGGGAATGTTGCCAGGGATGCTCCACGTTCCGCTTCTGGAAGGTGACGCAGAGCGTCACGGGATGCATTCCCACGCAGAGCGTGGGAACGATCTAAGTTCGCTGCGCGACAGCGCAGCGCCGAAGACGCGGCGGCCGCTCCCTCGCCACAAGAGCTTCTAAGCCCCTCCGCCCCCCAGCATTCGACTAATGTCTTAGGCCAGTCATCGCATAACTTCGCCCGTTGAAAGCTACCCTGGGGCGAGTTTTTTTCCCAACCCAGAGCCCTCTCCGCCCGAGTTTCCTACGCGGCAAGCATCCGAATGCCTCAGGCCAAGGCCCATCAGCGATGAAAAAAACGCAGTAATGGCCAGTTGACAATGACGGAGCGCCGCCAAATAATCCACGCCATGTTGTACGACGACGTATGACAAATAAAAACAACAAAAAAGTAGGGAGCGCCAGAGTGAGCAAACGTGTCCGTTTTTCGCCCGACAATCGTCCAACCCGTAATTCCCTCAATTCTCGTCATGCCCTAGGGCTCATCAGCTGCAGCAGCCTGGCGCTGTTTCTTCCGATGACCGCCAACGCCGAAGGCTTTGTCGATGATGCCAAGGCCACGCTGAACCTTCGCAACTTCTACATCAACCGCAACTTCACCAACCCGAACAATGCCCAAGGCAAAGCCGAGGAATGGACCCAGAGCTTCATTCTCGACGCCAAGTCCGGCTTCACCCAAGGTACAGTCGGTTTCGGCCTGGATGTGCTGGGGATGTACGCGGTCAAGCTCGACGGCGGCCGTGGCACGGCGAACACGTCCCTGCTGCCGATTCATGACGATGGCCGCCCCGCCGACGATTACGGTCGCCTGGGTGTAGCCCTAAAGGCCAAAGTGTCGAAGACCGAATTGAAAGTCGGTGAATGGATGCCGGTGCTGCCGATCCTGCGTTCCGACGACGGTCGTTCCCTGCCGCAAACCTTCCGTGGTGGCCAGGTAACCTCCACCGAAATCAGCGGCCTGAGCCTCTACGGCGGTCAGTTCCGCGCCAACAGCCCGCGCAACGACGCGAGCATGGAAGACATGTCGATGAACGGCCGCGGCGCGTTCACCTCCGACCGCTTCAACTTCGGCGGCGGCGAA
>NZ_JABWQY010000023.1:0-62121 GCF_014268685.1 Pseudomonas sp. SWRI92
CGCGGTCGGCAACGATGTGTACCAAGGCCCAACCACCGTCACCGAAAGCATCAGTACCGCCACTGGTGGCAACCTCGAGGCTATCGCTCCGAACACGACTCCGGTCAGCACTATCGTCAGCGATGTCGACGACACCACTACCGTGACGTTGACCGCCACACCGACCGTGAACGAAAACGGCACCATCACCTACACCGCAACCCTGACCGGTGCCGACGGCAAACCCGTCACCGCACAAAACGGTCCGGTCACCGTGACGCTGGAAAGCGGTAAAACCATCACCATCGCAGCCGGTGCAAGCTCGGGTGCGTTGGATGTCGCGGTCGGCAACGATGTGTACCAAGGCCCAACCACCGTCACCGAAAGCATCAGTACCGCCACTGGTGGCAACCTCGAGGCTATCGCTCCGAACACGACTCCGGTCAGCACTATCGTCAGCGATGTCGACGACACCACTACCGTGACGTTGACCGCCACACCGACCGTGAACGAAAACGGCACCATCACCTACACCGCGACCCTGACCGGTGCCGACGGCAAACCCGTCACCGCACAAAACGGTCCGGTGACCGTTACCCTGGACAGCGGCAAGACCATCACCATCGCAGCCGGTGCAAGTTCCGGCGTCTTGGACGTAGCCGTCGGCAACGACGTGTACCAAGGCCCGACGACAGTTACCGAGTCGATCAAAGATGCATCCGGTGGCAACCTCGAAGCCATCGCACCGAACACCGCTCCGGTCAGCACCGTCGTTAGTGATGTCGATGACACCACCACGGTGACCTTGACTGCGACTCCGACCGTGAATGAAAACGGCACCATTACCTACACTGCGACCCTGACCGGTGCCGACGGCAAACCCGTCACCGCGCAAAACGGTCCGGTGACCGTGACGCTGGAAAGCGGCAAGACCATCACCATCGCCGCCGGTGCAAGCTCGGGGGCGTTGGATGTCGCGGTCGGCAACGATGTGTACCAAGGCCCAACCACCGTCACTGAGTCGATTGCCTCGGCATCGGGCGGTAATTTGGAAGCCATCGCTCCAAACACCGCGCCAGTCAGCACCGTGGTCAGCGATGTCGATGACACCACCACGGTGACGTTGACCGCCACTCCGACCGTGAACGAAAACGGCACCATCACTTACACCGCCACCCTGACCGGTGCCGACGGCAAACCGGTCACCGCACAGAACGGTCCGGTGACTGTGACGCTGGACAGCGGCAAGACCATCACCATCGCTGCCGGCGCAAGCTCGGGCGTGCTGGATGTGGCTGTCGGCAACGACGTATACCAAGGCCCAACGACGGTTACCGAATCGATTGCCTCGGCATCAGGCGGCAACCTCGAAGCCATCGCACCAAACACCGCTCCGGTCAGCACCATCGTCAGCGATGTCGACGACACCACTACCGTGACGTTGACCGCTACACCGACCGTGAACGAAAACGGCACCATCACCTACACCGCAACCCTGACCGGTGCCGATGGCAAACCGGTCACCGCGCAAAACGGTCCGGTTACCGTCACGCTCGAAAGCGGCAAGACCATCACCATCGCCGCCGGTGCAAGCTCGGGTGCGTTGGATGTCGCGGTCGGCAACGATGTTTACCAAGGCCCAACCACCGTCACTGAGTCGATTGCCTCGGCATCGGGCGGTAATTTGGAAGCCATCGCTCCAAACACCGCTCCGGTCAGCACTGTTGTTAGCGATGTCGATGACACCACCACGGTGACATTGACCGCCACTCCGACCGTGAACGAAAACGGCACCATCACCTACACCGCCACCCTGACCGGTGCCGACGGCAAACCGGTCACCGCACAGAACGGTCCGGTGACTGTGACGCTGGACAGCGGCAAGACCATCACCATCGCTGCCGGCGCAAGCTCGGGCGTGCTGGATGTGGCTGTCGGCAACGACGTATACCAAGGCCCAACGACGGTTACCGAATCGATTGCCTCGGCATCAGGCGGCAACCTCGAAGCCATCGCACCAAACACCGCTCCGGTCAGCACCATCGTCAGCGATGTCGACGACACCACTACCGTGACGTTGACCGCCACACCGACCGTGAACGAAAACGGCACCATCACCTACACCGCGACCCTGACCGGTGCCGACGGCAAACCCGTCACCGCACAAAACGGTCCGGTGACCGTTACCCTGGACAGCGGCAAGACCATCACCATCGCAGCCGGTGCAAGTTCCGGCGTCTTGGACGTAGCCGTCGGCAACGACGTGTACCAAGGCCCGACGACAGTTACCGAGTCGATCAAAGATGCATCCGGTGGCAACCTCGAAGCCATCGCACCGAACACCGCTCCGGTCAGCACCGTCGTTAGTGATGTCGATGACACCACCACGGTGACCTTGACTGCGACTCCGACCGTGAATGAAAACGGCACCATTACCTACACCGCCACCCTGACCGGTGCCGGCGGCAAGCCGGTCACCGCACAAAACGGTCCGGTCACCGTGACGCTGGAAAGCGGTAAAACCATCACCATCGCAGCCGGTGCAAGCTCGGGTGCGTTGGATGTCGCGGTCGGCAACGACGTGTACCAAGGCCCAACCACCGTCACCGAAAGCATCAGTACCGCCACTGGTGGCAACCTCGAGGCTATCGCTCCGAACACGACTCCGGTCAGCACTATCGTCAGCGATGTCGACGACACCACTACCGTGACGTTGACCGCCACACCGACCGTGAACGAAAACGGCACCATCACCTACACCGCGACCCTGACCGGTGCCGACGGCAAACCCGTCACCGCACAAAACGGTCCGGTGACCGTTACCCTGGACAGCGGCAAGACCATCACCATCGCAGCCGGTGCAAGTTCCGGCGTCTTGGACGTAGCCGTCGGCAACGACGTGTACCAAGGCCCGACGACAGTTACCGAGTCGATCAAAGATGCATCCGGTGGCAACCTCGAGGCTATCGCTCCGAACACCGCGCCAGTCAGCACCGTGGTCAGCGATGTTGACGACACCACTACCGTGACGTTGACCGCTACGCCGACCGTGAATGAAAACGGCACCATTACCTACACCGCGACCCTGACCGGTGCCGACGGCAAACCCGTCACCGCGCAGAATGGTCCGGTGACCGTCACGCTCGACAGCGGCAAAACGATCACCATTGCTGCGGGCGCAAGCTCGGGGGCGTTGGATGTCGCGGTCGGCAACGATGCTTACCAAGGCCCAACCACCGTCACTGAGTCGATCAAAGATGCATCCGGTGGCAACCTCGAAGCCATCGCGCCAAACACCGCTCCGGTCAGCACTGTGGTTAGCGATGTCGACGACACCACCACGGTAACGTTGACCGCTACGCCAACTGTGAATGAAAACGGCACCATCACCTACACCGCAACCCTGACCGGTGCCGACGGCAAGCCCGTCACCGCACAAAACGGTCCGGTGACCGTTACCCTGGACAGCGGCAAGACCATCACCATCGCTGCCGGCGCAAGCTCGGGTGTGTTGGATGTCGCGGTTGGCAATGACGTGTACCAAGGCCCAACCACCGTCACCGAGTCGATCAAAGATGCATCCGGTGGCAACCTCGAAGCCATTGCTTCGAACACCGCCCCAGTTAGCACCATCGTCAGCGATGTCGACGACACCACTACCGTGACGTTGACCGCTACACCGACCGTGAACGAAAACGGCACCATCACCTACACCGCAACCCTGACCGGTGCCGACGGCAAACCCGTCACCGCGCAAAACGGTCCGGTGACGGTCACGCTCGAAAGCGGCAAGACGATCACCATCGCCGCCGGTGCAAGCTCGGGTGCGTTGGATGTCGCGGTCGGCAACGATGTTTACCAAGGCCCAACCACCGTCACTGAGTCGATTGCCTCGGCATCGGGCGGTAATTTGGAAGCCATCGCACCAAACACCGCTCCGGTCAGCACTGTCGTCAGCGATGTCGACGACACCACCAGCGTGACGCTGACCGCCACACCGACCGTGAACGAAAACGGCACCATCACTTACACTGCCACCCTAACCGGTGCCGACGGGAAACCCGTCACCGCACAGAACGGCCCGGTGACCGTGACGCTGGACAGCGGCAAGACCATCATCATCGCAGCCGGCGCAAGCTCGGGGGCGTTGGATGTCGCGGTTGGCAACGATGTCTACACCGGCGCGCCGTCCATCACCGAGACGATCAAATCGGCATCCGGCGGCAATCTCGAAGCCATCGGTATCGACAAGACCGGCGCGTCGACGGCCGTGGGTGACACGGTCGACAACACCACCGTCAGCATCACCGGCAGCACGTCGGTCACCGAAGGCCAGGCGGCCACGTACACCGTCAGCCTGACGAACCCGGCGCAAACCGAGGTGACGCTCAAGATCGTCTACAGCGGCACCGCCGCCGACGGCACGGACTTCACCGGCGTCTACACCGTGAAGATCCCGGCCAGCGCCACCAGCGCGACCTTCAACGTGGCGACGCTGGACGACAAGATCACCGAAGGCACGGAAAACTTCGTGGTCAAGATTGACTCGGCTACCGGTGGCAACTTCGAGCACTTGGCGGTCAGCGGCACCAACGGCAGCGTCAGCACCTCGATCATCGACAACGATGCGCCGCCGGTACTCGACCTGGACGCCAACAACTCCAGCGGCAAGACCGGCGCCGATTATCAAGTGACGTTCACTGAAGGCACCACCGGCCCGGGCGTATCGATTGCCGACACCGACCTGAAAATCACCGACCCGGACAGCACCATGCTGACCGGCGCCACCATCGTGCTGACCAACCGTCAGCCTGGCGATCATCTGAACCTGGGCAATAGCGTCAACGGCATCAGCATCAACGCCAACAGCACCGACGGCAAAGTCGTCCTGACGCTGACAGGCAATGCAACGCTGGCCGACTACATGCAGCAGATCAAGAACATCAGTTTCATCAACAACAGCGAAGATCCGAGCACCGTACCGCGCGTCATCACCGTGACAGTGACCGACGGCGCAAGCTACTCCAACACCGCCACCACCACCGTGAACGTGGTCGGGGTCAACGACGCACCCGTAGCCACCGGTGGCGCGGTGACCGGTACCGAAGACACTTCACTGGTCCTCGGCTGGTCGACGTTCGGCATCAGCGACGTGGACAGCGCCGCCACCAGCCAGGGCGTGAAAATCACCGGGCTGCCGGGTGACGGCAAATTGCAGTACCTGGACGGCGCAACCTGGAAGGACGTGGCCAACAACCAGACCTTCAGCAAGGCGGACATCGACGCTGGCAAGCTGCGCTTCACCCCCGATGCCAACGAATCCGGTGCCAATGGCAACCCGGCCGGCGTGGGTAATCAAAAGGCCGACTACGCGCAAATCAGCTTCCAGCCAACCGACGGCCAGACGCTAGGCAATACCGGCACTGTGAAGATCGACATCACCCCGGTCGCCGACGCACCGAGCCTCAACGTGGCCGGCAACAACGTGACCTCCACCGGTTTGATCAAGGAAGTCTGGACCGGCCTGTCCGGCCTGGGCACCGACGGCAACGGCGCGCCGTCCGGCACGCTCAAGTCGGTGATCGATGCCGCCGGCACGCCGAACAGCAGCACCAATGTGAGCAACGTTCAGAACGACAGCAACGTCAACGCAGGCACCGCGTCGAAAACCTCGGGCCTGATTTTCCTGGAGGCCGGCAAGACCTACACCTTCAGCGGCACCGGTGATGACAGCCTGCTGGTGACGATTGGCGGCAAGGACGTGGCGGGTATCACCTGGGGCGCGGGTGGCAAGTTGAACGGTTCGTTCACGCCGACCACCAGCGGCTACTACACCCTGGACATCTACCACCACAACCAGACCGGCCCGGGCAGCTATGACGTGAACCTGTCGGTCAACGGCAGCACGCCCGTGGACCTGAGCAGCGCCGGCGTACCGCTCTATACCGGCGTGACCGACCTGGTGAATGCCGGCGTGTCCGTCTCCGACCTGCACGGCACCAATGGCGAAGGCTACTACGACGGCTTCAAGCTCAACGAAGGCGCCGAAGGCGGCAGCGTGAACCTGTCGAAGATCACCACCGCCCTGACCGACACCGACGGCTCCGAAAGCCTGAGCGTGAAGATTGGCGGCATGCCGGAAGGCAGCGTGCTGAGCGACGGCGCAGGCCACACCGCGACCGTGGGCGCCAACGGCGAAGCCTCGGTCTCTGGCTGGAACCTGGGCAGCCTCAACCTGACGCCACCGACCTACTTCAATGGCCAGATCAACCTGACCGTGACCTCGACCTCCACCGAAGCCCTCGGCGGATCGGCCGTGACCACCGCGCAAATCCCGGTGACGGTGCACCCGGCGGTCTACAACGCCACCACCGCCACTTCCGGCAGCGACAACGTCACCGGTACCGACGGCAACGACATCGTGGTCGCCGACATCGGTGGGCTGACCGTGGTGCCAGGGGTCAACTACAACATCGCCTTCATGGTCGACAGCTCCGGCAGCATGAGCGACTCGTCCATTGCAGCGGCGAAGGCCTCGCTGACTTCGGTGTTCAGCACCCTCAAGCAGAGCCTGGGCAGTAACTCCGGGACGGTGAATATTTTCCTGGCGGACTTCGACAGCCAGGTGAACAGCACGGTCTCGGTCAACCTCAAAGACTCGAACGCCTTGACCTTGCTCAAGGGCCTGCTCGATTCGATGGTGTCCGGTGGCGGTACCAACTATGAAGACGTGTTCAAGACCACGGCGAACTTCTTCAAGAGTACCGAAGCCCTGAACAATACCGGGGCGAAGAACCTCACGTATTTCATTACCGACGGCAAGCCGACCTACTACCAGACCGAAGAACAGGGCAACCCAACGCTCTACGGCACCGTCAAGCTTGATGACGTCCTGAGCGCGGCCAACTACAGCGCTGGCAAGTACTACACCCAGACGATCGACAGCACGCACAAGTACACCATCTACGAAAACGGCGAGATGTATCTGTCGACCAAAAGCGGCAAGAAATGGATCGACAGCTATGTGGGCACGGTGCATGCCGAGGGCAATGGCACCTTCGAAGTGTCGAAACAGGGCGGCACCGGTTATGGCGACTACTGGAACTATGTAGATTCAGCGGCGGGCTCGACCGATAGCTTCACGCTGCTCAAGGGTTTGAGCACCGTCGAAGCCATCGGCCTGAACAGTGATGTGACCCTGAACGATCTCAAGCCGTACGATTCGGACTCGTCACCACAGACCAACATCGACCCGAACAACCTGGCCAATTCGATCATTGGCCACACCGAAGCGACCCTGCCAGGTGCCGACACGGTCAATGGCGCGGATGGCAACGACATTCTGTTCGGCGACCTGGTGAGTTTCAACGGCATTGCCGGTGAGGGTTACCAGGCCATCCAGTCGTTCGTGGCCCAGCAAAGCGGCGTGGACGTCAGCAAGGTCACCACCAGCAATGTGCATCAGTACATCACCGAGCACTACACCGCGTTCGATGTGTCCGGCGCACATGACGGCAACGACACCCTGCTGGGCGGCGCCGGTAACGACATCATTTTCGGCCAGGGCGGCAACGACCTGCTGGATGGCGGCAAGGGCAATGACATCCTGCTCGGTGGCAGCGGCAACGACATCCTGGGCGGCGGCAAGGGCAACGACACCCTGATCGGTGGCCTGGGCGGCGATACCTTTGTCTGGAAGTCCGGCGACACCGGCAATGATGTGATCAAGGACTTCAAGGCCGCCGACGGTGACCGGATTGACCTGCGGGACCTGTTGCAGGGCGAAACCGGCAGCACCATCGACCACTTCCTGAAAATCAGCACGGTCGATGGCGTGTCTTCTCTGCAAGTCAGCACCACCGGCCAGTTCAACGCGGCCAACGGTGCGGCAGCGACGCCAGACGTGACGATCAAGCTGGAAGGCAACAACTGGTCGAACATCAACCTGAACTCGCTCATCGCCGGCAGTGATCCGACCATCAAGATCGATCACAACAACAGCTGAACCTGACAGCGTCCCATGCGAGAGAGCCAGCTCCCTCGCATGGGATAAGTGTTCATAATCCCCACAGTTGGCCTATGCTGCCCAGCATGACGCCGCTTCATACATGAGGGATGCCCGATGTTTTATGTGCAACGCGATGCACAAGGCCTGCTGGTGCGCGTCGAAGCCACCGCTTATGCCGAGGCCACCGAGACCTTGCCGGCCGACAACCACGAGATTCAGGACTGGTTCGCCAACCAGGCCGTAGAGAACAGCCTCAAGCAACTCAAGCAAAGCGACCTGGAGATGATCCGGGTACTCGACGACTTGATCCAGGTCCTGACCGCTAAAGGCGTCATCCGCGTCACCGACCTGCCAGCAGCGGCCCAGGCCAAGCTGATGGACCGCAACCAGGCGCGGGAAGCGCTGGGTGGGTTGAGTCGGTTGATCGATGATGACGAGAAAGGGTTGATCTAGCCTGTCACCCGGGCTGACGCCATTCCAAGCAGTACACAGCACCTGTGGCGAGGGAGCTTGCTCCCGCTGGCCTGCAAAGCAGGCCCCTGCATTTCTCCAGGTTGACCACATTGCCCGGTTCTGCGACTGCTGCGCAGCCGAGCGGGAGCAAGCTCCCTCGCCACAGGTTCTGCGTCAGCCCGACGCTTGAACCTCCAGCCGATCCATCGCCCGCTCCACCAACAGGTGCACCCCGTCGGCCATTCGACTGATCGCCAGGATCACGCTGCGGCGTGAGCCGTCGACGTCATCCGCCAGGTCGGCCGCGATGGCGCTGATGGACAACAAGTCTTCGGAGGCATTGGCCAGGAGGGTTTCGGTGTCGATGTCTGGAGAGACCATGAAAAGCTGGGCGGTTTGGGGTTTCCCCGAGGCTTTATCGGTTGGTTTGGGATTGAGGTAGTAGTCGAGGGCGCGTTCGGCGGCTTCGTCGAGTTTTTTGGACTTCGCTGATTTGCTAGAGGTTTTGCCAGGGTTTCCTGGCGGATTTGGAGTTATTTTGAACATGTCGTGAAGCTCCATCTGTAGAAGTGGAACCGACACCGTTCGCTTGCACGCAAATGAGGTGGCAGCTGTACGCAGGTGTGCAAGACCGGGCAGACGGAACCCCGGCAGACTCCTTCTTGCGAAGAAATCTCCCACGCACAACCGCCATAAAGCGCTTGCGCGTCGTCTTTTAACCGGCTTGCACGCCAGTGTCACCGTTTTTTCGGTGACAAGCTCAGACTAGCCATGAGACAGACGCCGGACAAGTTCACCAAGTTCGCTACAACTTGAAGGAAATCTCCTAGGATTTTGCTTTCAGAAAAGGGTGTATATCCGTTTCTGCGGTAACGGCTACTGGCGGTTCCGCTCTTACAGCGGGTCACTTTTGGAAGAGCGCCAAAAAAAGTGAGTCGCCGTCAGGGCGAAACCCTAAGTCGCCGTTACCGCAGCAATGGATATGTACTCAGTCAGAAGGATAAAAGACCGCCTCACCCCCAACGCTTAGGCTCCCCAACCAACTGCCCCTGCACCCCAAACAACCCCATCTCCCGAATCACCGCCAACTCCCCCTCCGTCTCAACCCGCTCAGCAATCAACGGCAGATCAATACTGTGAGCAGCCCGCTGAATAGCCTCGATAAACAGACGTTTGTCACTTTCCTGATCAATGGCACGAATATAACTGCCATCGATCTTCAGGTAAGCCAACCCCAGTCGTGACAGGTTGCCGATCATGCTGAAGCGCCCACCAAAACGCTGCAGGCTCAGGGAGAAACCGAGCTCGCGCAACTGCCGGGTCAATTGCTCCAGCACCGCTTGCTCCGGCAGTTGCTCTTCACCAATCTCCAGGGTCAGGCGCGACCCAAGGTTGGAATGCGCCCGCAGGATCTCAAAGATCTTGTTCAGCGCCTGCGGATCGGCCAAGGTCGCCGAAGACAGGTTCAACGCCAGGGACTGCTCATGCCCGGCCATTTGCTTGAGCACCTGTTCGAGCATCAGACGGTCCAGGCGCGCGGTCCAGCCAAAGCGCTCTAGCCACGGCAGGAAACGTCCGGCGGGAATGGTCTGGCCTTGTTCATCCAACAACCGCGACAGCACTTTGTAATGCAACACCACATCGGTGTCCTGGGTAGCCACCACCGGTTGGAAATACAGCTCGAAGCGCTGGTTGCCCAAGGCCTGGTCGAGCAGGTTGTGCCAGGCATGGTGATCATCGCCGACACTCGCCGAGGCGCTGTGATCCAGGCAAGCCCAGCCCGGTTCGCCCTGGCTTTCGGCCTGGGCCAGGGCCTGGTCGCCGAGCTGGAGCACCGCTTGCGGCGAGTCGCCATGAACGAACGGCGCCAGGCCGATGGAAGCCACCGAGGCCACGTCGGTCGCGCCGGTGGCGTGCAGGCTCGCCAACGCGCTTTCCAGGTTTTGCGCCAGTTGCAGCGCCTCCTCGCGCACCAGCCCCGGCGCCAGCACCGCGAACTCACCGCCGCGGATGCGTGTCACCAGGTTATGGGTTTCCGGATAGCGGGCGCATTCACGCAACAGCTGCTCGCCCACGGCCTTCAGCAATTGGTCAGTGCGCTGCCCGCCCAGCCGCTGGTTCAAACCGGCCAGGTCCTTGACCCGTAGCAACAGCAGATAGCCGGAACTGGCCTGCTCCGGATTGCTCACCCGGGCATGCAATTGCATTTCGAAATACCGTCGATTGGCCAGCCCAGTGAGGTTGTCCTGGTAGGACTCGACCCGCAGCTTCTCGCTGCGCTCAGCCTGTTCCTGGAACAGTGCCTTGAGCTTCTCGACCATCTGGTTCATTGCTTGCACCACCCGACGCAGCTCTGGGGTGCGCGGCAGCTCCGGCAGGCTGAGGAATTCACGACGGGCGATGGCGTGGGACTGGTGCACCATGTAATCCAACGGCTTGAGCTGACGACGCAACAGCAAGGCGCCGAGCACCGCGCTCACGGCGCCGCACAGCAGCAACCAACCCAGGCTGCCCAGCGCGCTCTGCCACAGCTTGGCAAGGGCGAACATCGGATGGCTGACCACCTCGACCCGCGCCGCCTGCTCCCAACCACGGCTGACGATCGCATCGCCGCCAGCCGGTTCAAGGCCAATAAGCCTGATGAACCATTGCGGGACGCTGCCGGCGTCCGGCGTGCCAGTGCGCTCGGCCAGGGTCCTGTCGGTGGCCACGTCGATCACGCGGATGCTCGCGTAGTAACCGCTGTCGAAGATCGAGCTGACCATCAACTCGACCATCGCCGGATCGTCGATGTTCGGCGTCAGCGACAGTGCGAGCGCCGTGGCCGCGTCCTGGGCATGGGAGCGCAACTGATTGACGTACTGGGTCCGCGAGCTCTCCAGGCTGACCATGAAGCTGCCGCTGAAGGCAACCACCAGGAACAGACAAATAGCGATCAACAGCTGTTTGAACAAGGACATCTGAGCGCGCGCTCCTAGTTAGTCGTCTCGACCGGAAAACCTTCGGCCTGCATTTTTTTCAACACATCCTGCCACCGGGACAGGCGCTTGGTGTCACCCACTTTCTTGTTGCCCTTGGCGCCCGGCAGCCACAGCCCTTCGGCATTGAAAGAGTAGACCGGGAGCAAGTCGGTTCGCTGGCTGGCCGGCTGGATGCCGTCGATCAGGCTGTCGAGCACCAGCGGCATGGCGTCGGGGGTGGCGTAATACGTGAGCACCATGTGCGCACGGTTCTGCCGCAACGCCTTGACGTAGGTGATACGCAGCTTGTCACTGGACACCCCGAGGTGACGCAGGCTGAAATACTTGGCGATGGCGTAGTCTTCACAATCGCCGGCGCCCTTCCACAGGGCCTGGATCGGCGTTTCCCAATAGTCGACCTCACGCCACAGGTCGATGTCCTCCACGTAGCGCACCTGTTTGTTGAAAAACAGGTTCACCACCTTGAGCTGTTCCAGCTCCGGGATCTGTTTCTGGGTCGCCAGCAATTGCTGCCACGCGTCGATCCGCTGCTGCCCTTCGCCCAACGGTCCATATAACGCTTGCGCCCGCCGGCTGATCTGCGCAAAGTCCCAGTCGGCTCGCAAGCCGCCCAGCATCAGGCCGGCCAGCAGCAATGCCGTACACAGCCAGCGCAAGGACCTGAGGACCGGGAAAGGTGCAGCCAAGGGAAATAAGTCCGAAAAGGGCCGTTGGAAAATTCGTTGGATGGTGAAGCCTGGCCCGGCAAAAGACAATGGCAGGTTGCAATCACCACAAGCAGACTAAACTTTAGTTCAGGAACCGGGGCCGCGAGATTTTGACGGCTTGGCAATCTGTAACTAATGTTGGCTTGGATCCAATTTCGTTACTACCAGTCAGGGTGTTGTCGTGACGCAGAAGCCCAAACCGTTAAGCACAATCCAGGTCAACGGACCTATTCCCGCTGCGCAGGCCCGCGCCGTCATCGAAAGCTCCCTGCGCGAAGCCATTCTCGACGGCCGCCTGCCCAGCGGCACCGCGTTGCGCCAGCAGGAGCTGGCCGACCTGTTCGGCGTCAGCCGCATGCCGGTGCGCGAGGCATTGCGTCAGCTTGAGGCGCAATCGTTGCTCAACGTGGTCCAGCACAAGGGCGCGGTGGTGGCTCCGCTGATCACCAGCAGTGCGGTCGAGACCTACGCCTTGCGTTCGGTCCTGGAGAGCTTCGCCCTGCGCCTTTCCATTCCGCTGCTCGATGACAACGACTTGGCAATGGCCGCCCACTACATCGAGCAGCTGGAAACCCAGGCCGATCACGCCGAGATCGCCAGGCTCAATCGGCTGTTCCATATGTCGCTTTACCACCGGGCGCCCAACGCCAAGCTGCTTGACCTGGTCGAGCACGAGCTCAATGAAGAAGAGCGCTTCCTGCGCTTTCATCTGTCGTCCATGGGCCTGGGCAAGCTGACCCAGGACGACCATCATGCAATGCTCGCCGCTGCGGCAGCCAAAGACATCGCTCAAGCGGTTTACCTGCTGGAGCAGCATCTGGAAAAAGCGTCCATCACGATGCGCCAATACCTGAATCAGTAAGCGAAACGCTCCCCTATGCGCCGGCCCCGAGCCGGCGTAGCACTTTCTTACACATCCTTCCTACAGCTCAGATTGCCCGCCCGGCACGGCCTCACCGCGGCGGCGATCCGTCTCGACATCAGTTCAATGGAACTGCTATCGATTTGGGCTCACTCTTGCGTTTATCGATTCGAAAAAAGACCTGAAGAAGTCAGCGCCTGGCTGCAAGCCAAGCGAATCGAAACCACCTCGCAAGGAGCGTCGCCCACTGGCGGAAAGACCCGGAAGTCCGACCGGTCTCCCGCCCATAAAACACCAACTTCTTTATTCCCCCGATCCCTGAAGTGCTCCGAGCGAGGCATTCGTTCGAACCATTCGATTCTGATAGTTATAAATCGGAAGGAGCAACTTCGCCCCAATAAAACTTACAGCAAGAGTTTTAATTAGCCTCTTCGCGCCGAATAAATACCCAACTTCAAATAATTAAAAAATAACTTGCAGAGCGTTTGATACATGCACTAACTTTTTATTTGTCGAGTTGCTATCGACCGCTCCAGCGCTTGGCAAACCACGCCCGACACGGCACAACAGAGCGAATCGCGCGCCAAAAAGCATTATCAAGAAAACATGGATTCCGGTTCAGGCCCCTGCTCGCCCTGGTAAACAAGGCGAGCAACTTCCGGACAAATATCATTGATGAGGACGTTTCAATGCAGCCAACCAAAGAGCAACTTTCCCTGAAAAAGCACGAACTTGGCCAGCACCCGGTCTTTTCTGAAATAACATCAATCGACCTGTTGCGCCGTTTTATGGAAAGTCATGTTTTTGCCGTGTGGGATTTCATGTCACTGACCAAACGCCTGCAACGGGAACTGACCTGCACTCATCTACCGTGGCTGCCGCCGGCCGACCCGCATGCGGCGCGCTTGATCAACGAAATCGTCTTGGGTGAAGAGTCCGACGACCGTCCCGGCGCGGGCTATTGCAGCCATTTCGAACTGTACCTGGACGCCATGCGCGAGGTCGGCGCGGACACCCGGGCGATTGAGCAATTTATCGCCCTGCAACAAGAAGGCGTCAGCCCGGAAACCGCGCTGGACAGCGTCGAGGTAGAACCCGCCGCGGCGCGCTTCGTGCGCCAGACCCTGCACACCGCGCTTCATGCTCCGGCCCACAGCGTGGCCGCCGCATTCGTGCA
The DNA here is from genome assembly GCF_014268685.1 of Pseudomonas sp. SWRI92. Taxonomy (NCBI): domain Bacteria; kingdom Pseudomonadati; phylum Pseudomonadota; class Gammaproteobacteria; order Pseudomonadales; family Pseudomonadaceae; genus Pseudomonas; species Pseudomonas sp. SWRI92. The sequence goes on from NZ_JABWQY010000023.1 coordinate 14,168, forward strand.
TGGTCGCGAAAGCGTCATCCCGCAGATGTTCCAGCGGATGCTGGACGCTTGGGGCATTGGCCTGGACCAGGCACCGACGTTTCGTTATTACCTGCAGCGGCATATCGAGGTGGACTCCGAAGACCACGGCCCGGCGGCGGAAAAACTGCTGGCACGGCTGATCGATGGCGACCCGCAGCGCGAGCACGAAGTCCTGGCCGCCGCCCTCGCTGCCGTCCACAGTCGCACGGCGCTGTGGGATGGCCTACGCCTGAGCATGACCCAGGCCGTTGCGCAGGTGACGCCATGAACGCCATTCAATATCAGTCCTTCGCCGATGCCTGGGAGAGCCGCGCCACGATCCGCACCCGTCCGCGGCGCCGGGTCGAAGACGACGACAAGCTGATCTTTCCCATGAGCCGCCAACCCATGGTGCACAGCCAGACCTTCCTGAGCCATTGCCCGCAGCTGCGTGATTTTGTCCTGGTGCAAAGCCTCTACAAATTTATCAACGACGTGGTGATTTTTGAAACGGAGCTGGTGGACCACACCGCCCGGCGCATCGCCAAGAACCGCTTCGGTATCGAGTTTCCGTTTGCCTGTCGCTACGACGCGATGACCGTGGTGGTGGATGAGGATTACCACGCACTGGTGGCGATGGACTTCATGCAGCAGACCATCGACATGACCGGCATCACGCCGATCCCGTTGCCCCAGCAGATCGAACTCAGCCGGGCGATTCCGGCCACGCTGGCGCGGGCGCCGGAGCATCTGCTCAGCGCTGTGGAACTGATTTGCATCGCCATCGCCGAGAACACCGTGACCAATGAGGTGGCGGCGTTTGCCCGGGACGATTCGGTCAAGGCCTCGATCAAGGGATTGATGGCCGACCACCTGCTGGACGAGGGCCGGCACTCGGGCTTCTGGACGCGGCTGGTGCAGATCTACTGGCGCACCGCGCCCGAAGAGGACCGCGAGGCGATTGCCCGCTTGATGCCTGGTTTCATCGCCGAGTACCTGGCCAGCGATCTGCAACAGGCGTTCGATTTCGAGTTGATCACGCACCTGCCCATCGACGAATCGGCGCGCCAGTCGCTGCGTGAAGACGCTGCCGCACTGGCCTATCCCATCAATCGTTTTCACCCACTGGTGGGCAACATCACGCGTTTCTTTCGCGGCAGCTCGATGCTGGCGTCACCGTGTGTGCGCGATGCCCTGGCTGATTACCTGACCCCATGAGGACCTTCCAATGAGACGCCTCGAAATTGCTGTGTCTGGCAAGAGCCAGGCCATGGCCGAACTGGCCCGGGAACTGGAACTGCACGGCCACGGTGTCGCGGATGCGCAAGCACTGACCGGCCACGGCGCGATCGACTTGTTGATCGACGACGGTACGGTGCCGTGCGCCCTTGAGGTCCGGTTTTGCCTTCAAGTGCGCGTGCTGCTCCAGGCCGTGCCCGGCCAGGCCTTGCCGCAGCCGGTGGTGCTGTTTCGCGACGGTGCGCAACGGCTGTTGGCCCAGGAACGAATCACAGCGCATTGCGACGGCAACGGCCAGTCTTTGCGCCTGCACGCCACGGCAGCGGTGGTGGAGCATGGCGCGCGGCTGGTCAGCCGGTTATCCCGTGAGGAAGCCGGCTTCGATCAATGGCCGACGGAACCGAGCGACCTTATCGACCAACCGCTTCACGGGCTCGACGCGCTGGAGCCGCTGGCCTTCGAGCACCGTCTCAATCAGCCCGCGGTGCCTTGGCTGCTGGCGGCCTCGGAGGTGCCGGTGATGCACAACATCGAGCAGCGCATGCTCGATGACGCGAAGCACCCCGCGTTGTGGGTCAACGGCCACGTCATCGACTACAAAGCCTTACGCAACACCGTGCTGCAGCTGCAGCAATCGATACTCGCCAGCCTGCCAAAGACAATCGGCCGCCCACAGGTGATCGGCGTGTGCCTGCCCAAGTCGGCGCAGCTGTATGCCGCGATCCTGGCGGTGCTGGGTTGCGGGGCGGTGTACCTGCCACTCGACCCGCAACATCCAGTGCAACGTCGGCGCTTCATCCTGGAAAACGCCAAGGCCGACCTGTTGCTGCACGACGGTGACGACGAACCGGGTGAGTCTGCAATACCGACGCTGGATGTCCGCCGACTGCCTTCGGCCAAGCCGGGCTTGCCGGCCTCGACAATCCGCCGCGTGGTGAATGCCGATGAACCGGCTGTGGCGATCTACACCTCCGGCACCACCGGCCAGCCCAAAGGCGTGCTGCTCAGCCACCGCAACCTCAGTCATTTCTGCGCCTGGTACGCCGACCATGTCGGGTTGCGACGCGACAGCCGTGCGTTGCAGTTTTCCACCATCAACTTCGACGCCTCATTGCTGGACCTCTTGCCGACCTTCATCCAGGGCGCGCTGCTGGTGGTGCCCAGCGAAGATCAGCGCCGCGATCCGCAACAGCTGGTGGCGTTGATTCGTGAGCAGCGCATCAGCCATGCCTTCCTGCCGCCCGCGCTGCTGAGCGTCATGCCCCTGGGCGCACCGTTGGGGCTGACACACTTGGTCACCGGCGGCGATGTCTGCGAACCCTTCGTCATCGAGCAGTTGGCGCCGCAGTGCCGGTTCCACAACATCTACGGCCCGACCGAAACCACCGTGCTGGCGACCACTCGGCAATTCGCCGTGGGGGATAACAACCGCAACCTGGGCGCACCCATCACCAACGCGCGGATGCTGATTCTGGATGAACATCTGCAACCGGTCGCACAAGGCACGCCCGGCGAACTGTATATCGCTGGGCCGGGGGTCGGCCTGGGGTACCTGAACGATCCGGCGCTGACCGCCAGCCGCTACCTCGACCTGACGCTGCCCACCGGACAAGCGTTGCGGGTCTATCGTACTGGCGACGTCGGCCAGTGGACCGGCGACGGGATCGAGCTGTGCGGTCGCCGCGACAACCAAGTGAAGATTCGCGGCTTTCGGGTCGAGCCCGAGGAGATCGAACATTGCTTGCGCGACAGTCAGCTGTTCCGTCAGGTGGCGGTGGGGGTCGATGAGCGCCGGCGAGTCCTGGCGTTCCTGGTCAACCCGGTGGACACAGCGCCCGGCGCGGCGCTCCAGGCCTTGCGCGAGCATGTGCAGGACACGCTGCCCAGCTACATGCACCCGGCGGCTTACATCGAACTGCCCAGCCTGCCCTACACCAGCAATGGCAAAGTCGATCGTCGGGCGCTGCTGGCAACGGCGGGCTCCGTCCAGGTCGGCAGCCAAGGGCGCCAGCCGCAAAACCCAGTGGAAACCCAGCTCCAGCAGCTGTGGGCCGAGCTGTTGGAATTGCCGGCCGAGGACATCGCCACTGACGAGAGCTTTTTCAACCTTGGCGGGCATTCGATCCTGCTGTCGCAATTGCTGCTGAGCATTCGCCAATCGTTCGGCCGCAGCCTGTCGATCAATCGCTTCATCGAAGCGCCGACGTTGATCACCCTGGCGAAGTTGCTCGACGGCCCGGAGCAAAGCGGCACCGCCACCCTCAGCCCCCAAGCGTTCATCGATGCCGAGGCCGAACTCAACCTCGATCCGCTGCCCATCAGCCAATGCGGTGACGTGCACAAAGTGCTGGTGACGGGCGCCAACAGTTTTCTCGGCGTGCACATCGTCGAGGCCTTGCTGGCATGGGGCGCCACCGAGGTGGCGTGTCTGGTGCGCGAATCCGGCGGGCAAAGCGCCGCCGAACGTTTCGCCCAGGCCCTGCGCGACAACCAGTTGGAGCATCTGGACCTGAGCCGGGTCAGCGTCTATGCCGCCGACATCACCCAGCCGCAACTGGGCTTGCCGGACGACATCTACCTGCGCATCGACAGCACGTTCGGCGCGTTGGTGCACAACGCCGCCCACGTCAACCATGTGCTCGACTACGAGTCCCTGGCGCGAGACAACGTTGAGCCAATCTTCGAATGCCTGCGCCTGTGCGAAGGGCGCAGCAAGAAGATCTTCAATTTCGTCTCGACGCTGTCGGCTTCCAGCGCACTGGATGCCGATGGCCAAGTCTTGGAGCAGCCGGCGGCCAAGACCCCTCCGATCTACATCAAGAATGGCTACAACCTGTCCAAATGGGTCGGCGAACGGATCCTGCAACGGGCGCGGGATCGCGGCGTGTGGGTCAATCTGTTCCGGCCTGGCAACATCAGTTTCAACAGCCAGACCGGGGTCTGCCAGCCCCACAAGAACCGGCTGATGCTGATGCTCAAGGGCTCGATCCAGCTCGGCCAGGTGCCGGACCTGTCGCTCAATTTCGACTTGATGCCGGTGGACTTCCTGGCTCGCTTCATCGCCTTCCACGCCAGCCGCTACCAGCCAACGCAAGCGGTGTTCAACCTGCACAACCCCGAACCCCTGAGCTGGGACGCGTATGTGGCGTCGTTCCGAGACAGTGGCCGGGAGTTTTCCCTGGTAAGCGTCGCCGACTGGCAGCAGCAGCTGGCGCGGGTCGATGCCGACAACGCGCTATTTGGCGTGCTGGGTTTTTACCTCAACGGTTTCGAGGAAGACATCGGCGACATCTCGCTCATTCGCCACGACAACGCCCGCTCCGGTGTGCGGCAGATGGGCGCGCGCTACCCGGAAAAGTCCCCGGCCCTCCTACGCCGTGGCGCTAATTATCTCAAAGCTATCGACTTCATCTGAAACATCCCAACCCAACGCAAGGAGCAAGACCATGAATGCATTCCAACCCGACACCCTGATCAAGAACCCCCACGCCTGCCACGTTGAAAGCACGATAGAAATACCGGCCGATGCGGCTCGCGTGTGGGACGTGGTGGGCGATTTCGGCGGGTTCAACCGTTTCATCCCCGCGCTGGCGCGCATCGAAATGACCGGAGAAGGCGTGAGATCGCTGCGCAAGAAGTTTTTCGTCGACGGACAGAACCTGGTCGTCGAACAACTCAACAGCCGCGACGACCAGGCCATGCACATGACCTGGACGCTGATCTACAACACCCTGGGCATCGACAACCTCTGGGCAGCGATGCGCGTCGAGCCTTTGGCGGACAACCGCTGCCGCGCCACCTGGACCATCATCGCCGACCACACCGACGCTCACACTCCGTCGGGCTTCAGGGATTTCCTGCAAGGGTTCGCCGATGAGGCGATGGGGAATGTGATGAAGATGTTCGCCTGATCATCCTCCTGGCTGATCGTCCCCACGCTCTGCGTCACATTCCAGAAGCGGAACGCGGAGCGTCCCTGGCGGCATTCCCACGCAGGAGCGCGGGAACGATCGAGCGAGGGAGCAAGCTCCCTCGCCACAGCGGATTGGGCTGGCTTGCGCCTGGGTTCAGATCTTGAAGCTGTCCACCAACTGCTTCAACCGGTTGGCCTGTTGTGACAAGGCGTCGCAATCCTTCAGGGTTTCGTTGAGGTTGGCGACGCTCTGCTGGTTCAGCAGGTTGATGTGGCTGACGTCCATGTTGAGGGTTTCCACCACGGCGGTCTGTTCTTCAGTCGCGGCGGCCACGGATTGGTTCATGCCGTCGATTTCGCCAATGCGCTGGGTCACGCTGACCAGGCGCAGGCCGGCCTGGTTGGCGACTTCCACGCTTTCTTCGCTGGAGACCTGGCTGGCGTTCATGGTGGTCACGGCTTCGCGAGAACCGACCTGCAGCGAGGTGATCATCTTGTGAATCTCTTCGGCGGATTCCTGGGTGCGGTGCGCCAGGTTGCGCACCTCATCGGCCACCACCGCAAACCCACGCCCGGCTTCACCGGCACGGGCCGCTTCGATGGCGGCGTTCAGGGCCAGCAGATTGGTTTGCTGGGAGATGCCCTTGATCACGTCCAAGATGTGGCCGATGTTGTCGGTGCTGGCGTTCAGGGTTTCGATCTGGGTGCACGACAAGCTGATTTGCTGCGACAGCTCGGTCATGGCCTGGATGGTTTTTTCCACCACCTGGCGACCGTCATCCGCCTGCTCGCTGGCGCCGCTGGCTTGTTGCGAGGCATCGGCGGCATTGCGGGCGATTTCCTGGGTCGCGGCGCCGAGCTGGTTGATCGCCGCAGCCACGCTGTTGGTCCGGGCGCTTTGCTCATCCGAGCCGACAAGCGAGGCGTTGGACGAAGTCATGACCCGTTGCGACAGATCATGCACTTGGCGGGTAGCGGAAGACACTTCGGCAATCGAGGCGTGGATACGCTCCACGAACTGATTGAACGAACTGCCCAACACGGCGAACTCATCCTTGCCCTGCACGACCAGGCGCCGGGTCAGGTCGCCTTCGCCCTGGGCGATGTCCTGCATGGCACGGCCCATGGTGGTCAGCGGACGCATCAACACCTGGATCAACAAGCTCAGCAGCAACGCAATCGCCGCCACCGCGACAAACATCGCGATCAGCGCGGACGTGCGGAAGTGGCTCAGCGGCGCGTAGGCCTTGGCCTTGTCGATCGACAGGCCGATGTACCACTCGGCGTTCGGCAAACCGGCGACCGGGGTGAACGACAGGATGCGGTCCTGCCCGTTCAGCTCGACTTCCTGGACGCCCTTGCCGATGCGCACTGGCGTGCCGGGGTAGATGTCCTTGAGGTTTTTCATCACTTGGTCTTTGTCCGGGCTGACGATGACTTGGCCATCGCCGCTGACCAGGAAGGCATGACCAATGCCGCCGAAATCCACGGAATTGATGATCTTCACCAAGGTTTCCAGGCTCAGGTCACCGCCCACCACGCCGAGCAGTTCACCGTTGTGCTTGACCGGCAGGGCGATGGTCACCACAAGGCCACCCACTGCCGCCAGGTAAGGCGGGGTCAGCATGGTTTTATCGGCGGCCACCGCCTGTTTGTACCAAGGACGCTGACGCGGATCGTAGCCGTCGGGCATCTTGGCGTCCGGACGCTGGGTGAAGACGCCAGTGTTCTGGCCTACATAAGTGAACTGGAAATTCGAGGTTAACGCCGGTTGATCGACCAGTCCTGGCAAATCGGCGGCAGCGCCCTGATGGGCAATGTTCTGCGCCAGGTTTTCCAGCACCAGGACCCGGCCAGTCATCCAGTTCTGGACGCTGCTGGCGGTCAGGTCACCGGATTGCTCGATAGAAGATTCGAGGCTGCGGCCGATGGTGTTGCGCTGCAGATAATCGTTGTAGAGCGTGAACAGAGCAAAAGCCAGAACCACCACACCAGAGGCGGCCAGGAGGATTTTGTGGCTGAATTTTAGATTCATGGACGGGGCTTCTTATGCAAAAAGTGAGGGTGCATTCCGTTGTGCAACTTCCCTGTAAATGATGGGCAGGATATTGGATCCGCTCCATTTTGGTGCACGCATACCTCTCTGTCGGCCAGCCCGGGGAAAAAATTAGCCCCTTGTACAATTGTCCGACGAGATGGCACTCCACGCTGCTTGGGGCAGGCGAACGGTGGTTGCAAATTTGACTGGCCCTGATGACAATGCGACCTATTATCATTTGTGATACCAGGCCGGCGCGTTCATGTCATCTCCCCAGTTTGCAGTACAGGCGCTCTACAGCAGCCATCACGGCTGGCTCCACACATGGTTGCGCAGCCGATTGGGCAATGCCGCCGATGCGGCGGACCTGGCCCAGGACACCTTCGTGCGCCTGCTGCAACGTAGCGAACGCCTGGAACTCAAGACCCCTCGCGCCTTTCTGCGCACCATCGCCCAAGGCCTGGTGATCGACCATTGGCGTCGGGAAGAAATCGAACGTGCCTACCTGGAAACCATCGCGCATTTGCCGGAAGCACAAACGCCCAGCGCCGAAGCCCAGGCGTTGATCCTGGAACTGCTGGAAGCGATTGCCAGGATGCTCGAAGGGCTCAAGCCCAAAGTGCGCAGGGCGTTCCTGCTCGCCCAGTGTGAAGGCCTGACCTACAAGCAGATTGCTGAACAAATGGGCGTCTCGCTGCGGTCGGTGGAGCGTTACGTCGCCGATGCGCTGTACCACTGCTACGTGCTGCGCTATGCAGACTGAGCCAGTGCAGACTCCGCTGGGCCGAGGTCGCGGCCCCTCACAGCAAGTGGTCAAGCAAGCGATCCATTGGCTGCTGCGCCTGCGCAACCATGCCGCCAACCCGGCCCTGCGCCAACAGTGCGAGGCTTGGCGCATCGCTCATCACGATCACGAATTGGCTTGGCAACGGGTGCAATCGCTACACAGTGAATTGACCGCCAACCTGCGAGCCGTGCCCGGCGCCCACGTCGCCCTCGAAACGCTGGAAACCAGCGCCCAGCGCCTCGGCCGGCGCCAGGCCCTGAAGCTGCTGTCTGGCGTGGCCGTGCTGGGCTGCGCCGCCTGGCTGGGCAAAGACCTCGGCTGGCAGCCATGGAACGCCGACTTCGCCACCGCCACGGGCGAGCGACGCGGCTTCCAACTGCCGGACGGCACACGGCTTGAACTCAATACCAACAGCGCCGCCGACCTCGACTACACCGCCACGCAACGCCTGATCACGTTGGCGCGCGGCGAAATAATGGTCACCTGCGGTCGCGATCCCGCGCGCCCATTGTTGGTGAAAAGTCGGCATGGCGAGTTCGAGGGGCTGGAAGGACGCTTCGTCGTGCGCCAAGACAACGATTGCACACGCCTGAGCGTCACCAGTGGTCGGGTCGCCATTGCCTCGCACCGGGACAGCGAGGGTGAGCCGATCCAGGTCAATGCCGGCCAAAGCTATTTGATCACCGCATCGGCAGCGACCCTGGCGCCGCCATTGGACATGGACGCCGGCGCTTGGGCGGACGGATTGATCGTGACGCGAAACATGCGCCTGGAAGATTTTCTCAACGAGGTCAGCCGCTACCGTCGCGGCTACCTGAAATGCGCCGCAGCGGTGGCGGACCTGCGCCTGTCCGGGGTGTTCCGCCTGGACGATATCGACAAGATGCTGGCCGTGCTTCCACGCACGCTGCCGGTGCAATTGCGTTATCGGACCCGCTGGTGGGTCACGGTGGAACGTCCGGCCTGATTTTTTTTTGGCGGGTTTTGCCAAGGCGTCCGGCTAGGACAGTAAGCAACGCTTATCTGCCTTCAGCGACTCCAACGGAAATCCATAATGACTGAGCGCGTAATCCCCAAGACCCCCTTTGGCTGTTCCTCGCAAACAAGCCTGCTGCGCCAGGCCATTCGTGCCACGCTGTTGAGCACCGCGCTGGGCGTCGGCGCCGTGCCGATGCTCGCCGTCGCGGCACAGGATGGCGTCAGCGCCAGTCACCAGAGCTACAACATCCCCGCCGGCCCATTGAGCGAGGTGCTCAACCAGTTCGCCCGCCAGGCCGGCATTACCCTAGCGAGCACGCCCGAGCAAACGGCTGGCATCCAGTCCCCGGGCCTTAAGGGCGAATACTCGGCGGACCAAGCCCTGAACCGACTGCTCAGCGGCTCAGGGTTGGTAGCGGTCGGCCAAGAGGGCAGTGGCTACGTGCTGCAAGCCGAAGCCGCGGACAGCACACTCGCGCTGCCGACTACCGACGTCAAAGGATTTGCCTTGGGCAACGCCCTGGGCAGCATGCAAGGCTACAACGCCACCCACAGCCAGGTCGCGACCAAAACCAGTACCGCGCTGCGCGACACTTCGCAAAGCGTGTCCGTGGTGACCCGCGAGCAAATGGACGACCAAGGCGCGCAAACCGTGTCCCAGGCGATGCGCTATACCCCCGGCGTGTTGACCAACCCCTACGGCGCGACCCACCGCTACGACTACGTGGCGATGCGCGGCTTCAACGACGGCTCGGTGGACAACATCTACCTCGACGGCCTCAAGTCCATGGGCGACAGCGGTACCTACAGTTCCATGCAGGTCGATCCGTATTTCCTCGAGCGGGTGGACATTCTCAAGGGCCCGTCCTCGGTGCTCTATGGTCGCAGTTCACCGGGTGGCCTGGTGGCGCTGACCAGCAAAAAGCCGCTGTACGAGGCTTATCACCAGGTCCAGGCGACCGTCGGCACTCAAGGCCAGCGCGGCATGGGCTTCGATTTCAGCGGGCCGGTGGATGAGGACAAACGCATTGCCTATCGGCTGATTGGCCTGGCGGATACGTCCGATACCCAGTTCGATCACAACAAGGAAAAGCGTTTCGCCCTGGCGCCTACGGTGAGCATCGACTTCACCGAGGACACCTCGCTGACGCTGCAAGCCTACCTGCAACATGATCCCGACGGCGGCTACCACGGGGGCCTGCCGGCCGACGGCATGTTGCATCAACGCAACGGTCGCCGGATCTCGGAGCACTTCTTCGAAGGCGAGCCTGGGGTCGACGGCTACGAGCGCGACCAACAGTCGTTCGGTTATCAATTCGAACACCGTTTCAACGACGTCTTCACCGCCCGGCAGAACTTCCGCTACCTGGATTCGCAGGTCACCAACGATCAGGTCTACGCCTTCGGCTGGACCAGCCCCACCAGCAACGAGCTGAACCGTTATTACACCGGTGCCGAAGAGAAGGTGCATTCGTTCATCGTCGATAACATGCTGCAGGCAGAGTTCTTCACCGGGGCGTCCAAGCACACCCTGCTGATGGGCACCGACTACCAGCGGCGCAAAACCGTGGTGGACTGGACCAGCGGCACCCTGGCCCCGGTCCACGCCTTCGACCCGGTCTATGGCAACTCGGCTATCGATAATCGCAATGACACCAGCTATTTGCGGCGTCTGGAGCAGACCGGTGTCTATCTGCAAGACTTGATCGAAATGGACAAGTGGCGCTTCTCCCTCGGCCTGCGCCAGGATTGGGTCGAGACTTCGGACGAAAACCGCATCGCCGAATTCGGTCGCCCGCAAGGCACTGAGATCAATGACAAGCGCACCAAGCTCACCGGCCGCGTCGGGGCGCTTTACCTGTTCGATAACGGCCTGGCGCCGTACATCAGCTATTCCGAGTCGTTCAACCCCAACTCCTACGCCGACAGCGCCGGCAATCCGCTGCCGCCGACCGACGGCAAGCAATGGGAAGTGGGCCTGAAATACCAGCCGCCAGGCACGGATGATTTGTATACCGCCTCGCTGTTTCGCATCGACCAGGAGAACCTCGCGACCAAGCAGCCCCAGGACGACTTCTATCGAGCAGTCGGTGCCGTGCGTTCCCAGGGCCTGGAGCTGGAAGCGCACATGCAACTGACCGAGCAATTCAAGGTGTTGGGCAGCTATACCTTCACTGACATTGAATATTCGAAGTCGATGGTCAGCGACCTGAGCACGCCCACCAACATCATCGAAAACAAAGGCAACTCACCGACCCAAGCCCCGCGTCACATGGCCTCGGTGTGGGCCGACTACAAGTTCGACAGCGGCGCTCTCGACGGCCTGCGACTGGGCGGCGGCGTGCGTTATGTCGGCTACAGCTGGGTCGACGCGGAGAACACCATGAAGGTGCCGTCGTATACGCTGTTCGATGCCTCGGTTGGGTATGACTTGGGCAAGGTCGGCTTGAAAGGCGTGGATGTACGCCTGAACGCCAACAACCTGACCAACGAAACCTACGTCGCTTCGTGCGCCAGCCTGAATTTCTGCTACATGGGTGAAGAGCGCAACGTGGCGGCCACGGTGAGTTATCAGTTCTGACCTATTCCCTGGCTTAACTCATTCTCCGTGGCGAGGGAGCTTGCTCCCGCTCGGTTGCGTAGCGACCGCAAGATCTTGGGGCTGCTACGCAGCCCAGCGGGAGCAAGCTCCCTCGCCACAAAGGCTTGTCTTTGCCTTAGGCCTGAACCGCCTTCGCCTCCTCCCTCGCAACGCCTTCCTTGCCCACAAACCGATTCGCCCGCCCAAACGTGCCGAAATCATTGAACCGCACGCCCATCTCGCGCATCACCTTGTGCGCCACCGGCACCGTCATCTGGCGGATGTAGAACGGCTCCTTCACCACAAAATGGTGAATGCCGTGGCTGCTGCCGAAATTGAAGCAGAACGCCTGCAACGGCCATAGCCACCACGGGTTGAGCACCTGGGTTTGCTGGATGACATTGCCTGCCTCGATGTCGCCGTAGTAGTGCATGTTCGAGCTGATGAAGTGCAGGCAAAAGGTGCGCAGCACGTTTGGCCCGATGATCACCACCGCCGCGATATCGATCACGTGCATCACCGCCAAGGTGTTCGCCGACCAGTCGATGGAGGTGCCCAGCAACCCGGCAACTGCGTTGGCGCCATGGAAACCGAGAAACACATACCAGGCGCCCCAGTGCAGCAACGCCAGCGGAAAATAAACCTTCAGCGTGCGCTTGAGGATGCTGCGCTTGTGCGCCCAGGTCTTGGCTCGCAACAGGCGAATGAACGCCGACATCACGTTGTCGCCGACCATCAGCAAGCGTGCCAGCCCCCACGGCTCGCCATTGGTAATGGCGCGCTCTTCCAAGTCCGCTTCGCTGCCGGAAACCTTGTGATGGTTGAGATGCAAATGGCGGCGAATCCACGGATTGATCGTGCTCGGCCGCGCGAGCCACACCAGGCCCATCATCAGGTTGTGAGGCGCGCGCTGCTTGCGAAAATACATGCTGTGGATCAGGTCATGTTCCAACTCATGGGTCAGGGAGGCGAAAAATGCGTTGAGCAGCAGGCAGGCCCAACCGGCTAGATAACCCGCGATATAGAGCCACGCAGCCCCCATCATTCCCGCCAGGGCAAAGATCAGGATGCCCGCGCCAAGGGCGTCCTGGTGCCGCAAGATCGGGTAGCGCTGGCGCAACGCTTCGCCTCGGGCCAGGACCACTTGGCGAATATGGGCGGCTCGTTGTTGTGCATTCAATCGGTCGGGGCTTGCGCATGTGCCGTGCATGGCTTACATCCTCTGTTATCGATGTGCTCATCCTGCCGGGCGTTGTCTCACAGGGTGGTAGCCGTAAACGCCAACCTGTTGACCGCAAGCGCCAATCGCCATGACGGAACCGACCTCTCTCGCCAGCTGGACCCGCGCCCTGCGCAAACAGCTCGATGCACTGGGCCTGGACAGCCACGCCCTGTGCCTGGAGGCGGGCCTGGATCCGCAATTGATGGACGACCCCAATGCCCGTTATCCGCTCTCGGGCACTACCCGCTTGTGGGCGCTGGCCGTGCAAGCGAGCGGGGACCCGGCGATCGGCCTGCGGGTGTCGCGCTTCGTCAGCCCCACCACCTTTCACGCCCTGGGTTATGCCCTGGTGGCCAGCGGCAGCCTGCGGGAAGTGTTCGAGCGGATTGTCAGGTATCACGCGGTGGTCAGCGACGCGCTGATCCTGCACCTGAGCCGTGGCGAAGACCGCTACCGCTTCAGCCTCGATGTGCCGCCGCATGGCCCGGCGCCGGCCTTCGAGGCCATCGATGCGTTCGCGGCGATCTACGTGCGCACCTGCCGCAACCGCCTCGGCCGCGATTACGCACCGCTGGCGGTGTATCTGCGGCGCCCGGAACCGGCAGACCCGGCCCCTTGGCATAAAGTCTTCCGCTCACCGGTGCATTTCGACGCTGCGCAGGATTGCCTGGAATTCAGCTTCATCGACTTCGACAGTCACCTGGACGACGCCAACCCGGAGCTGGCCGAACACAACGAAACCGTGCTCAAGCGCACCCTCGCCCAACTTCAGCCGCTGACCTGGGAGCGCAAGGTCCGCGCCGCCATCGAAGCCCAACTGCCCGAAGGCGAACCCAGCGCCGAACGCATCGCCCAAGCCATGCACCTGAGTCTGCGCAGCCTGCAGCGACACCTGGCCGACGAAGGCTGCCGCTTCGACGCCTTGCTCAACGAATGCAGGGAAAATCTCGCGCTGCTGCACCTGCGAGATCCGCAATGCTCATTGAGCGAAGTCAGCTATCTGCTGGGCTTTGCCGACACCAGCAGTTTCAGCCGCGCGTTCAAGCGCTGGACGGGGATGACGCCGGGGCAGTTTCGGGATGGGTTGCGGTAGAGCCTTGCAGTTGCCTGGGTTGACCCAATCGCGAGCAAGCTCGCTCTCACATTGGAAGCGGCATGACCGCGATATCTGCGCCAACACCGGTCCTGTGGGAGCTTCGCGATAGCGGTGGATCAGTTGACAGTGGGTTTAAGGCTGCGTGCAAGCCCTGCGGTCCAAACCTCGATCATGGCCCGTCCAGTCAAACCGTTGATTAGCGCCCATGTAATGGCGTATTTCAGCCATGGAATGGGTGCTTCCTCAAGAAGTCGAGCGTAGGACGCTCCAATGGTCGGGCAACCGCTGTTAGCTCGTAGCCAAAACCATTGAGGATCGCTTCGACCTTACGGATCCCGACTTCAGCAATGGTGTTGTTTTCGATGCCGGAAATCGTGGCACGGCTCATGCCGTACCGTGCAACCAATGCCTGCTGGGAGAGGCGGTGTTCTTTACGCAGTCGCCTGATCAATTCGCCAAGAGTTTTCATGTTTGGACTCCGCATCGTATGCAGTGCATAAATTAAAAAAAACTAAATATGCACAGTATTTGATTCAAATTTGGGAGCGGGCTTGCTCGCGAAGAGGACTGCACAGGCAACATCCCAACCAACAGACTCACCGCTTTCGCGAGCAAGCCCGCACCCACAGACGCTGTGGCCGGACCTCAGACCGAAGTCAACGCCCGCAACCGCTCGATGTCCAGGATCTCGATCTCGCCATAGCCAAGATGAAGAATGCCCTGCCCCTGCAAATCCTTGAGGATGTGATTGGTGGTCTGGCGCGACAGCGACAGCATCGACGCGAGCTGTTCCTGGGGCAATTGCAAGACCCGGCGCGCCGATTCGATTTCGCCGTAGCCTTCGGCGATCAGCAGCAGGCGATGGGCCAGTCGCGCCGCGGCGGGCATCACACTCAAATGTTCGAGATTGATAAACGTCAGGCGCAGCTTGTGGCTCATCAGCAGCGCCAGGTGCCGCCAATGGACGGGTTGCTCTTGCAGGAAAGCCAACAGTGCGGTTTGAGGCAAATGCAGCAATGTGCACGGTCCCACGCCCACCGCATCGTGCGTGCGCGCCTGGCCATCGAACAGGCAGATTTCACCGAACCAATGCGGCGACTCCACTACGCTCAGCAACGCTTCCTTGCCCTGCTCGCTGACAGCGCCGATCCGCACCGCGCCCTCGAGCACGGCGTACAGGCCGCACGGCGGATCGCCGCGCTTGAACAACCGCTGCCCTGGCGACAAGTGACGCTCCCGCGCCATGCCCAGCAGACTATTCTGTAACTCAGCGGGCAAATGACTGTACCAATGGCCGGTCAGCAGATGCGTGTGCCAGGGGTGCGAATTCATGGAAACTCCGGGACAAGTGTCGGCTAGCTGACAGAGCGCCTTGTGAAACCTGGGCATCATGCAGGCATCACCTCAGGAGGAACAACAATGAAAAGCCTCGTCGATCATCTCAGTCAATACGCGGCGTACCACCGCGATCCGCGCAACATCGCCAGCCACTTCATCGGCATACCGCTGATATTCGTCGCCGTCGCGGTGCTGTTGTCACGGCCGGGATGGCCGGTTGGCGCGGTCCTGGTCTCTCCCGCGCTGCTCGTGGCGATGGCAAGTGCCTGGTTTTATCTGCGCCTGGAGCTGCGCCTGGGTGTGCTGATGGCCGTGCTGCTGGGGCTTTCCGTCTGGCTGGGCCAAGTGCTCGCGGCGCAAAGCACCACCGTATGGCTGGGCAGTGGCCTGGGCATGTTCCTGGTGGGCTGGGTGATCCAGTTTGTCGGCCACTATTACGAAGGCCGCAAACCGGCGTTCGTCGATGACCTGACCGGGCTGATTGTCGGGCCGTTGTTTGTCGTGGTCGAAGCGGCTTTCCTGCTGGGCATGCGCCACGATCTCAAACAGCAGATCGAGACGCAGGCCGGGCCAGTAAGAGTCAATCCGAAGCGGGCTGCCGCCTGAGGAAGCATCGCGAGCACGCTCGCGATGGCTTTTGCTGTTAAAGATTGGCGACTTTTTGCCAGACCTTCGGCTTGAAGAACAGTGTCTCGCCCTTCGCCAGGCCCACGAGGCTGTCGTGGTCCTTCACCACTTCGGCCTCGATCAGTTCGCTCTGGCCTTCCACCTTCAACGTTACCCGGGTGGTCGCGCCTAGCGGGCGAATGTCGCGCACTTCGGCGGCGTGATGATCTTCCAGCTCCGAGCGCGACAGCGACACTTCATGCGGGCGGAACAGCACATGGCGGTCTTCGCCCAGGTGCAGCCGGTTCGAGTCACCGAGGAAGTGGTACACGAAATCGCTGGCCGGGTTCTCGTATACATCGCCCGGTGAGCCGATCTGCTCGATCACGCCCTTGTTCATCACCACGATCCGGTCGGCGACTTCCATGGCCTCTTCCTGGTCGTGGGTCACGAACACCGAGGTCAGGTTGATGTCCTCGTGCAGCCGCGCCAACCAGCGGCGCAGTTCCTTGCGGACCTTGGCGTCGAGGGCGCCGAACGGTTCGTCCAGCAGCAATACCTTCGGCTCCACCGCCAGGGCGCGGGCCAGGGCGATGCGCTGGCGCTGGCCGCCGGACAGCTGCTCCGGGTAGCGGTCAGCGAGCCAATCCAATTGCACCATATTCAATAGCTCGTGGACCTTGGTCGCGATCTCGCTTTCGTTCGGACGCTGGTTCTTGGGCTTCATGCGCAAGCCAAAGGCGACGTTATCGAACACGGTCATGTGGCGGAACAAGGCGTAGTGCTGGAACACGAAACCGACGTTGCGATCACGCACGTCATGGCCGGACACGTCCTCGCCATGGAAGACAATGTTGCCTTGGTCGGGCGTTTCGAGGCCGGCGATGATTCGCAGCAGCGTGGTCTTGCCACAGCCCGACGGGCCGAGCAGCGCCACCAGCTCGCCGCTCTGGATGTCCAGGCTGATATCGTCGAGGGCCTTGAAGGCGTTGAAATTCTTGCTGACGTTACGGACTTCGATCGACATGACTTATTCCTCCGCGGCGCTGGCGCGCAGGCGGTTGATTCGGTTTTCGCTCCACTGCTTGAGCAGCAGGATGAAGAGCGCCAGGATCAGCAACAGGCTCGCCACGGCGAACGCGGCCACGTGGTTGTATTCGTTGTAGAGGATCTCGACGTGCAGCGGCAGGGTGTTGGTCACCCCGCGAATGTGCCCGGACACCACCGACACCGCGCCGAATTCGCCCATGGCCCGGGCGGTACACAGCACCACGCCATAGATCAGGCCCCACTTGATGTTCGGCACGGTGACATGCCAGAACATCTGCCAGCCATTGGCGCCCAATAGACGCGCGGCCTCTTCTTCCTGGGTGCCCTGCTCTTGCATCAGCGGGATCAGCTCACGGGCCACGAACGGCACCGTGACGAAAATCGTCGCCAGCACGATGCCCGGCAGCGCAAACACGATCTGGATGTCGTGATCCGACAGCCACGGACCGAACAGGCCCTGGGCGCCGAACATCAGCACATAGACCAGGCCAGCGATCACCGGCGACACCGAGAACGGCAGGTCGATCAGCGTCACCAGCATGCTTTTGCCGCGGAACGAGTATTTGCTCACGCACCACGCAGCGCTGACCCCGAACACCAGATTCAACGGCACCGAGATCAACACCGCGAACACCGTGAGCTTGAGCGCCGACAACGCATCGGGTTCGAAGATCGCTGCGAAGAACGTCCCCAGGCCCGACTTCAAGCCCTGGGACACGACGATGAACAGCGGCAACAACAGAAACAGTGCAAAAATCAGCCAGCCGAGGCCGATCAGGATGCGCCGCGAAACCGCGCTGCCGCGACGGGCAGCGTTGGTGGAGGCGGCGGAAATAGACGATTGGGACATGGTTCGCGCCTCCTTATGGGGTTTCGATGCGCCGCTGCAGCAAATTGATCAGCAGCAACAGGACGAAGGAAACCACCAGCATCAGCACGCCGATGGAGGTGGCGCCGGTGTAGTCGTATTGGTCGAGCTTGACCATGATCAGCAACGGCAGGATCTCGGTTTTCATCGGCATGTTGCCGGCGATGAAAATCACCGAACCGTACTCACCCACGCCACGGGCAAAGGCCAGGGCGAAACCGGTCAACCAGGCCGGCAACAACGCCGGCACGAGGATGTGGCGGAACACCTGCCACGGCTTGGCACCCAGGCAGGCGGCGGCTTCTTCGACTTCACGGGGAATATCAGCCAGCACCGGCTGCACCGTGCGCACCACGAACGGCAGCGTCACGAACGTCAGCGCCAGGGTGATACCCAGCGGGGTGTAGGCGATTTTGAAACCCAGGTCGGTGGCGAACTGTCCGACCAGGCCGGTCGGCGCGTACAGCGCGGTCAGGGCAATACCGGCCACCGCGGTGGGCAGGGCGAACGGCAGGTCGATCATCGCATCGATGATCTTGCGACCCGGGAAGGTGTAGCGCACCAGCACCCAGGCCAGCAACGTACCGATCACGCCGTTGATGATGGCGGCGCAGAGCGCGGTGCCGAAACTGAGTTTCAGGGCTGCCAGCACCCGCGGCGCCGAAATGATCGTCCAGAACTGATCCCAGGTGAGTTGGGCGGCATGCACGAACATCGCCGCCAGCGGAATGAGCACAATCAGACTGAGGTACACCAGGGTGTAACCCAGCGTCAGCCCGAAGCCGGGTATGACGGGGGATATGCGACGCGACATAAAGGTCCTTGGTTGAGAACGCGCTTACCGTGGCGAGGGAGCTTGCTCCCTCGCCACAATGGATCCGGGGTCTATTCAGCTTACTGCGCCTGATAGATCTGGTCGAACACGCCGCCATCGTTGAAGAATTTCGGCTGGGCAGTTTTCCAGCCGCCGAAGTCCTTGTCGATGGTCACCAGGTCCAGTTTCGGGAATTGCCGTGAATACTTGGCGGCCACGTCCTTGTCCCGTGGGCGATAAAAATTCTTCGCGGCGATTTCCTGACCGGCCGGGCTGTACAGGTGCTTGAGGTACGCTTCGGCGATTTCGGCATTACCCTTCTTCTCGGCGTTCTTGTCCACCACCGCCACTGGCGGTTCGGCGAGAATCGACAGCGACGGCACGACGATGTCGAACTTGTCGGCGCCGCCATCTTCTTTCAACGCCAGGAACGCTTCGTTTTCCCACGCGAGCAACACGTCGCCCTGACCGTTGTTCACGAACGTGATGGTCGAGCCACGGGCGCCGGTGTCGAGGATCGGCACGTGCTTGAACAGCGCCTGCACATATTCCTTGGCCTTGGCCTCGTCGCCACCGTTGGCTTTCAAGCCATAGGCCCACGCGGCGAGGAAGTTCCAGCGTGCGCCGCCGGAGGTTTTCGGGTTCGGCGTGATGACCGACACGTCGTTTTTAATCAGGTCTCCCCAATCCTTGATGCCCTTGGGATTGCCCTTGCGCACCAGGAACACAATGGTCGAGGTGTAAGGCGTGCTGGCGTCCGGCAGGCGTTTTTGCCAATCCACCGGCAGGGATTTGCCCAGCTTGGCGATTTCATCGATGTCTCCGGCCAGGGCCAGGGTCACCACGTCGGCGCGCAGGCCATCGATCACCGCCCGGCCTTGCTTGCCCGAGCCACCGTGGGACTGTTGGATCTTCACGGTGTCGTCCGGGTGGGCTTTTTTCCAGAAGCTGGCGAATTCGGCGTTGTAGTCCTGGTACAGCTCGCGGGTCGGGTCGTAGGACACGTTGAGCAGCTCGTAATCCTTGGCAACCGCGGAACCTGCAAAAACAGCGCTGGCCAGGGCGGCCAAGGCATAACGGCGAATCGACGACATGGTGAAAGCTCCTGGAATTCTGGTTTTTATGGCTTCTGGAAATCGGGTGACCCGCACAAGATCGCAGCCTGCGGCAGCTCCTACACCAAACCCCCGGTAGCGGCGGCCACAGGCTGCGATCCTTCAGCTCGGTTTATGACTCGGCTGCTGCAAGCGGAATTTTTCCTTGCGCTCGATCTGGACCACTTGGGCGTTGTGCACGGTGATCTCCACCGCGCCAAAGCGCAGGTCACGCAAGGCACTCTGGATCTCGCGCAAAATGGTTGCTTCGTCCTGGCCGTCAACGCTACGTAGAGATGCGCTCATGCTGCTGCTCCTTTGAATGAATGCCTGGCAGTGGGCGGCACTGCTTGCGGCGTGGGAGCAATACTAGATAAAGCGGGATATTCTTAAAAAGACTATTTAAGAATTTTTATATAACCAAAATCTCAACTCGAATTTGGCGTCCTACGGCAGGAGTGATTGCCGGCCATTCCCCTGCAATGTCGTCGGAGATTTCCTTCAAAACGTGGCGCTTTGCGTGAACTAGGCAGCCCGGTCATGCACCGCTAACCTCTGTTCGTCATCGCAAAAAACGGTGACACGGACGTGCAAGTCCGGTACATATCGGCGCGCAACTGCCAAGCCAAACGGCCTACGCTCGTATTGGCATGTTTATGGCGGCTGCGCGCGGGAGACTCTCGCAGTCTGCCGGGTCCGATATGCCCGGTCTTGCACACCCGCGCACAGCTGCCACCTTCTTCGGTGCAACGAGAGGTGCCAGTTTTCCAATCAATTACATATCGGGTAATTAATCATGTTCAAAGTCACTCCAAATCCGCCAGAAAATAGCCACAAATCCCGCGTCGAAATCCTCGAAGAACAGAGGCTCGAAGACGCCACCAACCGCGCCCTCGACTATTACCTCAAACCCAAACCCGCCTCACCGCCAGAGCCCGACAAAGACCAACTCTTCATCGTCTCCCCCCACATCGACACCGAAACCCTGCTCGCCAACGCCTCCGAAGACCTGCTCTCCATCAGCACCATCGCCGCCGACCTGGCCGACGACATCGACGAATCACGCCGCTGCGTAGCGCTGGCAATCAGCCGCATGGCCGATGGGGTTAAGTTGCTGGTTGAGCGAGCGTTGGATCATTTGGAAACGAAGGAGATGGCGGCGCACAGCGCCAAGGGATAACGCATACATTGGGGCAAGCTGAGCCGGCGCGAGCAGGCCCGCTCCCAAAGAAGATACGCGGTCCCATTAAGAACCAGGTCGGCTCTAAGGCCGCCTCGCGGCGGACGTTGATCTCGGCGCCCCGTTAACCACGCTGGCCAAACGCAGGTCTTGCGTAGTGGGCATCCCGGCATGGATGCCGGGATAGCTGCGCTGGGCCATGGATGGCCCTTCGCAGCGGGCCCACGGAGCAAGGCCTGCGTTTGGGCACACCGAGCCTAGGCGAGGTGCCGAGTGGTGGGGCAAAGCCTTTTTGGTTACTTTTTTGGCGTCTGAAAAAAGTGACCCGCCGTAAGGGCGGAACCCTAAGCAGCCGTTACCGCAGCAACGGATATGTACCCGCCCGCTTTGCGGTGACTAAGGGATCGTTCAAGGCCAACATCAATCCCACTGACAATCAAGCAATAACCGGCGCCCGATCCCAGTCCAAATGCTGCGCCGCCACCGGCCGACCAAACCAGTACCCCTGCCCCAACTCACAGGCTTGGCCCAGCAAAAACGCCGCCTGCTCACGCTGCTCAATGCCTTCAGCGTGCACCTGCATGCCCATGCTGCGGGCCAGCGCAATAATCACCCGGACGATCGCCGCATCATCCTCATCCCACGGCAAGCCGGCGACAAAACCCTGGTCGATCTTCAGCTTCTGCACCGGCAAGCGCTTGAGCCGCAGCAGCGACGAATAACCCGTGCCGAAATCATCGATGGCCAGCCGCACGCCCAGCTCACGCAGGCGGTGCATCTGTTCCAGCGCCACTTCGGGATCCTCCATGACCGCGCTTTCGGTCACTTCCAATTCCAGAAAAGCCGGATCCAAGCCCGTGTCATGCAGTACGCGGGCGACCTGCTCGTACAATTCCCGACGGGCGAACAAGCGGCTGGAGACATTGACCGCGACGAACGACAGGACCACGCCGGCCTGCTGCCACCGACACATCTGCCGGCAGGCCTGGTCCATGACCCAGGCGTCGATCTGGGCGATCAACCCCGTGCGCTCGGCAATGGGTATGAACTCTGCCGGCGAAACCAGCCCGCGCGTGGGATGCTCCCAGCGCACCAGCGCCTCGACACCGACCAGACGGCTGGTGCCCAGGTCGTGCACCGGTTGGTAATGAACCCGCAATTCCTGCCGCTCCAATGCACGGCGCAGTTCGGAGGCGATCTCCACCCGTTGCTGGGCATGGGCGGTGAGCTCTTCGGTGTACAAGGCATAACCGTCACGTCCGCTGCTCTTGGCCTTGAACAGTGCCGAATCAGCGTTACGCAGCAATTGCCCGGCGCTGAGGGCATCGCCGGGAAACAGGCTGATGCCGATGCTCGCGTTGATAAACAGCGACTGGTTGCCGAGTTGCAGCGGCTCTTTCAGCGCATCGAGAATACGCCGGGCCAAGGCCGCCGCCTGACCGGGTTGCGAGCAGTTCTCCACCAGCACCGCGAATTCGTCACCGCCCAACCGGGCCAAGGTAACGCCCGGCGCAAACAACCCAAGAAAACGCTTGGCCACGCCTTTGAGCAACTCGTCACCCACGTTGTGCCCGAGGCTGTCGTTGATGTTCTTGAAATGATCCAGGTCCAGCAGCAACAGCGCACAACCACGCTTGTGTAGCTGCGCTGATGTAACGGCCTGCTCCGTACGATCGGAAAACAGCAGGCGATTGGGCAGGCCAGTCAACGGATCGTGATGGGCCAGGTGCGCCAGCTCATGCTCCGAGTCCTTGATTGCGCTGATGTCGGAAAAGACCGCGACGTAGTGGCTGACTTGGCCTTGTTCGTCGGCAACGGCGCGAATGGTTTGCCATTGCGGGTAGATCTCGCCACTTTTGCGTCGGTTCCAGATCTCACCGCTCCATTCGCCACGGCTGGACAGGGAAGCGAACATGTCCTGGTAGAAAGCCGGGCCATGACGACCGGACTTGAACAGATTGGGTCGCCGGCCCAGCACCTCCTCCCGACCATACCCGGTGATAGCCATGAATGCCCGGTTGACATGGACGATCAAGCCATGTCGATCCGTCACCAACACGCCCTCTCGCGTGCAATCGAACACTGCGGCAGCCTGGCGTAATCGCTCGCGATCAGCGCTGCGTTCGCCTTTGGCGAACAAACGCGAGCCGCGCACCCGCGCCAGGAAAATCAACCCGGCGCTGACCAGCACCCAGGCATAACCGTTGATCAGTTGCCAGCGAAGCCGGTCGGTTGAATGATCGAAGATACTGTTCAATAAATAACCAACCAGCTGCAACCAGGCGACTGATAGCACGAGGTAAAGCAATGCCCCACGCATGGCAGTGCGGTGATAAACAGTCATGCGGTCGTCCATGTCCCTGTAATGTGCGGGGATTATAGAGTAAGAAACATCCTGCCACTCTTATCTGAAAGGCCGACTGGTTTTATCGCTGAGGGTGGTGATAATGCAACGGCAGTTTCTATCTTTATCGAGGGCCCAACAGCCTATGTGGTACGAAGGTTTTCTTGGCTTGTCGGCCTGGTCGCTGGTGGCAGTCACCCTGCTGATGACCCACGTCACGATCATCAGCGTCACGGTCTACCTGCACCGTTATTCGGCTCACCGTTCCCTGGAACTCAACGCCGGCCTCAAGCATTTCTTCCGCTTCTGGCTGTGGCTGACCACGGCGCAGAATACTCGCGAGTGGACTGCCATCCACCGCAAGCATCACGCCAAATGCGAAACCGAGGATGACCCTCACAGTCCGGTCATCAAGGGTTTGTCTACCGTGTTGCGCAAAGGCGCCGAGTTGTATCGCGCCGAGGCGGAAAATCCGGAAACCCTGCGCATCTACGGCAAGAACTGCCCCGAGGACTGGATCGAGCGCAACCTCTATAGCCGCTATCCGCTGCTGGGCGTCGCCATCATGGGCGTGATCGATCTCCTGCTGTTCGGCACCATCGGCATCACCATCTGGGCCATCCAGATGATGTGGATCCCGGTCTGGGCTGCCGGCGTGGTCAATGGCCTGGGTCATGCCGTGGGCTATCGCAACTTCGAATGCCGCGACGCGGCGACCAACCTCGTGCCTTGGGGCATCCTGATCGGTGGCGAAGAGCTGCACAACAACCACCACACCTACCCCAATTCGGCCAAGCTCTCGGTGCGCAAATGGGAGTTCGACATGGGCTGGGCCTGGATCAAGGTCTTCAGTTTCCTGCGCCTGGCGAAAGTCCAGCGCGTAGCGCCGATTGCCCACCGGGTCGAAGGCAAGGGCCACCTGGACATGGATACCGCCATGGCCATCCTCAACAACCGTTTCCAGATCATGGCCCAGTACCGCCGGCTGGTCATCGCGCCGTTGGTCAAGCAGGAGCTGGAGAAAGTCGATCACTCGGTTCGTCACCAGTTCCATCGAGCCAAACGCCTGCTGTCGCGGGAAACCAGCTTGCTGGACGACCGTCACCACGTGCGTATCCAGAATATGCTGGAGCACAGCCAGGCACTGAAAGTGATCTATGAAAAACGCCTGGCCTTGCAGCAGATCTGGGTCAAGACCAGCAGCAACGGCCACGACATGCTCGCCGCGATCAAGGAGTGGGTCCACGAAGCCGAGGCCAGTGGCATTCAGTCCCTGCGCGACTTCGCCGATCAGCTCAAGACCTACTCGCTGCGACCTGCCACGGCCTGACCCGGCAACGCCATTTGAAGAAGGGCTTTCTGTGGCGAGGGAGCTTGCTCCCGCTGGGCTGCGCAGCAGCCCTTCTTTTTCTTGTGAGCGCTTCGCACTGGAGCGCCAGCAAGCTCCGTCGCCATAAGTTCAGCCCCCACAGTCAGGGCCGCCAATCTCCCCGCCCTTCGTCGCCTGCAAAGGAACTTCGCCCGTAATCCCCTATCTCAAGAGCACTTCGCCATCCTGGCGGGCTCTGGAGCAAGCGCGTGCAAATCCATAGCAATGCACGTTCTTTGAGATTGGTACCGATGGTCGACAAGAACCTACAGGATTCATCCCAACCGCATTGGCCCGAAGCGGCCCAGACACTCATGGCGCTGATGCACGCCCAAGGCGAAGTGGCGCGCTTGAGCGAGCGTGAGCAGCTGTTCAGTTCCTTGCTGGTCAGCGTCAACGCGGTGCTGTGGGCGTTCAACTGGGAAACCCGGCAGGTGCTCTACGTCAGCCCCGCTTACGAGCGGATTTTCGGCCGCCCCGCTGGCCTGGTATTGGCCGACTACAACGAATGGCGTGACGCAATCTACCCGGATGACCTGGATTACGCCGAGCGCAGCCTCGCTGAAGTATTGGTCAAGGGTGCCGTGGAAGACCGCGAGTATCGCATCATCGCCGCCGATGGCCAGATCCGCTGGCTCAGCGACAAGTGTTTCATCAACCGTCAAGCTGACCCGGGGCAACCGGTGATTGTGGTGGGCATCGCCGAGGACATCACCGAAAAGAAGTTGCTCGAAAGCGAGCTGCAGCGGCTGGCGACCACCGATGTGCTGACCCAGAGCAGCAACCGTCGGCACTTCTTCGAATGTGCCCACCGCGAGTTCGAGCAAGCACGGTTGCAAGGCACGCCAATGGCGTTCCTGCTGCTGGACATCGATGATTTCAAATTGATCAACGACACTTACGGTCACCAGGAAGGCGATACGGTGTTGCAGAAAATTGCCGAAAGCGGACGGAGCGTGCTTAGACGCGGAGACTTGTTCGGACGGATCGGCGGCGAAGAGTTTGCCGCCGTGTTTCCAGGTTGCGCCCCGGACATGGCCTTGCAGGTCGCCGAACGCTTGCAAAGGGAAATCCAGCGCCTGGCGTTCCGCTGCGGCGACCAAAACTTCGGCATCACCGTCAGCCAGGGCATCACCAGCATCATCGCCGAGGACCAAACCCTCGATAGCCTGTTCGCCCGAGCCGATGCCGCCATGTACGAAGCCAAGCGCCAGGGTAAGAACCGCATAATCGCAGCTTGAGTGAACGTCGTGCCGCGCCGGGTTATGCGGGGATATTACTTGCGACGCAACCGCATCAACTCCGGCAGCCCGATTTTCAGCAGACGCGCCGTGCGCCCACGGGCCAACTCTTCAAGGCCTTCGTGCGCGGGTAGATGAGCCATTTGCGCGGCCATGTTCATCACCAACGCTTCACGGGAATAAACCCCACCGCCGAGGCCGTAGACCGCCGCGATCAGCTCTCGCAGTTCCAATGGCAAACGCCAGCGTGCGCGCAGCGCCGAACCGAACCCGGCGCCGAACTGGTCGAGCGAATCCCCTACTTCCTCCGGCTCATCCAGTTCGCCACCGGCCTGCTTCCATTCTTCCAGGCAACGCAGCAGCGCCAGATCGCCCAGACGATGCAGCAGGCCGGCGCAATAACAACGTTCCTGCTCCAGATCGAGCATCCGCGCCATCGTCCGAGCGTACTCGGCGGTGTGCAGCGACAATTCCCAATAGCGCTCTGCATAGTCGGCCAGGCAAGGGACACTCAGTCGGGCACAGCGCTTGAGTGTCAGGCCAAGAATCAGGTTCATGCTCTGCCCGGTGCCGAGCTGGCGCAGCGCTTGGGCCACGGTTTGTAGCGGGCCGGCGCCCTGATGCTGGGCTGCGCTGTTGGCTGCGGCGATCAACACGGCGGTGATCTGCGGGTCGGTGCGGATTTCTTCTTCCAGCCGCTTCAGATCCAGGCCGCCGGGATTGAGGGCGCGTTTGACGGCCACCTGCACATCGGTCATCAACGGTGCACCTTCGGCCAAGTCCCGTCGATGTTCCAGGAACGTGGCCAACGTCAGCCCTGGCCCCGGGATTGGCGCGGTATTGGAAGTGTCTTCGCCGCTCAGGAGCAACCCTTGCAAACGCTGGGTCAGGTTTTCCCGGTTAAAGGGTTTGGTCAGATAGGCCGTCGGCGCCAACGGCAAGACTTCACGCACGCTGGCGCTGTCGTTGCGACAACTCACCAGAATGAACGGCAACGCCGGCGTACGATGCTGTTGGCGTACGCCACGCAGGATACTCAGGCCGTCGACACCCGGCAGTTCCCAATCGGCGATCACCAGATCGTAAGGGTTTTGCGCCAGCAGCTCCAAGGCCTGCTTCCCCTCGTCACACGTGTCCACCCGGGCATCGCAGCGCACACTTGATAACACCTGCTCAATCAGCTCCCTGGACGCCGGGTCGGCCTCGGCAATCAATATCCGCGGTACAGCCGGTAAATGCACAGCAGTCATGCCGCATCGCTCCCTTGCAATACATGCACCTTAGACAATAGCGGCCGTTCCAGACAGCTCAAAAACGCCGGGGATCTGCTCGTGAATATGAAAAAACCCGCCGAAGCGGGTTTTTTGTGGATCAGCGCACAGCTCAGGGCTCGTAAATATCAGAGCCCGTAAATATCAAAGCTCGGAGAAGCACTCTTCAATGATTGCCAAGCCTTTGTCCAACTGCTCATCCGGCGAGGTCAGCGGCACCAGTACCCGCAAGACGTTGCCGTAAGTACCGCAAGACAGCAGGATCAGGCCTTTGTCGCGAGCCTTTGCCACGACCTGCGCAACAGCGGCCGCGTTCGGCTTGTGGCTGTCGCCATCTTCGAACAGCTCCACGGCGATCATCGCGCCCAGCGCACGCACTTCGCCAATGACCGGGTATTTCTTCTGGATAGCCTTGAGGCCGGTCACCAGGCGTTCGCCCACGGCTTTGCAGCGATCCAGCAAGTGTTCTTCTTCGAACACTTCCATCACCGCCAGCGCCGCCGCGCACGCGATCGGGCTACCGGCGTAAGTGCCGCCCAGGCCACCTGGCGCAATGGCGTCCATGTATTCAGCCTTGCCGCACACGCCGGCGAGCGGGAAGCCGCCTGCGATGGATTTGGCGAAGGTGGTCAGGTCAGCTGCAACGCCCATCTGTTCCATGGCGAAGAAGGTACCGGTACGGCCGGCGCCG
Source organism: Pseudomonas sp. SWRI92 (assembly GCF_014268685.1). NCBI lineage: Bacteria > Pseudomonadati > Pseudomonadota > Gammaproteobacteria > Pseudomonadales > Pseudomonadaceae > Pseudomonas > Pseudomonas sp. SWRI92. The sequence continues at coordinate 41,888 of NZ_JABWQY010000023.1, forward strand.
GTCTGCACTTCGTCAGCGATCAGCAGGATGCCGTGCTGGTCGCACAGGGCGCGCAGGCGCTGCATGAAGGCCTTCGGTGCCACATAGAAACCGCCTTCGCCCTGGACCGGTTCGATGATGATCGCAGCGATGTCACGCGGCTCGGCGTCGTTCTTGAAGATGCGTTCGATGCTGGCGATGGAATCGTCGATGCTCACGCCATGCAGTTCATTCGGGTACAGCGCGCGGAAGATGCCACCGGGCATCAGGCCCATGCCGGCCGAGTAAGGCACGACTTTGCCGGTCAGGCCCAGGGTCATCATGGTGCGGCCGTGGTAGGCGCCGGTGAAGGCGATCACACCGGCACGGCCCGTGGCGGCGCGGGCGATCTTAACGGCGTTTTCCACCGCTTCGGAACCGGTGGTGACCAGCAGGGTTTTCTTGGCGAAATCACCCGGGACCTTGGCGTTGATTTTTTCGCACAGTTCCACGTACGGCTCGTAGGCCAGGACCTGGAAGCAGGTGTGGGTCAGCTTGTTCAGCTGTGCGGTCACTGCGGCGATGATTTTCGGGTGCAGGTGGCCGGTGTTCAGCACAGCGATACCGCCGGCGAAATCGATGAATTCACGACCTTCAACGTCGGTCACCGTGGCGTTCTTCGCCGACTCGGCAAAGATCGGGTGAATCTGGCCGACACCACGGGGAACAGCGGCGATACGGCGGGCCATCAGGTCTGCGTTGGTCTTGCTCATTAAAATGTCCTCATTCGCAGCTCAGGGCGGCGTGGATCAAGGAATACATGGCGGGGAGGCAACTGCGACAGCATGCGATGATCGACTGCCGCAGCGTTCCGGCCACAAGAAACAGAACAGGTGAAACGCGCAAAGGGACAGCGCTCTCGTGCCCTTTGCGCTTGAAGCAGATCAGATACCCAGGCAGAGGTATTTGATTTCCAGGTAATCCTCGATGCCGTACTTGGAGCCTTCACGGCCCAGGCCCGACGCCTTGATGCCGCCGAACGGCGCGACTTCGTTGGAAATCAACCCGGTGTTGACGCCGACCATGCCGTATTCCAAGGCTTCGGCCACACGGAACACACGGCCCAGGTCGCGGGCATAGAAGTACGAGGCCAGGCCGAACTCGGTGTCGTTGGACATCGCGATCACTTCGGCTTCGTCTTTGAAGCGGAACAGCGGCGCCAGCGGGCCGAAGGTTTCTTCCTTCGCCACGGCGGCGCTCGATGGGACGTTGGTGAGGATGGTCGGCTCGAAGAAGTTGCCTTCCATCGCCTTGCCGCCCGCCAGCACGGTCGCGCCTTTGCTGACCGCGTCGGCGATGTGCTCTTGCACCTTGGCGACGGCTTTTTCGTCGATCAACGGACCGGTGGTGGTGCCGTCTTCCAGACCGTTGCCAATCTTGAGCTTGGCCACCGCCACTTTGAGTTTTTCAGCGAACGCGTCGTACACCGAATCCTGGATGTACAGGCGGTTGGCGCAGACGCAGGTCTGGCCGTTGTTACGGTATTTGGAGATGATCGCGCCTTCGACGGCCTTATCCAGGTCCGCGTCGTCGAACACGATGAACGGCGCGTTGCCGCCCAGTTCCAGGGAAACCTTCTTGATGTCCTTGGCGCATTCGGCCATCAGCTGGCGACCGATCTCGGTCGAGCCGGTGAAGGACAGCTTGCGCACGATCGGGTTGCTGGTCAGCTCGCCACCGATGTCGCCGGCGCTGCCGGTGACTACGCTCAGTACGCCTTGCGGGATGCCGGCACGGTGCGCCAGTTCCACCAGCGCAAGGGCCGAGAACGGGGTTTGCGAAGCGGGCTTGATGACCATCGTGCAACCGGCAGCCAGCGCTGGGCCAGCCTTACGGGTGATCATCGCAGCTGGGAAGTTCCACGGCGTAATGGCAGCGGTAACGCCGATCGGCTGCTTGATCACGATCAGGCGCTTGTCGGGCTGATGGCCGGGAATCACGTCGCCGTAGATGCGCTTGGCTTCTTCGGCGAACCACTCGATGAACGAGGCGGCGTAGACGATTTCGCCCTTGGACTCGGCCAGCGGCTTGCCCTGCTCCAAGGTCATCAGGCGACCGAGGTCGTCCTGGTTTTCGATCAGCAATTCGTACCAGCGGCGCAGCTTGTTGGCGCGTTCCTTGGCGGTCAGCGCACGCCAAGCCGGCAGTGCCTTGTCGGCGGCTTCAATCGCCCGGCGGGTTTCGGCAGCGCCCATTTTTGGCACGGTGCCCAGCACTTCGCCCGTCGCCGGGTTGGTGACCTTGATCGTCTGACCATTGTCCGCATCGACCCAAGCGCCATCGATAAAGGCTTGCTGGCGGAACAACTGGGTGTCTTTAAGCTGCATGTCGGCTTTCCTTAACAGCACCGCGCGCACGCGGAGCGAATTAGAGTTGTAGAAAGGCGCCTCGGGGGCTGCCGTCAGGGAAATCATTCACCGGGCTGAAGCACGGAAATATCGCACATAAGCACAGACGTGCGGTTCAGCACCTAGACAAGAGCGTTTGAAATCTCAAACGAATCCTAGGGCCGATGGGGTCGTAGGACAATAGGCTGTTCGAAAAAAAGAACGAAAAAGCTGGTTTTGCCTGTTTTTTCTGATCAGCGTAGTCAATGGCCGGCGAGCTGCCCAAAAACGCAGGCGATTCAGCAGCATGGACGCCCGCCATGCATATGAGTATCATGGCGCCCGCGTTGCACCAGTAGCTCAGCTGGATAGAGTACTGCCCTCCGAAGGCAGGGGTCGTGGGTTCGAATCCCGCCTGGTGCACCATCTTCAGATTCAAAAGCCCCTGGTCGCAAGACCTGGGGCTTTTTTGTGGACACGGATCTTACTCAACGCGTCTGCAACGCCTCCAACCGCGCCGGCAAGTCTTCCTTGGGAAAACGCTTGTGCAGCGCCAGCAGCTTCTCATCAGCAGCCTTGGTGTCCCCCGCCTGGCGCAGGCGCAGGATTTCCATCAAGCCTTGCTCAAGCGATGGCAGTGCAGCCGGCGCCGGTTTGCTGATTTTTTTTGCAGTCGTATCCGCCAAGGATTGCATTGGGATGGCCGGGGCTCGCGTCAGCTCGCCTTGCGGCGCCATGTGGGTGATCGGCGCGGGGGCGGGCATGGCGGGCGCTTGCCGCTCGGCGGAAAACTCCACCGAGGCAGGCGCGGACAGAGGCTCCTCGGGCACTGGGGAACGCAGCACCAAGCCGATCATCAGCGCCACGCCGGCGACCGTGGCGAAGGCCATTTGCCCGCGCGGCCGCTGACAGGTCTGAAGCCAGCGCTTCCACAAGCTCGGTGCAGGCGTCGGGGCTTCACGGCGGGCGGCGGCCAGGATGAAATTGTCGAGGGAGGCCGGCGGTTCACCGCTGGCGTGTTCGCGAAAATGCTTGATCAACATCTCGTCATCGGAATTCGGCGCGTGTTTGCGGTCGATCATGCGGGTACCTCCTCGGCCAACAGTCGATGCAATTTCTGCTGGGCGTAACGCAAGCGGCTCTTGACCGTTTCCAGCGGGACGCCGGTCAGGGCCGCAATTTGTGGCAGTTCCAAATCGCCGTGCAGGCGCAGCAGGAAAACTTCCCGCTGGTCCTCGGGCAATGCCTGCAGCGCTGCGTCCAGGCGCGCCTGATCACGACTCAGGCTCAACTGTTGCTCGGGGCCGCTGCTGTCGTCGGGTTGGACGTGAAGTTGTTCGTCATAACTGTCATGCAGTGGATTATGAACGCCATGCCTGCGCCAGTGATCGATCAAGCGGTTGCGGGCGATCTGGAACAACCATGTACGAAAACTCGCCCGGCCTTGTGGCTGGGTGGTGCTGCGGATCAAGCTGAGCCAAGTGTCCTGGAAGATTTCCTCAGCCAGTTCGGCTTTGTTGCTCAAGGACACGAGGAAACGATAAAGCCCGAGGCGATGGCGCGCATACAGGGCTTCGAAAGAAGCCCCGTCGCCATCGCGGTAACGGGCCAGCAGCGATTCGTCGCTGGGAGAATCAAGCACAACGGCCATGTCGGTGACGAACTCCTTTCGCTGATCAGGGTGCAGGCTTGAGGCTCTGCGCAAGCTCCACTAACTGCACAAACTCCGCTCGCAGCCCGAACGGGTCTTCGCCGCGGGCCGAACGCGCCAATCGCGCGGTGTCCTTGAAACTCATCGCCCCAGTGTAGCGCCCATCACCCTTGAGCTGCTGGGCGAAGGCAGCCACGGCGGCGGCGAAACGCAAATCATCGCTGGGCTTGTCATTCTGCTGAGCGACGGCGATGGGGTGCTCGATCAAGCGACTGTTACCGCCTTCAGCCGGTTTGTAGCGTACGCGCAACATCGCCAGTTCACCTGGCGTGCCGTCCGACTTGGGCACGCTGGCATAGCGCAGCGGGTCCAGCCAGCCCTTCTCACCCCTCGCGACAATTTCATACAACGCCGTGACTGTATGTCCGGCGCCGATCTCACCTGCATCAACCTTGTCATTATTGAAATCCTCACGCTTTAGCGCGCGGTTTTCGTAGCCCAGCAGGCGATATTCGCTGACTTGGGCGGGGTTGAATTCCACTTGCAATTTCACATCCCGCGCGACCACCGCCAGGGTGGAGCTGAGCTGGTCCACAAGGACTTTGCGCGCTTCGAGAAGGTTGTCGATGTAGGCATAGTTGCCGTCGCCGGCGTCGGCCAGTTGCTCCATCAGATGCTCGTTGTAGTTATCCACACCGAAGCCCAGCGTGGTGAGGGATACGCCGCTTTTGCGCTGGTCCGTTGCCATCTGCTTGAGGCTGTCGAAGTCGCTGATGCCGACGTTGAAATCGCCATCGGTGGCCAGCAGGATGCGGTTGATGCCTTTGTCGATAAAACTCTCCCGTGCCATTTGGTAGGCCAATTCGATGCCCGAGGCGCCAGCAGTGGAACCGCCTGCGCTCAGTTGATCGATGGCGTTGCGGATCTTCGCCTTTTCGCGGCCCGAGGTAGGCTTGAGCACTACACGTGATTCGCCGGCATAGACCACCAGAGACACTCGGTCCTGGTCGCGCAATTTGTCCACCAGCAATTTCAGGGTGCTTTTGACCAGCGGCAGGCCTTCGCGACGATCCATGGAGCCGGAAACGTCCACCAAAAAAACCAGGTTGGCTGGGGCCAGGTCCGCCACGGCGCGGTCGGACGCCTTGATGCCGATGCGCAGCAAACGGGTGTGGGGGTTCCATGGCGATGGGGCGATTTCGGTGGTCACGCCAAAAGGCGAACCATCGGCAGGCAGCGCGTAGTGGTAAGGGAAGTAATTGACCATTTCCTCAAGTCGTACGGCGCCGTCGGGCGGCAGGCTGCCTTGATTGAGGAAACGTCGCACATTGGCGTAGCTGCCGGTATCGACATCAACGCTGAAGGTCGAGACCGGTGTTTCGGCGACGCTGTGGATCGGATTGTCCGGCAGTTTTTCGTACTGCTCCCGCGGCTCGACGCGGTAACCCCCGACGACGGCATCGTTCGCCACGCCAGGGGCGGGCATCGATGCGGGCTTCGTGAGCATGCGCTTGACGGTCGACTGGCGCAGTTCGCCTTGCGGTACGACGCTAGGCGCCACGGGCACCGGCTCGGACGGCTTGGCCGACTCACGGGACGAAGACAACCCACAACCGGCCAATGCCACCAGCAGGGTGACAGCAAAGCCCTGTGCAGCGGGACGCATATAGGAAAGCGGACGGGACATGGGCTGAACCTCGTGAGTGAATGATCCGTTCACAGGGTCAGACGCAGGGCACGCGCGGTTCGGGTTAACGACCAGAATATTTTTTTGATGCACTGAAAAGACAGCGCCGGCCACCCCAGAGTGGCCAGCCCGTTACTACGCGTTGCAGCAGTCAGCACTAGCGGGACGGAATGCCCCGCAGGTCATCGGCGATGAATCCGCTCAACTGGCCGGTGTAATAGTCTTCGACATCGGAGTTGCCTCTGTTCGTCAGGGCGCCCGCAATGCCCCTCATGGCTTCAAGTTGCCCGATCGCCCCACCCGGCATCAGCCCTTGGCGGGCCTGGGCAAAGTGCAACACCTCGGCGCCAGCCTTTTTCACCTTGACCTGATAATTGAAATCGACACTGGCCAGATACGTCCCGTCGGCAACGATCTTGTTCATGAAGCCGCCTTGGGTGTCTTGAATACGGCGCGCATAGACGGCGTTGACGTCCAGCAGGTAGTCAGCGGTTTCCTTGCTGGAGGCATAGCGATTGCCGTCGAGCAGGCGGACGATCAGGTCAGTATGCAACCGGTCACGGACTTTTTCGTCAGGCAGAAAGCGTTCGTTTTTGCCTACGACCTCAACGTTGAACGTGTCGATCCAATAGGTGGCGGTCTCGGGGATCGCCACCGGCGCAGGGGAAATGTAACAATCGGGCTTGGAAGCGCAGCCTGCCATAAGGCAGAGGGCAAGCAACAGGGTAAACACTCGCATGTTTGAATTCGTCCTTGAGAGGTAGCGGCATAATGGCGGCAGCATTCTACGGGGTTTGAACGAGCGCTCAACTCGTCTGGCCCTACTTTGCGCCGTTCCGTCTCACTCAAACCCAATATCCACCACCGTTTCCTCCGCCCCGCGCCCTTCGGCTACCTGGGCAAACGCCAGCCACCTGTCGCAGATTGGATTCTCGCAGTCAAGGGCTAGATTGGGTCTTGCTCGAGTGCTTGAGCTTGCGCTTTACCTGGCGCGTACCTTCCTGACGAACTACTAAGAAATCCTTAGTGGTTGCGTTTTGATCAAGCTCCCCCTCGCTGAAGATGTTCTTCAGATGCATCAACACGTTCTCTGGCGTGGTGCTGAATAACTCTCCCATCAAGGCTTGGGTCAACCATACGGTTTCATCGACAAAGCGCACGTCCAACCGGGTTCGCCCGTCTTCACTCTGGTAGATGATGAGCTGCGAGGTATTGGCGTTATCCGTGTTCATATCTCAACGACTCCCCAGGGTCAGCGGCCCATGATCGGAGGCCAACAACCGGCACAAAGACTGGGTCCGCAACCGACGAAACGTAGCAATGGCTGTACTGGCTTTCATGCAAGGCTCCCCAACAGAAGAGACGCCCATGGTAAACACAATGTGTGTTGAATCTACCTCGAATCAGGTCGGCTCATACCGCTTCAGAAAAGGCCTACAACAAAATTTACGGATTGTAGTCAGGGCTCCGACGCCAACGCCGAACCATAAACACGCTCTCCCCGCCCCGGAAAATACGCCGCAGCCCCCACGCCCACCGCGCCCATCACCGCGCAATACCCCACGCACACCCAAGGGCTCCAAGGCACCAACGCGATCAACACCAACGGTGTCATGCTGGCCCAAAGCGCGTAGGCGATGTTGTAGGTGAACGAAATGCCGGACACGCGGATCTTCGGCGGAAACAGGCTGACCATCACTGAAGGCACCGCGCCGACCACGCCGCAACTCAGCCCGGCCACGGCGTAGGCCAGGCCCAGCCAGGCGCTGCCGCTGATCAGGCTGGCATAGAGCACGGCGATGCCCAGGGGCAGCAGCAGGCTGTAGAGCATGACCGTGCGCCAAGCGCCGATGCGGTCGACGATGAGTCCAGCCAGGACACAGCCGATGTTCAGGAACACGATACCCAGGCTACTCAGGGCAAAGGTGTGGCTAGGTGTCAGGCCGAAGCTTTTCTGCATCACGGTCGGGGTGATGACCACGAACACCACCACGGCGGAGGTCAGCACGCAGGTGAGGATCGCGGCGGGCAGCAAGGCGTGGCGATGGTCACGCAGGACGGTGCGCAACGGCAATTCAGGCGCGCCTTCGCGATTGGCTTGCAACGCCATGAAGATCGGCGTCTCGCTCAGCCAGCGACGCAGCCAGACGCCGATCACGCCAAATACCCCGCCCAGCAGGAACGGCAGGCGCCAGGCGTAATCGAGGATCTCCGCCGGCGTGTAGATCCGCGCCAGCGCCGTGGCCGTCAGGGCGCCCAGCAAGTAGCCGAAGGTCAGGCCGGCCTGGAGGAAACCCAGGGCATAGCCGCGATGATGCAGCGGCGCATGCTCAGCGACGAACACCCAGGCGCTGGGTACTTCGCCGCCCACCGCGGCGCCTTGCAGGATGCGCAGCGCCAGCAACAGCAACGGGGCGAAATAGCCGATTTGTGCATAGGTAGGCATCAGTCCGATGAGCAGGCAAGGCAACGCCATCATGAGGATGCTCAGGCTGAAGACGCGCTTGCGGCCCAGGCGATCGGCGAAGTGCGCCATGAGAATCCCGCCCAAGGGACGCGCCAGGTAGCCGGTGGCGAAAATTCCGAAGCTTTGCAGCAAGCGCAACCACTCGGGCATTTCCGGCGGGAAAAACAGTTGGCTCAAGGTCAGGGCGAAAAAAACGAAAATGATGAAGTCGTAGATTTCCAGCGCACCGCCGAGGGCGGCCAGGCCCAAGGTCTTGTAGTCGGATCGGCTGAATCGCGCGCCTGGTAAATGAGTGGTGGCAGTCATGGGCATCGTTGAAAAAGTTGAAGACAGTGGCTCAGGCAGCGGGATTCGTGTCCACCGGCTGAGTCAGCGGTTGGCCTGGCTCGGCGTCTGCGGCCTCGTCATCAGGCAGGAAATCCTTGCGGCTGCGGGCAATCGCCTGGCGTATCTCGTCGCCCTTGGTGGGGCAGTTCAAGAGGCGGGCGATGCCGTCCGGTTTCTGCGTCATCGCCATACTCCGGCATGAGTGAACAGGGGCTCGATAGTGCTCGCTTTTGGCCCGTGATGCCAACTTCCGTGACGATTGGCCGACTTCGCAGCCCAACGGGAGCAAGCTCGCTCATCACGGGGTTTTGTGCTGTTCGGGTCAGCGGTGGTAGCGGCGCACCACACTGCTGTTGCGCAATACGTGGCCCTTGAGTTTTTCCATCAGTTGGGCGCGCGTCAGGCCGGCCGGCAGGGCTTGCGGCGCAAGGTCCAGGGCGAATATCTGGATCAGGTAATGGTGCGCACTGTCGCCGACAGGCGGGCACGGGCCGATATAGCCAGGGGTGTTCTTGCTGTTTATCCCGCTCATGCCCTCCAGCGTGGATTTGGTGCCCGCACCCGTTGGAATCTGCCGCGTGGTGGCCTTGATCCCGTAATGGACCCAATGGTCCACACCCTGCCCTCGTTGGCCGTCGGGGTCGAGCATGACGATTGCATAGCTGAGGGTGCCAGGCGGGCCGGCGTTCCAGCTCAGGGCTGGGGAAATATTCTTGCCGCCGCAGGTGTTGGCGTCACTGGCGGCCGCGGCGGTGAAGAGGCGGTCGTCCGACACACCGGGAATGCTCAGGGTGAAACGCTCTTCGGCCTGGACAGCCCCTTGTGCGCACAGCACGAGGGTGACGGCCACGAGCCAGGAGGAAAGGGAGGTCAATCGGGTCATACCGGGCACCTTAAATGCGATTCAGGCCATGGACGGCCTGCGAACTATAGCCGCAGGGCCAGCCCGGTTGCAGTGACAATTATGCTGAACCTCATTCCAATCAACCGACTCCAACGGGAAATGCCTGTCGGAGAACGACCATGCCCATGCATCAAGTCGCCCGCCTCGCTGATGTGCGAGAAGACCGCGGCCTCGAAGTCACTCTCAACGACGCGCCTATCCTGCTGCTGCGAGCTGGCGGACAGGTGCGGGCGTTCCAAGGCAAGTGCCCGCATGCCGGGGCGCCGCTGGCCAAGGGTGCGGTGTGCCATGGACGGGTGATCTGCCCGTGGCACAAAGCGGCGTTCCGCGCCGAAGACGGCGCCCTGTGTGAACCGCCGGCCCTCGACAGCCTGGAGCGTTATCACGTCGAGGTGCGAGGCGATGACGTCTGGGTCGATGATCACCCCCTGCCGGCCGAAAAAATCCCCCCGGCCGACGACCCCCGCACGTTCGTCATCATTGGCGCCGGAGCGGCCGGCACCGCCTGTGCGGCGGCGCTGCGGGAAAAAGGTTTCGGTGGCCAAATCCTGATGATCGACCGCGAAGCCGAGGCCGGCTATGACCGCACGGTGTTGAGCAAATACGTGCTGGCCGGCGACATGGCAGCGAAAGAAACCCCGTCCTTGCGCGATGAAAGTTATTTCACCCAGCAACGCATCGAACGACGCCATGGCGAAGTCGTCGGTCTTGAGGTTGCGGCGCGCCAAGTCCGCCTCGCCGACGGCACGTTGCTGGGCTATGACGCGGTGCTGATTGCAACCGGAGGGGAGCCCAGGAGGCCGGATCTGCCCGGCAGCGATTTGCCCCAAGTCCTGGTGTTGCGCTCGCTGGCCGACAGCCGGCAGATCCTCGAACAAGCCAAGCCAGGACAACGGGCGGTCATTATCGGCGACAGCTTTATCGCCATGGAAGTCGCCTCGTCCCTGCGCAAACGTGAGCTGAGCGTCACCGTCCTGGCCCGTCATCCGGTGCCGTTCGCGGCGCAGTTCGGCGACAGCATCGGCAAGGCGATCCTGGCCCGGCATCGGGCCAATGGCGTGGTCTATCACAGCGATGGCGAGGCGGCGCGAATCGAGGGCGCGGGCAGGGTTGAAGCCGTGCTGCTGGACAATGGGCAGCGCTTCGCGGCGGATCTGGTCATCATCGGCGTCGGCATACGCCCCGCGACGGAACCGTTCGCTGAGCTGCCACGGGCGGATGATCGCTCATTGATGGTCGACGACGGCATGCGCGCGGCCGATGGCGTATGGGCCGTCGGCGACATCGCTACCTTTGCGCTAAACGGCCAGCCTCGGCGTATCGAGCATTGGCGCCTGGCCCAGCAACAGGCACGCATCGCCGCGACGAACATGCTCGGCGGCGAAGAGCATTACCTGGATGTGCCATTCTTCTGGACCTACCACTTCGGCAAACGCTACGACTACCTCGGCCACGCCGAAGAATGGGACGAGGTGCAGTTCAAAGGCACGCCTGAGCATCCGCCTTTTATCGCATTGCTCGGCAAGGACGGCCTCGTCGCTGCTGCCGTGGCCTGCGATGAAGGCCGGGCGATGGCGGCGCTGGCCCAGCGGATGAAACAACCGCTGCCGGTGGATGAGGCTTGGCGGCTGGTTCGGGATTTTTCGGCGTAGTCCCTATGCAGAGTAGTGCCTATGCGGAATGGTCCGCCGGCAGATGGATTACCAGCGGCCGTTCCAGCGGCGCCAAGGGCGCAGGTTGCATGTCCGGACTCAACAGGTGGAAATGCGGCACCACGTGGCTGATGTCGCCCTCCTGATTGTTGTGGATAATCTTGGAACCCGGCTGGCGCAAAGTGTCCAGACGCTCGTTGGTCAACTTGAAGCTGGCGCTCAAGCCCAAATCGTCCACCACCGGCGCCGGCAGCCGGCGCTGGGCGAAGCTGCGGCTCTTGCGCTGCTGGTAACGCGCCCAGGTGATCAGAATGATCGCGTTGACCAAAGCAATCCAACCGTAGATCTGCAAAGTCCCAAGGGTATCCAACAGCGAACCGCCCAGTCGCGGGCCGGCATGGCTGTCGAACAAAGGCCAGAGCCCATTCACCAGCAAATACAACAATCCGACCCACGCCAGTACGGTGAAAAGCACATCGATGACCACCAGAAAAGGCCGTTGCCGGGTCCTGATAATTTTCATCGGATCACTTCCTCTTCTTCGTCATCGATCGGTTTGATCCCGCGATCCGGGCTGACCCAGCGCGCGCGTTTCTGATGCTGACCGAACAGCACTTTGGGAAAACTCACCAACGTGGTGAACAGGCTGATCAACCAGAACACCAGCGGATACCAGACCACCCAGAACATGATGTGCCACAGGCCTTTCTCGTAGCGGCGGTCGATCAGGATGCTCACCGCGAACTGCATCAGGCACACCACCGCCAGCAACAGCCCGGTGAAGGCCGGCGGCATGAGATGGTCCACAGCAATGGCGGCGGGCATCTCGACGAATTTCCCGGCGCCCCAGAAGATCACCGACAGCAGGAAGGTGAACGCCCAACCGGTGGACAGGCAATATTCGAACAGCAACGGCCACAGGTAGCGGTGGCGGTATTGCCAGATGCCACGGATGTTCTTGAACAGCACTTCGGCACCGCCCTGGGCCCAACGCAGGCGCTGGCGCCACAGGCCGCGCAGGGTTTCGGGCATGAGGATCCAGCACAGCGCGCGCGGCTCGTAGAAAATGCTCCAGTGATCCAGTTGCAGCTTCCAACTGATGTCGATGTCTTCGGTGATCATGTCCGGGCTCCAGTAGCCGACCCGGTGCAGGGCCGTGCGACGGAACGCGACGATCACGCCGGACACGGTGAAAATCCGCCCGAAGACCCGCTGGGTACGCTTGATCAGGCCGATGATCGATGAGAACTCGCCGACTTGGACCCGGCCTATCAGGGTAGAGCGAGTGCGGATTCGCGGGTTGCCGGTCACCGCGCCGAGGCGGGCGTTGTCCAGCATCGGCGCCACCAGGTAAGCACAGGTGTTCGGCGCCAACAGCGCGTCACCGTCGATGCACACCAGGTATTCGCTGCGCGCGGCGATGGCGCCCATGCGCAGGGCCACCGCCTTGCCTTGGTTTTCCGCCAAGTGCAGCACCCGCAGGCGTGGGTCTTCAGCCGCCAATTGATCCAACACTTGGGCGGTGTTGTCCTTGGAGCCGTCGTTGATGGCGATGACTTCGATGTTCGGGTAATGCTGGCCCAGCGCCGCGTGAATAGTGTCGGCGACGTTATCGCCTTCGTTGAAGCACGGGATCAGGATGCTGATCAGCGGCTCGCCGGCCAGAGGCGGCGGCAAGGTGTCGTCTTTCCAAGGCCAGTGACGCTCCCAGTGCAGCCAGAAATACAGGCCGCCGGCGATCCATAGCCCGGACATGAACAGTGGGTAGAAGAACACGAAGTCCATCAGGAATTGCCCGGTGACCAGGAAGATCAGGCCCAGGGGCACCCCAAGGACGATCGCCAGCACCAGGACGGCGAGCAGTCTGTCGAGCATGTCAAGGATTCCACTTGTTGGAGAGCGCGGGCCGTACGGCTTTCACGGCGGGCTGGTCTTCGATGAAGTTGTCCGGGTAGTAGCCGAAACTGGTCACGCCCTGGCGCTTGAGGCGCCCCATCCAGTCGGCCAATTGTTCGCCTTCGATGTCGGCCACCGGCTTGCTGTGCCAGTCACGGGCCTGCAGTTCGAACACCGTGCGCTTGAGCGCGCCGGGACGAGCCTTGACGGTTTCCACCAGTCGTTCGAGCCAGGGACCGGATTGCTCGCGGGTCTGTTTTTCCATCAACGGCATGGCCATCGGTGCCGTCCAGTCGTAGGCGGCAAGGAAATCGTCGAGGTTCTGCGCAAACCAGGCTTCGCTTTGCGGGTTGAGCATCGGTTCGGCAAAGATGTTGCGCGCCGTGCGAACCTGCGGGCCTCGAATTGCCCGGACCTTGGCGGTCAGCTCTGCGGTGAAGTCGATCAGGTAGCGACTCTTGAAACGGGTCCAGCGCTGCATCGCCGCCGGGTCATCGCGCAAGGCGGCGACGGAGGTCGGCAAACCGTTGGCGGCATAGACTTTCATCGCGGCGGGGCCGGCGTCCTCGAAGTCGGAGAACACGGCGTCGTCATGGTACAGAACGCCGTCCACCGAGCTCATCCGCGCCATGTCTTCGTAGATCTCACCGATGACCTTGCGCACGTTCGGGTCGAACGGCGACAGGCGCACGTATTGGTCCGGAGCGACGCCCGTCTTGCCGGTTTCGGGATCCCAGCGCTGCACCCGGGGCAGTTTCGGGTCGAGGGCAAAACTCAGCACCGGCATCCAGGCATACACCTTGACGTTGGCCCGAGTCCGCAGTTGCCAGGCAACCCGGTCGAACAAGTCGGCGCGTACTGGCAAGTGTCGGTTGGGAAAGTACAGCGAGTGGACCAAACCGTCGCCTTTCGGGTCGGCGAACGCTTGCAAGAACACGGTGTTGGCGCCCAAGTCGTAAACGCGCTGGACCAATTTGCCAACGTTGGCTTCCTGCTGCACGGGGTCCGAGTCGTAGACATAATCCAAGTCGACATGGACCACCCGCATCGGGTCGAGTGTTTGTACGGAAGCGATGCTCTCGGCGAAGTGCGCGCCATCGGGGTCGGACGCCACCAGAAAACGTGGGCCGCTCATCAAGTTATCGAGGCTGTCGAGGCCGTCTTCCAGGGTCAGGGCCATTTGATAGCCCTGGTCGCCAATCACTTGCAATGCAGTGCCGTCGGCTTCCCCATAAGGCCAGACCCAAACGCGCGGGCTGTAACCAGTGACTTTGCGGATTTTCTCGGAAATGGCCGCCACGTCCTTGCGCAGGCGAGCCTGAAAATCGGCTTCGGTCTCGTAACGACCGGTGGCCGGGTCGTAGCGCCGGGTGGTCGCGGCGGGTTGCTGGTTGCCTTGTGGGTTGGCGAGGATACCTTTGTGGTTGGCATCGGTGTGGGCTGCGATTTCCACCAAGCCCGATTTGGACACCTCGCGAATCTGCTCCCAGGTCAAGAACTCCGAACGCTTGCGCGGCACTCCGGCAAAGTCCACCGGCTGATTCATCGGCGTATCGATCCAGCTCCCAACCGGGGCCAGGATAGCCGGCCAGTTATAGGCGCGCAGGATGGGCATGACCCGGGTGTAGAAGCTTGAGTAGCCATCGTCGAAACTCAGCAGCACCGCACGCGGCGGTAGCTGCGGACCGCCGTTGCGGGCGGCGATGATCTGGTCCACCGTCACCGGCTGATAGTTATTCTCCCGCAGCCATGCCAACTGCTCGATCAGGCGCTCGGTGCGCACGGCTACCAAGCCTTGGTCGGGGTCGAGGTCTTCGACATCGTGATAGGCAATGCCGAGCACGTGGTTTTTTGGCCACGGAGCATCGTTGGCGGCTACCGGCCGTTGCGACGGCGGAGCGAATGCCGGGGCTTGCTGGGCACAAGCGCTGATCAGCAAGGCTCCCAGCAGAAGGATGAATCGCGAAATGACGGGCATTTTCAAACTCTTCTAGAAGCGGTAGGTGAGATCGACAAGCAGGCGCAGATCGCTTTCACGATCGCCGTCGTAGGGGCGGTTGAGCCAGCTCAGTGCAGCGCCGGCCTCAAGCACGTCGTTCCAGATCACGCGCTGGCCGTAGCTGAGCAAACCCATGGCTGCGGTGCTGTAGTCGCGCTGGCTGTAGGTACCGGCACCGGCCTGGAATTGCTGGCTCCAGGTGGTTTCGTAACGGCGGTACAGCACGTGGTTGGCGCTGACAGTTGGCATGACGCTGAAGTCCGACTTCGGATTGAAGTACGGCACTTCATCGGAGCCGCTGTTGCGACTGGCACCGACCTCCAGGCCCAGCTCTACTTGCAATCTCGGGGCGCTATAGATGCCTTCGCGGCCCGTCAGCAATGTCTCGAGGCGGTTGTTGCCATCGCTGAAGTGGGACGGGCTGACATCCAGTCGCCATTCACGGCTTTCATTGGCTCGCCAGCGGACGAAGCCGCTCCCACCGTTAGCTCGAATGCCGCTGTTGAGCGCTCGAAGCGGAGTGTTGGCCGAGAGGTAATCCAGGCTGCCGCCGTACTGCCAATGGTCATTGATGTCCCGGGCCACGGCGACGCGCGCGCCTTGTTTGTCACCGGAGCCATACGAGTGGTTGGACACTTCGGCTTCGAGGGTCATGTCACGGGTGCGCCGCTCCACTCCCAGGCGCTGCCAGCGATGATGGCCTGTGCCCTCTTCGAAATCGCCGGTGGCGTAGCCGGCACCGCCGAACAGGCGCCAGTCCTCGTCAATGGGCGGGCTGTACAGCAACGTTTCAATACCAAAGTCCCGGCTGCCGGTGACTGCGCCGGCATCGCCATTACCGCCGCCGTAACTCTTGCCGGTATAGGCTTCGATGCGCAGTTCGGCCATGTCGTGGACTTCGCGCTGGCGTTGCAGGCGTTTGACGTGAGCGTTCTCCGGATAGCGGGCAACCACGTCGTCGGTCAGCACGTCCATCTGCCGCCATTCTTGCAAGTCCATGGCGGCACGGGCCTGGGCGACTTCCAGGTCGCGACTGCGCGGGGTCGTGGCCTCGACTTCCTTGAGCAGCATCTCCGAACGACGCGGCCATTCACGGGCCTGGTACAGATCGGCCTGGGCCAGGCGCAAACCGATATTGCCGGGGCCTTGATAGACAAGATCGTTCAGGCGCGCTTCGGCCGAAGGCAGATCAGCACCGTAAGTGCCCGCCTGGGCGGCCAACTGTTGGGCATCCATCCACTCGTCGTTAGGGTTGCCGATGGGCAGGCCCTTGAGTTCGACGCGTGGGGGCTGGGACTTGGCCTGGTCTTCGGCGAGCGCGCGAGCTTCTTCGGATCTTTCGCTCTCCAACAGTGCGTAGTAAAGCGCAGTGCTGTCCTCGAAACGATCCGCAGGGTCGGCATCGGGCGCGGTGAGCACGCGACGGTACAGGTCAACGGCGATTTCTGGCTCACGCTGCTCCAGATAGGAAGAGGCAACCCAGCGCAAGGCGTAAGTAGGAATACTGACCCCTTCAGCGACCAGCTTCTGGTATTCGGTGATCACTTCCGCCCGGCGAGCTCGGGCGTTGAGGGCGCCCATGCGGTCAATTCGCCAGCGCAACACGTCCTCATGCGCCTCGGCCACCGGAGTCCAGGTGGCGAGCAATTTGTCGTAATCGGCCAGGGCGCGATCTGCGATGACAAAACGCTCCTTTTCGCTGCGACTGGCCATGTCCGCCAGGCGCACCCGCTCGGCCGCGACATCGCCTTCGAGCCTGCGCTGCACGCCACGGTCGATCAACCCAGGTTGAAGACGGGCCAGGCGCAGGGCCGGCTCGGGCAACCGGGCGCGTTGCAGGGCATGGATATATTCGCGCGCGACTTCGGGCTTGTTGCCACCGGCGCGAGTGAAGGCCTGGTCGTATTCAAACAACGCTCCGTGGGGGTTGTCGGCGCGGGCCAGGGCGTAGCCAAGGGCCAATCGGCGCATCGGGTCTTCAGGCTTCGCGGCAACAAGCGCCCTGGCACGGCTGACGGCTTCGTCAGGCTTGCCGGCGTCGGCCTGGGTCAGGGCCAGGCCGAGTTGCAGGTCAGTATTCTGCGGATCGATCGCCAGTGCCCGACGATACAACTCAGCCGCCGAGTCCCAGCGTTTGAGGTTGCGGTAGGCCCGGGCCGTAGCGGTCAGCGCTTGAACCGGCAAGTCGCGAGATCGCCCCTGGGTTTCGTAGACGTTTACCACCTCGGCATCGAGACCGGCCCAGCTGGCGATTTGCAGATGATCACTGACCTGCGCAGTGCTGACCTGACCGGGCGGAACCTGGCGCAAAACGGTCAACGCGGGCGCGTGATGGCCCGCCCTGGCGTCGAGCACCATCTGGTCATAAGCGGAGTCGGCAAACGCCACTACCGGCCAGCACAATTGGCTGCACAGCGCGACGCGAAACAACGGGCGCAAACCGAATTGAATAAGAGGACCCACAGTAAGCGGCATTCGTCAGCATCCTTACATGGCCAGCCGGGTCGCAGTGCCCCCTTGCCCATCAAACAGGAGGCCGGATCAAAGGAACCCAGCCAAGCTCTAACGTGCCTAGTTTTGCATCCTGTGAAGGGTCATCTTCCGGAACGCCATAATTCTTCAGAATCCATGCAGATTTCAGCGCTGGCTTTATTCGATGGCAAAAAAAAGGCCCGTGCGCATGGCACGGGCCGGTCTTGGTGTTACTGAGGCGGATTACTGTACGGCGACGCCGCCGCCCAGCTTGCTCATGACGAATGCCGAAAATTGTTCGACTGTCATTTTCTGGCCATTGAAGTCGACCTGATTGTTGGCGTAGTGCAGGTTGGTGACGACGTCGTTGCCTTCAAGCTTCGCCAGCTCGGTACCTATCGCCATGGCGCTGAACATATCGCTGGTGGCGGTGGCCTGGTCAGCAATCAGTTTGGCGTCGGTCTGACCTTCCATCTGCGCCTGCACGGTCAGGAGATCCACCAGCATCGGCTTGGATACTTTCACCTTGAAATCCAGCAGGGCGAGCAGCTGACGGCCAAGCTCATCTGGCGGAAGGTCCATGGATTGCGGCTTGGCCAAGTCAACGATCAGGCTCGCGCGGCTTTCACCGTTGGCGGTATTGAACGACAGATTTTCCAGCGCGACTTGCGGGCCACCCGCCAGGAGCTTCTCCAGATCCGCCTTGACCTGTGCTTCTTCAGCCTCGGTCAGGTTCAGTTCTGGAGCCGGTTCGCCAGCTGCAGCCGCCTCGGCAGCCGCTCTTTCATAAGGCTGCAGTTTGGACTGGTAGACCTGCATCAGCGACATGGTGGCAGGGATGTCCAGGTTCTTCAGGCTGACCGCCATCTGTGCAGAACCGATAACCTTGTCGTTGAAAGACAATTCGCCAATCTTGTAGTCGGCACGCCCCGAAGCGCTGGTGCCGTTCTCGCTGCTGTGGTTCTTCATTTCGAAGTTCTTCAAGCCCAGCACCGATTTCGGTTCGCCAAAACTGGTTTTGCTGCTGCTCAACAGCAGGGTGTTGTCACCCATGTAGTAGCCGTAGGTGCTCTTGGTCAGATTGCTGGCTATCGTCAGGCCACTGAATTCGACTTGCACCGGGGTCTGATCTTCGGCGACGGTGGTCAGCTTGAAGCTGTCCATATAGCCGTCGGCCTTGATCTTTTGCGCTTGGGCACTGGCGGCCACATCGATTTTCAGACCGGAAAAAATGAGCTGTGTTTGCTCATCCAGCTTGGTGTCCAGGGGTAGCAGCTCGACTGTACCGTTGCTGGACTGGTCGTATCCCAGGTTAACAACACCTTTGAGGGGAGACTTGTCCTTCGCAGCCACGAACCATTTTTCAGTCAGCGGGGTGCGCTCAAGTTCGGTGTGACTGGTAGCCATGACGGGCAACCATTTGAGCGTAATCAGGCGCGAGAACGGCAGTGGCCCGTGTTCGATATTGTCCACGAACAGCAACTCGACCGGCTCATCACCAAACATCTCGCCTTCGCCCTTCAGGCGATAATGCGCGGTACTGCTGAATGTGCCACGGTCCAGGGAAACCAGTTCGATAGAAGCGGTGCCATTAGAACCGGCCAATGCGGTTTGCATTTGCTTATTGCTGTCGGCAATAGCGGTGTTCAGCACTCCTTCGAGTTTCGTGCCGGTATACCAGGCGCCACCTGCGCTGACCGCACCGATAACCACAACGATTCCCAGAAGTACGCTTGCTGATTTATTCATGAGTGACCCGATCGTATTCCATGGTTGAAAAAGTCGTCGTCTTCCTTGACCCGCAAGGGCTGTGGCTCGACGCGGTAAAAGTGGTGGGGAGATTAGCATCAGGCAGGCCGGCAAGCCCAATGTTTAAAGGGGAAAAAGCGCGTTCTTGCGAAATGGTCTACGAATATTGGACTTCGATCTCGTCGAGTTGGTGATCGAACGTCTTTAGCCGTGCCGTCCAGGTGTAGACCAGCACTTCGAAATCACGGTTGATTACTGCCGCACCCGACGAATCGGCACGCCCATCGCAAAAATCCAATTGGTAGCGCTCCCGAGCCATGGCGTTGGCAACGTCGCACAGTTCGCGAGCATTGTTGAGCCAATGCCAGTCATCTTGAGCAACTTGCTTGTCCAAGGCGACGCATTGGATTTTCAGGGCCTCGAGGCTTTTCTCCAGCGGGGTACCGGTGAGTTCCCCCATGACCTCTTGGAACGTGCGCCCCGGCTGCCAGTAACTGCCCCAGAAATAGCGATCGAATACCGTTTCGACCCGCCGTAGGGCAACCTT
Source organism: Pseudomonas sp. SWRI92 (assembly GCF_014268685.1). NCBI lineage: Bacteria > Pseudomonadati > Pseudomonadota > Gammaproteobacteria > Pseudomonadales > Pseudomonadaceae > Pseudomonas > Pseudomonas sp. SWRI92. Next base: position 61,584 of record NZ_JABWQY010000023.1, read on the forward strand.
GGTATCCCAGATCAACACCAAGGTCTTGCCCTGCTCAAGTTGTTTTTTCTTGATGCGCTGGCCTTGAAGTGAAGCCCAGGCGACGATGGCGATGGATATGACACCGATCAGCGCAGACGCGCTATCGAGGAAAATGAGTGCTTTGTCGATCTGGTGGGTCAGCATCACACCATAAAAGTAGGTGGCCGAAAGCAGCACCAAGGCAGCAGTAGCGCACCAGAAGCCAGGAGCATAAGGGTTTTTCATTATTGGAATCCCCATGACCAGTCATGTCGCGGGCGCTTGTTGCCAACGCCCAACAATCAAAGCATAGCAACGGCTTCGGGGATTGCCGGGCAAGGAGAGCAATCAGGAGAGCGAATCCGATTATCGGCCTCAAAACGACAAAACCCCTGGCTGCGTTGGCAGACAGGGGTTTGGGGAATTCAATCTTGACGATGACCTACTCTCACATGGGGAAACCCCACACTACCATCGGCGATGCATCGTTTCACTGCTGAGTTCGGGATGGGATCAGGTGGTTCCAATGCTCTATGGT
>NZ_JABWQY010000024.1:0-55462 GCF_014268685.1 Pseudomonas sp. SWRI92
CAGGCTCGGTCGGGGAAACGTGGTGCGGCGGTTTTCCTGGTCGATCCAGATGACCTGCTCGCCTTCAATCAACAGGCGATGGGCCAGGGCATGGCTCCAGCCACGGCCGAGGCCAATGTCCAGGTCGGCGGCGCTGGTGCGATAAAGGCGGGTGAAGACGAAGGGCAAACGCCCGTCGAGGGTGCCGTCTTCCAGGGTCAGCAGTTCTTCGCCGGTGACCATCGACACCGGGCAGCCGTGGGTGCGGGTTTGGTCGGCGCTGTCGGCGGGATCGCCGTTGGGGTTTTTCGATTGGGTGGGGGCGTCGTCGTGGTGTTCGTGCCTGCTCAGTTGCGTCGCTGCCTTGGACTTTTCCCGCACGACCGGGGCCGGATTGCTGACCGACAGCGGCGCGGAATCCCCAGCGGTGATCTGTAAAGGCGTGACCGGCGTCGGTCCCACCGACGTTCCTCGGCCACTGACCACCAGTGGTTTGAGAACATCGGCGTGTTTGTCGAGGCTGTCGCCGCCGAGTTGTCCCAGGCGTTGGCTGGATGCCTGCAACCACTCCCGGGCTCGTTCCGAACGGATCAAGTTCAGCGCCTTGCCACTCACGCGCAGACCCAAGCCCAGGCCACCGGTAATGGCCGTCAGGAGAAAGTTGATCAGCACCGAGGCGCGCATTTCGCCCATGACTTCGGCAACGTACTGCGGCGGCAGCATCTGCAGCCAACTGGTGAAGGCCGCGGTGTAGACGAAGAGCAAAGGCTCGTCACTCAAGATCATCAGGGCCTTGGCAATCGCCTGCGATGAAGCTTCCACCAATTGCTCAAGCTCGACCTCGGTGAGGTATTCCAGCAACTTTTCACTGTTGGCCTGCAGGTCCGCCAACAGATCAAAGATCTGTTTGACGTTGTCCCACAGTCCATACACGGCTCTTTCAAAACCGCGCTGCTCGGCTTCTTGCAACACGTTAAAACGCTTCACGAAGCCGCTTTCGGAGAACTCTTTCCACAGCGGTTGAAACTCGTCCCACTCGGCTTTCAGCCAACCTTCGAGTTCGGCGATCACGAGGTGGTAGGAGGCGTACAGAGCCTTCACATGATCGGTCGTGACATCAGGGAAAAAGGTGATGCGGTAGCGCTGCCCGCGATCGCACTTGGGGATTTCCAGGATGCCGCTGGGGCCGATAACGTGACGGACTGGCTCGCCAAATACTTCCTTCCCCTGCTCGCCCCCAATGATCGGTTCGAGCATCACCGGCGTGTCGCCGATCGGCACGAAACGCGCGGCCTGGAACATGTGCACCAGCGTCAACGGGCCTTGGGCCGGGCAGGCCGCCACTAAGGCGCTGACCTGTTTGCCGCCATTTTTTGCTGGCGCGAGCGACACCTCGTTGCCCACCTTGAACATCTGTTCGATGTCCAACGCCCGACCAGTCCAGAAACGCTCCGCCCAACTGTCGTAGTCGTTCAGGCAGTGGCGAAAGTCCTGCAACATCGCCTCGACATCCGGCTGGTCAGAGTCCATGGCTGCCATTACCAGCGAACCAATGATGTTGCCCTGGGCAAGGATTTTGTCGTAGTTGGACATGCAGACATCTCGCAACACAGAAGTGGGCGCGAGACTGTGCCGGGGTTGGCTGAAGAAATAAGTCAGGGAAGGTGACAGTACGTGTAGGGCAAATCCCTAATTCATCCAGCCATTAAAAAAACCGCCCCTTTGGCACCGATAACATCGTTTCTCGGCGGCACGGCTTTTCCCTATATTGGCCCACAGATCCGGCGGATGGCTCAACGTCCGCCCCCTCAGTGCGAGTAGTCACAATGAACAAAAAACCTGACAGCGCAGGGCTGATCAACGCAGGAGCGGGCACCCGGGCGGTGTGGGGCGGGGAGCAAGTCAGGCATCCCTACAACGCCACCCAAACCCCCATCGTGGTCAGCGCCGCATACGGTTACGACGACATCGACGTCTGGTACGACGTCGCGCTGGGCAAGGCCCCCGGCTTCATCTATAGCCGCATGAGCAATCCGACTGTCGAGACCGTCGAAGCGAAGATTCGCGAGTTGGAAATGGCTGAGTCCGCCGTGGCGTTCAGCAGCGGCATGGCGGCGATCAGCAGCGTGCTCTACACCTTCCTCGCCAATGGCGATCGCGTGGTCTCGACCAAGGACAGCTACGGCGGCACCAATAAAATCTTCGAAGAATTCCTGCCGCGTACCGGCGTCGCGGTGACCTTGTGCGAGACCTTTGATCACGAGGAAATCGAGCGTGAGATCGCCAAGGGCTGCCAAGTGCTGTACCTGGAAACGCCGACCAACCCGACCTTGAAAATACTCGATATCCGCCGTCTGGTCGCCGCCGCAAAACGCGTCGGCGCGGTGGTGGTGGCGGACAATACCTTCGCCACGCCGCTGAACCAAAACCCGCTGGCGTTGGGCGTGGACGTGGTGATCCACAGCGCGACCAAATTCCTCAGCGGCCACGGCGATGTGCTCGGCGGCCTGGTGTGCGGCAGCGAAACCTTGATGGCCAAGGTGCGTCACTACCGGGAAATCAACGGCGCGACACTCGATCCGTTCTCGGCCTACATGATCATCCGTGGCATGAAGACCCTGGCCCTGCGCATGCGCCAACAGCAGGCCAGCGCCCGCGCCCTGGCCGACTACCTCTGCACCGAACCCTTGGTGGAATCGGTCAACTATCCCGGCCTGCCGAGCCATCCGAATCACGCCGTGGCCTGTGCGCAAATGTCCGGTTTCGGCGCCATCGTCAGCTTTGTCCTGAAGGGCGGCATGGACACGGTCAAGGTGCTGTTGCCGCGCCTACGGTTTGCCCATTGCGCGGGCAATCTTGGCGCGGTGGAAACCATCTATGGCCCGGCCCGCACCACCAGTCACGTCGAAAATACTTTAGAGGAACGCCTCGCCCTGGGCATATCCGAAGGGCTGGTGCGGGTCTCGGTCGGCATCGAAGACACGGACGATCTGGTGGACGATCTGAAACAGGCATTCGCCTTCGTCAGAAAGACCCTTGATCCGCAACTCCATGAAGTCCACAGCGAGACCGCAAGCTGAAGTTTGCACGTTGATACTCCGCAACAAGGCCGTTAGCGGGGCGTTCATGAATAGGAATAATAATAAAAGCTCAGCGGCGCTTGTCTTCCTCGCGCAGACGCAGATGCGCGCCCTGGCATTTCATGAGAACAACCATGTCCATAACAGAACAACAACTCAATACGCGGGCCGGCTTCAAGCAGGAAATGCAGACGCGCCATATCGTCATGCTCGCCTTGGGCGGCGTGATCGGCACCGGGCTGTTCCTGACCTCCGGCTACACCGTCAACCAGGCAGGGCCGATGGGCGCGGTGATCGCCTATATCATCGGCGCGCTGATGGTCTACATGGTGATGATGTGCCTGGGTGAACTGGCGGTGCAGATGCCGGAAACCGGTTCGTTCAGCACCTACGCCACGCGCTTCCTCGGCCCCGGCACCGGCTACACCGTGGCGTGGCTGTATTGGCTGACGTGGACGGTGGCGATCGGTTCGGAATTCACCGCCGCCGGCATCCTCATGACCCGATGGTTTCCCGACACACCGGTGTGGATCTGGAGCGCACTGTTCGCGGGCTTGGTGTTTTTGACCAACGTGATTTCGGTGCGGCTGTTCGCCGAAACCGAGTTCTGGCTTTCGCTGATCAAAGTGCTGACCGTGGTGGTGTTCCTGCTGATCGGCGGTGGCGCAATTCTAGGCCTGTTGAACATCGACCAGGCCCACAGCATCGGCTTGAGTAACTTCACTCGTGAGGGACTTTTTCCTACCGGCTTCATGCCGATTGCGATGACGCTGTTGGCGGTGTCTTTCGCCTTCTCCGGCACTGAACTGATCGGCATCGCCGCCGGCGAAACCAAGGACCCGCAACGCAACGTGCCCCGCGCCATCCGCACCACGGTGCTGCGCCTGGCGGTGTTTTTCGTCGGGACCATTTTTGTCCTGGCGACGCTGCTGCCGCGCGAACAGGCCGGTCTGGTGGAGAGCCCGTTCGTCACCGTCTTCACCTACATCGGCATTCCGTATTCGGCCGACATCATGAACTTCGTGATTATCACCGCCTTGCTGTCGGCGGCCAACTCCGGTCTGTACGCCGCCTCGCGGATGCTCTGGACCCTCAGCGACCAAGGCCACCTGCCCAAGCAGTTCTCGTCCCTGACCCGCATGGGCACGCCGCTCAATGCGATCATCGTCAGCATGGCCGGTGGCGCGGCCTCGTTGCTCAGCAGCGTGTTTGCCGCCGACACCATCTACCTGGCGCTGGTGTCGATTTCCGGCCTGGCCGTGGTGGTGGTGTGGATGAGCATCGCCGCAAGCCAGATAGCGTTCCGTCGACACTTCGTCGCCAACGGCGGCGATGTGCGCGACCTGACGTTCCGCGTCCGTGGTTATCCGTGGGTGCCGCTGGGAGCGCTGGTCTGCTGCAGCCTGGCGTGCGTGGGCATTGCCTTCGACCCAGAACAGCGGGTGGCGCTGTACTTCGGCTTGCCCTTCATCGCCTGGTGTTACTTCGTGTATTACATTACCCGCAAAGGCCGTCAGCGACGCTTGTCGGTCGCCCTTGCGGCACAACCGTCCGACGCGTTCTAGGCGCCGTCGGCGGGACGGGCAACCTGCCCGGTGCCTGGGGGTTAACGAGGTAAGACCATGAAGCAGAAAACGTTGCCCCCGTTGAACTGGCTACGGGCGTTCGAAGTGTCCGCCCGCTGCCTGAACTTCACCCACGCCGCCGACGAATTGTTTTTGACCCAAGGTGCGGTCAGCCAGCAGATCCGCCAACTGGAAAGTCACTTGGGCGTGGCGCTGTTCAAGCGTTTGCCCCGTGGCCTGGGCCTGACCGAAGAAGGCCAGGCCTTCCTGCCCGTGGTCCAGGACGCGATCACGCGATTGGCGGTGGGCACCAACGAGATCTTCGGCCAGCACAAACGCCGGCCGATCAAGGTGCGCGGCAGCCTGGCGTTTTTCGTGCATTGGCTGGCGCCGAAACTGGTGGATTTTCGCCAGGCTCATCCGCAGGTCGACATCCGCTACATCAGCAACATCTGGGTCAAGGAACTGGACGGTGAGGATGACATGGAAATTCGCTGGGGCCACGGCCAATGGCCTGGCCTGGTGTCGCAGCGCCTGACCTGGGACACCTTGTTCCCGGTGTGTTCGCCAGCCCTGATGGCCACGCTGAACGTGCCGGCGGACGTGGCAAAACATCCGCTGTTGCACGTGCTGGGCTACGAAGAAGGTTGGGGTTATTGGTTGAACAGGGTCGGCGCGGACTCGGTTGATTCCTCGACCGGCATGCAGTTCGACACGCTGGTCTGCACCTTGCGCATGGCCGAGCTGGGGCAGGGGATTGCCTTGGCGCGGTCGTCGATGGTCAGTGACTTGCTGGCGGACGGGCGTCTGGTCGAACCCTTCGCCCAGCGCATCGAAGCCAGCGAATCGTTTTACCTGGTGCGCAGTTCCGGGGCCGAGCAACACCCGGACGCGGCGAAATTTTCCACCTGGTTGGTGGAGCAGGCGCATCGTTTCAAATGAAGTGTTTACGGAGTTGACCATGCGCTATGTGAGTACCCGAAATTCCGCCGTGCAGGTCGATTTCGAAAAAGTCGTGCTGTCGGCCATCGCCGAGGACGGCGGCCTGTTCGTCCCCATCGAATTGCCGCAATTCGAACCCCAGGACATCGCCAATTGGTCCACTTTGTCCTATGACGAACTGGCCTATCGAGTGATGCGTCCATTCGTGGGCGAGGCGATCCCGGAAGATGATTTCAAGCGTCTGCTCAAGGAGGCCGGCAGCCAGTTCAGCCATCGCTCCCTGGCGCCTTTGCATCAAGTCGATCGCAACGAATGGGTGCTGGAATTGTTCCACGGCCCGACCCGTTCCTCGAAGGATTTCGCCGCGCAATTGCAGGCGCGGCTGGTGCAATATTTTCTGCGCAAACGCGGACGCCGCGCCGTGGTGATTGGCGTCACCAATGGCGACACCGGCCTGGCCGCCATCGAAGCGTTCAAGCACTGCGACGAGACCGACGTGGTGGTGATTTATCCCGAGGCCGGCGTACCACAAGACCAGCTTCAAGACCTGCAAGCGACGGCCCATCCGCGGGTGCATCAAGTGGCCGTGGAGGGCAGTTTCGATGAGTGCCAGACCCTCGTCACGCAACTGTTCCGCCAGCATGAGGCGATCAGTTTCAACTCCAGCAACTGGGTCAGCGTCATGGCGCAGCTGGTGTTTTATTTCCACGCCGTGCTGCAACTGGGCGGCGGTCAACGGCCCATCGGTTTCAGCGTGCCGGCGGCGAGTTTCGCCGAAGTCTATGCCGGCTACATCGCGCAGAAGATGGGTTTGCCGATCACGCAAATGATCGTCGCCACCAACCAGAATGACGCGTTGCATCAGTTCTTTTTGAAGAACCACTACTCGCGACTGCGCGCCAGCAAGACCCTGTCGCCGGCCATGGATCTGTCGATCTTCTCCAACCTGGAACGGTTTCTCTGGGAGCTCTACGGGCACGATGACCAAGCCGTGAGCGCGCTGATGCACACCTTTGAAACCCGTGGCGAAATGAGCATCGCCAACGAGTTCTGGTTGCAGGCGCGGATGATCATCGACTCGTACGCGGTCAGTGATGAGCAGACGCTGGAGGAGATCACTTCGTTGTACCGCGACACCGGTTATGTCATCGATCCACACACTGCCACCGGCGTGCTCGCGGCCCGTTTGTACCGCCGCAGTCTGGTGGCGCCGATGGTGACCCTGGGCGAGATCTCGCCTATTAAATCGGCGGTGTTGCTCGGTGAGTTGGGGATCCCCGTGGCGGCTCAACAACGTTCGATGTCCGCGCATGGCCCGGCGCAGATCCATCGCATCCAGCCGGACGACCTCGGCGCTCTCCATCAACTGCTCGGCACCCTGTAGCCGGAGGCCCCATGAAGCGAATCCTCGACCCCCTCGACGAACGCATCATCGCCGAACTGCGCCTCAACGCCCGCGCCGCCCACGCCGAGCTGGCGGCCAAGGTCAACCTCTCGCGCAACGCCGTTCGCCAACGCATCGAACGCCTCGAACGCGACGGCGCCATCCAGGGCTACACCGTACGCACCGGGGAGGGCACGCAAGCGTCGTCGAACATCAACGCGGTGATCTTCGTCTACCGCTACGACCGCATGCGCGGCGCCGAAGTACTTCAGGCCCTGCAAGCCATGCCCGAAGTGCTCCAGTGCGATGTGATGAGCGGCGAGTTTGATTTGATGCTGCGGGTGGCTGCTGCGAACCCGGAGCGGGTGCACAAGGTGTGGAAAGACATCTCTGCGCTGCCGGGAGTGGAGAACACCGTGACGTCGTTTGTGTTGTCGTCGGTGGTCTGAAGCCCGGTGATGCCGATCATTCCCACGCTCCGCGTGGGAATGCCGCCAGGGACGCTCCGCGTTCCGCTTCTGAGAGAGTGACGCAGAGCGTCACGGGCTGCATGCCCACGCGGAGCGTGGGAACGATTGAATCCACACCCACCACTTCGCCCACCCCTTGGTCAAAACGCCCAAAAAATAGAGCAAATTGGCATATTTCACTGCCCACCCCACACCCCTAATCTTGATCCAACAAACCTCATCACCCGGATCAAGGACATAACAAAAATGATTGAATACAAACTCGCGCTAGTCGGCTTCGGCGGTGTAAACCGGGCCTTGGCTCAGCTGATTGCCGAGCGCAATCCACAGTGGAAAACCGAACTCGGCTTCACCCTTAAAATCGTCGGCGTGACGGACCTGTTCCTCGGTTCGGTGATGAACCGCCACGGCCTCGACGCCGCGTCGCTCGCCCGACTGCCCGCCACCCAAGGCGCCATGGCGCAACTCCCCGGCGGCACCGTCGACGCCCTCAACGAAGCCGTGATCAAAGACTGCGGCGCCGACATCATCGCCGAAGCCACCTTCACCAATCCGGTGGATGGCGAGCCCGCCACCTCGTTCTGCCGCTGGGCCCTGGAGCGCGGCAAACACGTGGTCACCACCAACAAAGGCCCCATCGCCCTGCACGGCGCCGAACTCAAGGCCCTGGCCCAACGCAACAACGTCGCCTTCGAATACGAAGGCTCGGTGATGAGCGGCACCCCCGTCATCCGCCTCGCCAAACAATCCCTGGCCGGCAGCGTCATCACCGGCTTCGAAGGCATCCTCAACGGCACCTCCAACTTCGTCCTCACCTGTATGGAAGGCGGCCTCGGGTTCGCCGAAGCCGTCAGCCAGGCCCAAGCCCTGGGCTACGCCGAAGCCGACCCAACGGCAGACGTCGCAGGCCATGACGTGCGCCTGAAAGTGGTGATCCTCGCCAACGAACTGCTCGATGCCAAACTCACCATCAACGACGTCACCTGCAGCGGCATCGCCTCCCTCAGCCTCGACGACATCGAAAAAGCCCGCCACGACAACGCCCGCTGGAAACTCATCGGCGCCGCCACCCGCCAGGCCGACGGCTCCATCAGCGCCAGCGTCGAACCGCGCCTGCTCAGCAACGACCACCCCCTGGCGAGCATCAGCGGCGCCACCAACGCCGTCTCCTTCACCAGCGAACTGCTCGGCGCCGTCACCGTCTCCGGTCCGGGCGCAGGCCGCACCGAAACCGCCTTCGCACTGCTGTCGGACATCATCCACATCCACCAATCGGCAACCCGCAAACAGGAGCACAACCAGTGAACGTATCGCGCCTGGCCCTGGCGGTCGTCGAGCCGCACATCGAAGTCCTCAACCCGTTTGACGGCAGCGTCGTCGGCACCGTCGCCGACGTCTGTGCCTCAGAAGTCCCACACCTGCTCGAGACCGGACGCAGCGGCGCAAAAGCCTGCGCCGCACTGCCGCGCCATCGCCGCGCAAGCATCCTCGAACACGCCGCCCTCAACATCGAACGCGACGCCAAAGCCTTCGCCCGGCTGATCGTCGACGAAGCCGGCAAGACCCTCAAACAGGCGGAAAAAGAAGTCAAACGCTGCGTCAACACCCTCAAACTCTCCGCCGAAGAAGCCAAGCGCAACGCCGGCGAAATCGTCCCGTTCGACGCCTACGAAGGCGCCGAGTCGCGCCAGGGCTGGTTCACCCGCGAACCCCTCGGCCTGATCGTCGCCATCACCCCCTACAACGACCCGCTCAACCTGGTCGCCCACAAACTCGGCCCCGCCATCGCCGGCGGCAACGCGGTCATCCTCAAACCGTCCGAACTGGCGCCGTTGTCAGCCCTCAAACTCGTCTCCTACCTCGTCGCCGCCGGCCTCCCCGAAACCGTAGTCACCGTCGCCACCGGCGGCGCCGAACTCGGCAAAGCCTTGGTCGCCGCCCGCGACGTGCGCATGATCTCCTTCACTGGCGGCTTCGTCACCGGCGAACAAATCGCCCGCACCGCCGGCCTGAAAAAACTCGCCATGGACCTCGGCGGCAACGCCCCCGTCATCGTCATGGGCGACTGCAACCTCGACGCCGCCGTCGAAAGCTGCGTCTCCGGCGCTTTCTGGGCTGCTGGGCAAAACTGCATCGGCACCCAACGGCTGCTCATTCATGCACCGATCTACGAAGCTTTCCGCGAACGCTTCGTCAACCAGGCCCAAGCGTTGGTGGTCGGCAACCCACTGCTCGGCAACACCGACATCGGGCCGATGATCACCCAACAAGCTGCGCAGAACGCTGAGCAAGTGGTCAACGAAGCCCTGCAACAAGGCGCCACGTTACTCTGCGGCCATCGGCGTCAGGGCAATTGCTATGCGGCTACGGTGCTGGAAAATGTCGATCACTCCAGCCGGATTTGGTGCAACGAAGCGTTTGCGCCGGTGGTGGTGTTGCAGGTGTTCGAGACGTTTGATGAGGCGATTGCGTTGGCTAACGAGCCTGAGTACGCGTTGCATGCGGGGATTTTCACCAATGATTTGTCTACGGCGATGAGCGCTGCGCGGCGGATCGAGGCGGGGGGTGTGATAATCAATGACTCGTCGGATTTCCGGTTCGATGCGATGCCGTTTGGCGGGTCGAAATACGGCAGTTTGGGCAGGGAAGGGGTGCGGTTTGCGTATGAGGAAATGACCCAGCCGAAGGTGGTTTGTTTAAATACGTTGGGGTGAGGGGCGAGTCAGTCCGAAGGAGTCGCTTTACCTGTCATGTCGCTAAAACGCAATTTTGACGACACGTTCTCTTCTCATGTCGCCGGCAGCGACATGAGGAGGGAACGTGTCGCAGAAATCAAAAAACAGCGACACGTTATGTCAGCCCTCTGTGAAGCGGGCTTGTTCACGAAAAGGCCAGTAAACCCGACCTCGCGACCAAGTCAAACCCTTGTGGGAGCAAGGCTTGCCCGCGATGAACGATAACGCGGTTCAGTTGTTACACCGCGGCGCAGCCATCGCGGGCAAGCCTTGTTCGCAATAGCGCAACACCAGCCACATCAAAACAACTGACCCACCGCCATAACAGGCATTCCACACATCCCCCCTGTGTGCGAGCCTGCTCGCGATAGCGGTGTATTCGCAACATTTCAGCCAGTTGTTTATCGTGACGCCACGAGACCAGCCACGACCGACATCGCCTTGCGCCATTGCCTACAACTACGCCAGAATCCGCCGGCTTGTGCGTCCTTGGCCGCGTCGGTAGCTTTGATCCTGTCACTGCCCATCAGTGATCGGGTTTAGCAGCCCGTCGAGTTGAGTCGCATCAAGCTTCATCAGTCAGGTATTCCCATTCCTGCATTTGATGGTGGCTGTGCGTGGGGCGCCCTCGGGCGCGCCGATTTCTTAACTCGTCGGTCTGCTAACCCGCGTACAGCTGCCACCCACTCGTTTAGCAGCGAGAGGGTTGTGGCCTCACCAAAGAGAGTTAAGGCTATGGTCAAAATTACACCGAACCCTCCGACTGCAGATGAGCATGTGTCTCGCGCTCAGTCTGCTCGTAACAATAAGCTTGATGACGCTGCCAACCGGGCGTTGGATTACTACCTGAAGCCTAAGCCGAAGGAAGAAACGTCTGACAAGCCCAACACTATTTTCCGTATTGCGCCTGATGTTGATCCGGAGTGTCTGCTGGCCAATCTCAGTGAGAACCTGGCTTCGGCTAATGCCATGATCAGTGATTTGGCGTTTGGGCTTGAGGGCTCACGACGGCATTTTGCGTTGGGGATCTTGCAGGTGATTGAGGTGAGTGAGCTGCTGGCGAATCGGGCTTTGGATATTGTTGAGGTGAGGTAGAAGGGGCCGCGCTTACCCCAGGTATGAAAAAAGGTCTTGCTCGGCAAGACCTTTTTGTATTCGAGAGTCCCCGAAACGATGAGCTCTAATTGTGCAAGAGGTACTTGCACAATTGCGGAACGTCATCGTGAGGATGAACGCTGAGATTGTCCAACAACCTGTTGGATAATTGTCCAGTCACGCGTTACCCCTAACAGGTCGCAACCTCCGGCCTGAAACTACTGGAAGTAAGCCGCTTCAGTGCGATATCAAGCGCCTGATCATCGAACAACTTGCTTTTACGAGCCGCAGCACCAGCGCCGCCATCCCAGAGCTTCAATGCCTCGCGAACGGCAGGAACAGTTGGGGAAATACCTTCCTGGCTCAGCAACCAGTCGACCGTAGCCAACAACTCCATACCGAAAGGCGACTCAAAACCATCGATCAATTCGGCGGTGCGCTCCAAGGCCTGGGTGTACTCCTTGGCCTCTGTTTGAATATAGGTCTGCAAGAATGTTTTGCGCCCTTCGTCAAACCAGATCACGTCACTAATACCCGCATCACTGATGCGCTTGTCACAATGCAGATAGCTGCCGTCCAGGTTATTGAGCAGATGCTCCAACCGGTTGGCATACGGCCCGTACTTATGAGCGACGAACTGAAGATTCAGAGGGTTTTCGGTGTTTGGCAGCTTTTCGATGGCGCGCTCGAGGAACCAGGCCAGCTTCTGAATCTCAAGCAGGCTGCATTCCATACCCAGAACCCAGTAACGACGAACCAACTCAGCAATCAGTGCACGAGCAGGCGTGAGCTTCTCCACACCGTTACGCTTAGCAACGTTCAAATACTGGTTGGACGGCTCGAACACCAGCACATCGACATCCAGATCACTCAAGACTTCAACAATCTGCTCGCGAACCTCGGGCCACTTCAAACCACCGTTGCCAGCGCCTAACGGTGGAACCGCCACGGACTTCACATCGTTTTCGATCAGAAAGCGACGTAGGTCGTGCAGACCTTCGGTTATCCACGCCATCTGCGAAGGTGAGCGCCAGTGACGTTTGGTCGGGAAGTTCACAATCCAGCGTGGCCCCTCCAGTTCGCTGACCGCCGTCACGTGAACCTTGCCCGTCTCCACTTCGCCAGCCTTGCAGGCCGCCAAGTACAGACGGTAATTCTCCGTGAAGCGCTCTTTGAACATCAGCGCGATACCTTTACCCATCACGCCCACGGTATTCACCGTGTTGACCAGGGCTTCGGTTTTGGCTTCCAGAAGGTTGCCTTGGGTGAAACGGATCATTGGAAATACCATCCCGGACGCGCATGAACAGCCAACGTCAAGCCACGATCGGCTACGTCCCGTTCTATGCGTTTTTTCACTGCATCGGTGTAGCACATGATGCCAAGGAGTCCTGTAATGGGTAGATGACTGTGGATCAGCGCTTCGGCCTGATACCGCTCCATCTTCTGAGGGTCGTCAGGATCGCGTTTGAAGTCGCGTCGTTGAATGATAGACCAATCGATCTGGCCGAGATTCGCCAAGTCGCTGTAATAGTCTGTCCAATCAGGGTAGGCATGGGCAGTCGTGTAGACAAACGGAAGGCCCATCTGCTCAATGCGATACAGGCTAGAGACCAGAATCACGATCTCGTCATTGCTGCGCTGCTGAACACTCCGCCCCGAGTGGATATTTTTCATCATCACAGAGAAGGGCGTGAAATAGAAGGGCACGTAGTCGGCTAATACCCCTCCCGGAGCTATGGGGACGTGCCGAGCTCGGCGTTTGTCGATCAAGTCAACGTTGCCGATGTTTACGTACTGCGGTGACTGAACGTTCGAATTTGCACAGTGCAGACCGTTATCCAGAATCCAAGGCAGGTTATCCCGATGGACGATACGCCAAATCAGAGCCTTCTCTGGATTCAGTCTGCTGTAGATCATTTACGAAACATTCCGGGATTCACGGTGAGGCGTACATTAACACCGGCCCCCCGCATTTTTTCCGTGCAAAGCGCCTCGACGTCAGAATTCGGAACAAAAAGTGTAGAAAAGTCATTCGGAGCGACGATGCCGGGAGAGAGGCATTCAGCCATGCAAATGCTCTTGCAGTCGTGGTCCTGGTAGTCTCGGGTGCTCATGACCTCCCAGTTGATGGCTTCGAAGCCCTGGTCGTACTCAAGTAGCTGAATCTCATCGTTTGCCAGCGGGTGGCGAGGAATGACTTTCCAACCATTTTTTTGGGCATGTGATCGGTAAACCGAGATCAGTACAAATGTTGTTTTCGGTCTGTTGAACTGCACACTCCCGTCAAATGGATTTGCAGCAAACCAGTGGAAGGGCACATAGCGATCAAGCTCAAGGGCTTGGCGTTTTTTCAGAATCTCGCTGTCGGCTACGTCAATAAAGGTGGTGAGAGCAGCTCGAGGTTTCAGGCCTTCCCTAAATATCCCGTCGAGGTTTTCAGCCGAGGTAAGGTGGTACAGAAGCTTTTGATCCTTGATATTTTTGACTTCTGACATGCTGGTCTCCTTGACCTATGTATCTAATCTGAGCATCTGAGCAGGCTTCAGCCCCTCATTATTGTTCGATCTAGCAAATGGCGCGTTCCCCTGTAGAAATTAGTAAAGCATTTTTTGTGATTCTGTTGTGCCATTATTCGGGGGCGGCTCGGTCCCTTGTCTTGACCGGTCATCAAGGTAGCAATCACCCTTCATCGCTCGGTTACGCAAATCCCAAAGGACTCAAAACTTGCCTATCAAAACGGACGTCTGGACCGTCGGCCTTGTACCGAACAAGCTTCGCCAAAGCCGATTGGCCAGCGAGCAGTTGCTGGAAGAAATGATCATCAGCTCGCCCAGCATTCTCTCTGAGGAGTGGATGCTGGTAGGCAGGCAAGAATCCACCGGAATGGGCGGCCGCATTGACCTGCTGGCCATTGCACCTGATGGAAGTCTGGTTCTGATTGAACTCAAAAGAGATCGCACACCCCGTGAAGTCGTTGCTCAGGCCCTCGACTATGCCGTTTGGGTTGAAAGTTTGCGTGAGAACGAAATCGCGGCGATCTATCAACGGTTCCGACCTGGGAGCAGCTTGTATGCAGATTTTCTCGCGCGCTTTGGTCGTGTGCTTGACGATGATGATCTGAATAAAAGCCATCAACTGATCATCGTCGCCACAGAGTTGGACGCCAGCAGCGAACGAATCGTTGAATACCTCAGCAAGCGAGATATTCCGATCAACGTGCTTTGCTTCCAAGTTTTCCAGGTAGGTGATCAGCAGTTGCTGAGTCGCTCCTGGTTACTCGATCCTGTTCAGACTCAGGTGAACGCCGTATCGACAAGTGAAGGGCACGGCGAGCCTTGGAATGGAGAGTTTTACTGTTCGTTCGGCGACTCCGTCTCGCGCTCATGGGCTGATGCCGTGGAATTCGGTTTCATTTCTGGTGGCGGAGGTGCGTGGTACAGCAAGACCTTGCAACTCCTCTCTCCGGGAGATCGGGTCTGGGTAAATATTCCCCAGCAAGGTTATGTCGGTGTTGGGCGTGTTTTGGGAACGTCCACGCCTGCAAATGAGTTCACAGTCATGCAGGATGGCGAAGAGCGGCCGGTACTGGAGGTTGCGAAACGCGCCACCTATCACGCTGAGTTTGCCGACGATCCGGACCGCTGCGACTACTTTGTTCCGATTCAATGGCTGCAGAGCGTGCCTGTAAGTCAGGCTGTGCGGGAGGTCGGAATGTTTGGAAACCAGAATACGATTTGTCGTCCCACTACGCCCAAATGGCGGTGGACGATTGAGCGACTGAAGCAACGATTTCCGCATTACGACGAAGTGGCTGTTGCCGAGGATGTGAGCAAGCGGTAGCGGCGTCTATATTCGCAGGGTTGGGGGATGGGATCGCGCTGAAAATGGGCCGCATCGTCAAAGCGTAAGCCATTGTGTCGCCCGGGGGGAGTGGTGCAGCAGAGCTTTTCTGCACCGCAAAATCCCCGTCGTTTTAGTAATTGAGTTTTTCCGATGAATGCGCCATCAGGCACCGTGCCGCGGATCCTCATCGAAGCCAGCCGTCGTCTTCAGCATCTTTAGAATCACCAGGGCGAATGCCCGGCTTTTGGTTTCGTTGTCCAACACTTCCAACGACAATTTTTCGTGGTCGGTCATGGCGTCCAGTACGGTGTTCAGCACTCGCTTCGGAAACAGGCCGTGCATCACTTGTTCGATCGAGTGGTTATTTACCTGCGCCATCACATCTTCCTGACGACTGATGCGTTGAGCGATGCCGGCAAGGAATTGCAACTGGTCGTCGTCACTCACTTCGGCGCCAAATATCTCGTTGAGGGCCTCAATGATTTCCGATAAGCGTTTTTTCTCCGGGTCATGAGGTTTACCGCTGCCCACATCGCTGCCAGGCTTTAACTGGTACTTACCTTGTTCCTCGCTCAGGTGCAGTTGATGCTCGGCACGTTTGCTCAGTCGGTAATGGGTCAGTTGCAGCTCGCCCACGTCCACGTCGTCTTGTTGCAGGCGATCCAAACGCAGCAGTGGGTGCAAATGCTTGGCATATACACAAAGCTGCTCCAGTTCGCGGTCCTCGTAAGCCACAATCTGCGAGAGGAATTCGTATAGACGCACGAAGCTCTGTAGATTTTTTCGGAACAGGTCGAGTTGATCTATTTGTTCACCAGCGTCTTTCAGCGCGAACTCAGCTTTTTTCAGTCCGTTATTATCGCCGTTAGCTTCGGCCGTACGTTTGAAGTCTAGCGCCTGCTGGCGCGACTCCAACGACATGGCGTAGCGCTTGGCAAAGCGCTCCTTGGCGGGCGCGCAGTAATAGCTGAGCTTACTGGCCGCAGCCTTGGGGTCGAAGAAGGCCATGGCGAACGCCTCGACCTCCTGCCAGTAGTAGATTCCCTCGGCATCCAGCTTCTTCTGAAGGTCATAGATGATTTGTGGGTCGGTTATATCGCTCAGCTCGGCTTTGGTGTAGTACGGCAAGAAGGCGTCGAGAATATCCTGTGGCTCGTTGAAGAAGTCGAGGATGAAAGTTTCCTTGCTGTCGCCGAAAGTGCGGTTCAGCCGCGACAGGGTCTGCACACAGTCCACGCCTTGTAGCTTCTTGTCCACGTACATGGCACACAGCTTGGGCTGATCGAATCCAGTTTGATACTTGTTGGCCGCGATCATCACATTGAAGTCTGGGGCATCGAACGCCAGTGCCAGGTCGCGGCCATTTAGGCCAGGGTTGAGCAGGCTGCTGCTTTCCGTCACTTCTTCAGGGATCGCCTCATCGGGTAGCACGCTGCCAGAGAATGCCACCAGCGGGTGGACGTCGTTGTAGCCCATCTGCTTTACATAAGCTCTCACCGCTAACTGGTAACGCACCGCTTCCTGGCGGCTGCTGGTCACCACCATGGCCTTGGCTTGGCCATTGAGCAAATTGCGGATATTGGCGCGGAAGTGCTCGACGATCACTTCAACCTTTTGACTAATGTTGTATGGATGCAGGCGCACCCAGCGAGCTAGCTTGATACGCGCCTTCTTGCTCTCCACCTCGTCGTCTTCGCCATCTGGGTGGGCAATCTTCCAGGCGGTGCTGTAGGTGGTGTAATTGCGCAGCACGTCGAGAATGAAACCTTCCTCGATAGCCTGGCGCATGGAGTAAAGGTGGAAAGGTTCCGGCCTATTACTGGAACTGGCCGGCAGCGTAGGATCAGCCGGACGACCGAACAGCTCCAGGGTCTTGGGTTTGGGCGTCGCAGTGAAAGCGTAGTAGCTGATGCGCTCGTTCGGTTGGCGCGCTTGTACGGCGGCGTCCAACAATTCTTCGGCGCTGATTTCCTCGGCGTCTAGTGCATCGCTACCGAGTATCTGCTTCAGCTTGCTAGCTGAGGAGCCGGTCTGCGAAGAGTGCGCCTCGTCGGCGATTACCGCGTAGCGCCCGCTAGCCAGCTTGGGATACTTGTCTAACGCATCGAACAGTGCAGGAAAAGTCTGGATGGTGACAATGATGATGCGCGTCTGTTCGGCAAGCGCCTCAGCCAATTGTTCGGATTTGCTCTGGTTGCCGATATCGCGACTGATTGGTTTAACTACACCCTGGGCATGCTCGAACTGGTAGATGGTGTTCTGCAGCTGGCTATCGAGCACTGTTCGGTCAGTGACTACGATCACCGAGTTAAACAGGCGCTGACCGGCATCGTCGTACAGCGAAGCCAGTTGATGCGCCGTCCAGGCGATGGAGTTGGACTTGCCTGAGCCGGCGCTGTGTTGGATCAGGTAGCGCTTTCCCGGGCCTTCGGCACGGGTTGTATCAATCAGTGTGTTGACCACCTCCCACTGGTGATAACGCGGGAAGATCATTGTTTCCTTGGTTACCGGCGTGCCGTCGAAGCCTTCGCTGGTCTTCTTGTCCAAATGCAGGAAGCGGCCCAGCACCTTGAGCCAGGCATCCGGCTGCAACAGGCGTTGCCACAGATAGCTGGTGGCGTATTGGCTGTCGTCGGCAGGCATTGGGTTGCCTGCACCGCCTTCCTCGTTGCCGAGGTTAAACGGTAGGAAGAAGGTGTCCTTACCTGCCAGCTTGGTGGTCATCGCCACCTCGTTCTGGCCCACAGCGAAGTGCACTAGCGCACCGCGTTTGAAGGTCAGTAGTGGTTCGGGCTTGCGTGTGAGCGGATCTTTTACCGGGCGGTCGTAGCGGTACTGGCGCTTGGCGTTTTCCACCGACTGCTTGAATTCACTTTTCAGCTCCAGCGTGGCGGTGGGGATGCCGTTGACGAATAGCACCAGATCGAGCCGTGGGTCGTAGCTTTGCCCGCCGCTGCCGGTCTCACGCGCATGAGGGGAGTAAGACACCTCCGGCACCACGCGCAGGCGGTTGCACTCATAGCGCTTGAGGGTATCTGGGTTCATGTCGTGGTCGGGCTGGAAGCTGCACAGCTCGACTTTTACCGCCGGCAGCTTAAAGCCATGACGCAGCACATCCAGGGTGCCACTCTGTTCCAGCTCACGTACCAGCTTTTGTACCAGCACATCATTCGGGTTATTCGGGTTGGCCTTGGCGAACTTGTCCCAACGCTCTGGCCAGGCGTCCTTGAAGTAGCCCAGCACATCTTCTGTGTATAGCGCCGTGCGGCGGTCGTAGCCGCTGGCCATGCCCACTAGCCAGCCTTGGGTGACCAGGGCGTTGATGATGTCCTGTTGAAACTGCGCTTCCTTGCTGTTCGCCATTACACGGCCTCTTGTGCTAATTCGGGAGTTGGAGAACAGGCCGGTGGCTGCCAGCCGCGTACGTCGATTTTGCCGGTGACGGCGGCGGAGATTAAGGCGGAGCGGCGCTCAGCCAAAAGCGTATGTGATTCAGTGCCGACCCTTATCAACTCATCAAGCTTACAAAGCTTTTCCGAAATAAATTTTGAGATTTCAACTTGCTCGCTGTAAGTAGGCAGAGCTAATAACCATGCTTTTATATGGCCTTGAGATATTTTGGCCATCGACATGCTAGAGCCGCGCGCATCGCTCTTAATCTGGGCCCGGCCAACGTGGCTGAGTAGAAAATAACAAATAAAGCTAGCGTCAATGCTAGGCAGCAATCTTAGGCGATAAACCAAATCAGATAGCATCAGGCGTGAACCTGAGTCATTTCTTACAATGCAGGCGTCGCCAACCAAATTCGGCGTGTTGGCCCTAGTGATAAGTACATCACCATTTTTTATCTCAAAGGCCGGTTCGGGCTGTGTGTCTTCAAGCAGGGCTTTGTTTTCTGAGTCGAAAAAAACTCCATTTTTTATAGCGCTAATTTTAATTACGCCCCACTCATTAGGACCTGCCGGTTCATTCGACGCGTTGGGACTCCAACCTTGCTCAACTTTTTCTAAGACGCGAGACAGTTGCATCACCACCCAATGCGCCGGCACTGCGCCCAGCCACTCTCCCCCGGAGTCTTTCAACGGCACCGTCGAGTCGAGGCCTTTGGTGACAGCGTGGGAGATTAAGGCTTGGCGTTTTTCCTTGAGCAGTTCGATCAGGCGCTGCTGTTCTAAGATTAGAGCGTCTATACGGGTAGTTTCATGGTCTAGGAAACGGGCGATGTGAGTTTGCTCTGTAAGAGCGGGCAAAGCATAGGGTAGATTTTCAAATGTCTCTTGGTACAAATGGATAATAGTGCTTCCGGTTTTGTTTAATCCAATAAAATCATGAAACACCGATGACTGCATAATCCAAAAATAGAAGCGTGTAGAGTATTTTTGCTGGAGTGGCCGGATAACAAATATTCCGCTGTTCAAAGTGGCTTTCCCAGGAAGGCCTTCGACAAGAATCAGTTTCCCAATGGTTCCGTCTTTCGTGATAAGAAGATCACCTTCCTCTAGCTGTATATATTTATCCTGCTCAAATCGTTCGCTTGTGCAGTGATAACAGCTAGCCCACTCGACGGTTCTATTCTTGAAGTCACTCCCCGTCACAAGATAAGGCCCTACATCAGTGAATTCGTCAGACTTAAGGCCATGCCATCCTACTCGAGCTTTAACATAGGAGTCGTATTTAACCTTTGATAGCACCCAGTCAATAGGGATATCACCGAGCCATTTCACGCCAGAGGTTTTATAGGCTGGATAAGCTGGAAAACTCATGTAGACAGTCCCTCGATCATCTGCTTGATGCGGTCGGTGCAGGCTTTCAGGTCTTGGTCGATTTCGGCCAACGGACGCGGCGGCAGGAAAACGTAGAAGTGACGGTTAAAGGGAATCTCGAAGCCAACAATGCCGACTTCGCCATCCTGAGCATCAGTTTTGCTTTCGTCTATCCAGGCATCCGGTACATGGGGAATGACTTCGCGCTGGAAATAGTCGTAAACCGACTCCCCCAACGGCACGTTCTCGTTGTCGCGTCGGCTGGTGTCCGCTTCCGGCTGGCCCTTGATGGTGCAGATATCCGCCTCGGGGTCGCGCTCGCTCAGGGCATTGAGCAGGGCTTTCAGCTCTGGCGCGCCGAGGTTAACGTTATGCGCGGTAAGAGCTTTTTTCAGCAGCTTGCTGAATTGCTCACGGTTGCGGTGCAGCCCGCTGGCGTCGATGGTTTGCAGGGCGGCTATTAGTTGCTGTTGGGTGGTGCTGTCAAGTTTTTGTAGAGTCTTTTCTTCCAACACGTTGCCGATTCGCTCGGCGCTGGTCTGGAAGTTCAGGCGCAGCGGGCGCTCGACGGTTATGCGGCGATAGCCGAAGGCGTCGATGGAGAAGATCTTACTCTGCGCGGTGTGCTCGAAGCTGCCATATAGGCGCACCAGTTCATTGATTTGATCCTCAGTGATGTACTGGCGCTTGCTGCCCAGTGACTTGCGCATTTTGGCATAGTGCTGACTGCCATCGATCAACTGCACTTTGCCTTGGCGCGCAGCGGTCTTGCGATTGCTGAGTATCCACACATAGGTGGCGATGCCGGTGTTGTAGAACATGTCCGTCGGCAACGCGACAATGGCTTCAATTAAGTCGTTCTGTAGCAGGTAGCGACGAATCTCCGACTCACCCGAGCCCGCGCCGCCGGTAAAGAGCGGCGAGCCATTGAGAATGATGCCGATGCGCGAGCCACCGTCGCGCGGGTCACGCATCTTGCTGACCAGGTGCAGGAGGAACAGCAGCGAGCCGTCGGATACCCTCGGCAGGCCGGGGCCGAAGCGGCCATCGAAGCCCTTTTCCTTGTGCTCGTTGGTGATCTGCTTCTGCACCTTCTTCCATTCCACGCCGAACGGTGGGTTGCTGAGCATGAAGTCGAAGCGTTTGTTGGCCAGTTGGTCGTTGGACAGAGTGTTGCCGAGTTTGATGCTGGCCACGTCCTGGCCTTTGATCAGCATGTCCGCTTTGCAGATGGCGTAGGACTCGGGGTTGAGCTCCTGGCCGTGCAACGACACACTGACCTTTTCGCTGATGGATTGGATGTACTCATCACCCTCAGACAGAAATCCACCCGTGCCCGCCGTCGGGTCATAGATCGTGACGATGCTGTTGGGCGTAAGTTTGTGATCCTGATTGGTAATCACCAGGGAGGTAGTCAGATGCACGATATCGCGTGGAGTGAAGTGCTCCCCGGCAGTTTCGTTTGAGCTTTCCGCAAATTTGCGGATCAGCTCTTCGAAAATGATGCCCATACCGAAGTTGCTGATGCGCTCGGGACTCAGATCGGTAGCAGCAAATCGTTGCACCACTTGATAGAGCAGGTTGGCGCTGGATAACTGTTGAACGAAGTCTTCGAAGTGGAAGTGCTCGAAGATCTCGCGGGCGTCCTTGCTGAAGGCCTGTACGTAACTCATTAAGTCGGCGGCGGTCTGGGTGTCCGACAGAGTTCCTAACGTCAGCGGCGAAGCATTGAAAAATTGCTGGCCTGCGGAACGCAGCAGGATCATTTCTCGCACGGTATCTGGACGGCCTTCTTGGGCGAAAGTTTGCTTGATCACTTCGTCTTTCGTCGGTGCCAGCACACATTCCATACGGCGCAATAAAGTGAACGGTAGGATGATGCGGCCATACTGGGATTGCTTGAAATCACCACGCAGCAGGTCGGCAATCGACCAGAGAAAGGCGGCCGTCTGGGAATGATTTTCCGTATTCACGCAGCAACTCCTTGGAGTAGGCAAAAAAGCGGAGTTTAACCCGCCGGACTGCCTACATGTCATAGGCGATGCAGGATCGATAGGTTCTTGGGGGATCTGGGCGTTGATCGCTTGGGTACGGGGGGGAGTCTGGGCTGGAGCAAGGGTTATGGAATTAAAACTCAGACATTAAAAAGCCGGCTTATGGCCGGCTTCTCGTTGACTGATTCAGCTCGTTTTTGACAAACCTTACCAGCCTTCAAAACGTACATCCGGCTCTTGCGGCCGGCTGTGGGACTTGGTCAGAAAGTGATCTGCCTTGTCGGTGCGAGGCGTGGGCTCGCAAATGTGGGGCGGAGGATACGCGGGTTTTCTTTGGAATCCCAGTGGTAAGTGGTGTGGAATCATTGGGTTAGGGGTGATTCAGGGGGAAAACAGGGGGCTGCTGCGCAGCCCAGCGGGGATAAATCCCCTCGCCACAAAAAAGCTCCTGCCACAGCTCCTATTGCAGTTCCTGCCACGGTTTCTGCTCTTGGGTGGGTTAGTCGAACACCGGCGGTCTCTGTTTGTTGAGGGTTGACCACCAGAACACCCAGCCGATCACGTGGATGTGTTGCGCGTCGATCTGTTCTGCGCTGAAGACCTCGTCCGGATACGCAGCACTGTTATGACTACGCAGCCGCAGTCGGTTACCGGGGATTCGATGCAGGTATTTGATGCGCAACATGCCGTCGTGTTCGAGGGCATAGATCTGACCATCAACGATCTGCGTCAAGCCGCGGTCGATGGCGAGGGTGGAGCCGTCTTCGATGCGTTCGGCCATGCTGTCGCCGACCATGGTGGTGCAGATGGCGTCTTTAGGGTCGATTTCGAGCGATTCTAAATGGCTGCGTGGGAGGCGGATGGATTGGTCGGGGATTTCGGTGATGTGGGTTTTGCTTTCGCCGGGGGCGATGGGGACTTCCTTATAGAAAGGCAGTTCGATGTCCGTGGGTTCCGCGACGCTGTAGACGCCGTCGTTTTCGGCGGCTTCATAGGTGATGCCGGGGCCGAGGCCGAGCGGGGTCTGTGGGCCTTCGCCGGTGGCGAGCCATTGCGGGCTGACGGTCAGCAGGCCGGCGATGCTGTAGATGCGTCCCGGTGGGATGCCACGGTTGAACCAGTTGTTCACGTGCTGCGATTTCACGCCGTACAACTTCGCGAAGTCGGCGGATCGGATGTTGGCTTCTTTGAGAAGGGCTCTGAAGCGATCGCCACTGGAAAGTATTTTCATAAACGGAAAGTTTAGAGACGACCGTGCGTTCGGCAATAAACATGTCGTGCAAATTTATAAGATGATCTTTCCGTTTGCAGGAATCGAAACTGGCGCGTTAAACGCATTTAAACGCTGCTAATACGAGGTTGTATTAACTTCCCTGAAAGCATAAAAAAACCCCGGTACGAGCCGGGGTTCTTTCTTAGTTCGGTCTTAGCCTTTGTAGGCGGCAACCGACTGGGTGATCGCTTCGCGGGCGGCGTCTGCGCCGGCCCAGCCTTCGATCTTGACCCACTTGCCTTTTTCGAGATCTTTGTAGTTCGCGAAGAAGTGCTCGATCTGCTGGATCAGCAGTGGCGGCAGGTCGGTGTATTCCTTCACGTCGACGTACAGTTGCGACAGTTTGTCGTGTGGCACTGCGATGACTTTGGAATCGCCGCCGCCGTCGTCGGTCATGTTCAGGATGCCGACTGGACGGGCGCGGATGACCGAGCCTGGGGCAACCGGGTAAGGGGTCACGACCAGCACGTCGAGGGGGTCGCCGTCGTCGGCCAGGGTGTTGGGGATGTAACCGTAGTTGGCCGGGTAGAACATGGGGGTGGCCATGAAACGGTCAACGAACAGGCAATCGCTGTCTTTGTCGATTTCGTATTTGATCGGGGCGTGGTTGGCCGGGATTTCGATCGCGACGTAGATGTCGTTCGGCAGGTCTTTGCCAGCCGGAATCTTGCTGTAGCTCATTGGGCGGTGCCCCCGTTAGTTGACCAAATGACTGGTCGGATTGACCAAAAAGTGGCGGCGATTATAGGCATATTCGACCGCTGATGCCACGTTACCAGGGTCGTAGAGACCTTAGTATGACGCCTGATAGACCGGATCTTCGGCCTGAAGTTGCCGCAGCCGGGCCAACGGGTCCTGGCGGTAGAACGCTTTGAGCTGTTCATACACTGCCGGATAGGCCTGGTGCAGCAGGTCCGGGGCGCTGAAGAAGTATTCGCTGGTGACGGCAAAGAACTCCGCCGGGTTTTCCGCCGCGTAGGGATCGATGGCGGTTTCAGCGTCGGGGTTCTGGTCAAGTTGGCGGTTGAGGTCGTCGAAGGCGTGTTGCATGGCCTCGGCCCAGTCGCCGACGCGCATGTCGGCGTGCAGCGGTGGCAGGCCGTTGGCGTCGCCGTTGAGCATGTCGAGTTTGTGCGCCAGTTCGTGGATCACCAGGTTGTAGCCTTCCCAGCCGCCGCTGGCGAGCACGCCGTCCCAGGCCAGGATGATCGGGCCTTGGGGCCAGGCTTCGCCGCTGTGTTCGCCGTCCCACTCGTGTTCGATGCCGCTGGCGTCGCGGTAGCGCTGGGGGCTGAGGAAGTCGTCGGGGTAGAGGACGATTTCGTGGAAGCCCTGGTACCAGTTCAATTCGCCGAGGTGCATCAGCGGCAATTGGGCTTGGGCGGCGAGCAGCAGGCGTTGTTCCTGGTGCAGTTCGACGCCGGGCAGGGCGGTGAGGTGCTTGTCGTGCAGGAACAGTACGCAGGCTTCCCTTAGCCATTGGTCTTCTTCAACGCTGATGCCGTCGAGAAAGCTCAACTGATGACGCACCCGCTGCCAGGTTTCTTCGGTAATGGGGTGTTTGGCGAGGGTGCGTCGGCGACGCCAGTTGCTTAGCGACCACATGGGCGATCAGCGCGTTTCGGCGTTCGAGCCGCGCTGGCTCATTTTGCTGCGCACCAGGCCGATGATCATCGGCAGCAGCGACAGCAGGATGATGCCGACCACCAGCAGCGACAGGTTTTGCTTGATGAAGGGCACGTTGCCGAAGAAGTAGCCGAGGGTCACCAGGCCGCCGACCCAGAGGATGGTGCCCAGCACGCTGAAGCCGAAGAAGCGTGGGTAGGGCATTTTGCCGACGCCGGCAACGAAGGGGGCGAAGGTGCGGATGATCGGCAGGAAGCGCGCCAGGGTCACGGTTTTGCCGCCGTGCTTGGCGTAGAAGTCGTGGGTTTGTTGCAGGTAGTCGCGGCGGAAGATTTTCGAGTTGGGGTTGCTGAACAGTTTTTCGCCGGCGGTGCGGCCGATGATGTAGTTGGTGCTGTCGCCGAGGATGGCTGCGAGCATCAACAGGCCGCCCAGCAGGACCGGGTCCATGGCGCCACCGGCGGCTACGGCGCCAGCGATGAACAGCAACGAATCGCCCGGCAGGAACGGCATGACCACCAGGCCGGTTTCACAGAAGATCACCAGAAACAGGATGGCGTAGACCCATGTCCCGTAGTTGGTCACCAGCAGGTCGAGATAGACGTCGAGATGCAGAATGAGGTCGAGGGGGTTGAAGTCCATGCGTAACACCTTGGTGGCGGCCCGGCTCGGCGGGCTGGTGGGTCTGGCTTTGAGTATGACTACAGCGTGTGTAGCTTTTTCTTACAAGCCGGGAAGAGCGGCATTATACGGCGGGGCGGGGGAAGTGCGGGGTGAGTTTGTAGCTGGGGATTTCTGGGGGAGGGGCTGGATGAGGCCTGACTCGGATCGCTTTTGTGGCGAGGGAGCTTGCTCCCGCTGGACCGCGAAGCGGTCCCAAGGCAGCCAACTTGGGCAGCCTAGTGTACCGGGTGCTTAGGTTTTGGGGGCTGCTGCGCAGCCCAACGGGGATAAATCCCCTCGCCACAGGGGGCGGTGCTGTGTCATTGGATTTTTGGGTTGCAGGAAGGTTGGGGCTGCTGCGCAGCCCAGCGGGAGCAAGCTCCCTCGCCACAGGGGTTTTACTCAGCCACAGGGGGTTCACTCAGCCACAGAGGTTCACCCAGCCATAGCGCTCAAAGCCCTTCGCTGATCGGCAGCACGTAGTTCTTGAACTCGGTGTCTTCCTTGAAGCCGATCGATTCGTAGGTTTTCTGCGCGACGTCGTTGTTGCTGCTGGTGGAGACGCGCATGCGGACGGCGTTGGTTTCCTTGGCCATTTTCTTCGCGGTGCGGATCAGGTTGTCGGCGACGAGTTGGCGGCGGGCGTCTTCGGCGACGTAGATGTCGTTGAGGATCCACACGCGCTTGAGCGACAGCGACGAGTAGCTTGGGTAGAGCTGGCAGAACCCCAGCAATCGGCTGTCGTCGTCATCCGGCAGGGCCAGGTAGATGACCGATTCCTTGCGGCGCAGGCGTTTTTCCAGGAACGCCCGGGACGAGTCCGGGTAGGGCAGCGAGCCGTAGAATTCCCGGTATTTGACGAACAATGGGGTCAGCAGGTCCAGGTGTTCCAGCGTCGCTTGGATAATCCGCATGGTAGGTCTCGTCTGCAAAGGTCGACATCAAGTCTGACAACAACGTCGGACCGCCGTGCCAAGATGCTGCCTGAAAGCGGATCGAAAGCGCAATTGCAAATCAGGATCAGCTTGGGGGCGGCGCCAGTAGGAAATTACCTTTCATATCGGCACCATTTTCCGACTCTAGAGTGTGAAGCTGGGCTTCGTCCTTCAGATTGACCCCCGAGAGCTGCCGACGACAGGCCTCGCGCATCAGGTAGATCAGGCGGTGGGCCGCCATGCCGTAGCTCAGGCCTTCGAGCCGGACATTGGATATGCAGTTGCGATACGCATCGTTCAGGCCGACCTTGGGTGCGTAAGTGAAATACAGGCCCAGGCTGTCGGGGGAGCTGAGGCCGGGGCGTTCGCCGATGAGGATCACCGACATCTTGGCACCGAGCCGTTCGGCCACTTCATCGGCCACGGCGACGCGGCCTTGCTCCACCAGAACGATGGGCGACACAGACCAGCCTTCAGTCGTGATCTGTTCTTCCAGTCGCGCCAAAAACGGCAAGGTATGGCGATGCACCGCCAGCGCCGACAGGCCGTCAGCCACGACGATGGCCAGGTCCACGCCGCCGGGATGGGCTGTGGCGTGGTCCTGCAGAATCTGCACCGAAGCCTCGTCGAGCCGTCGGCCCAGGTCTGGGCGTTGTAGATAGCTGTGTCGATCTGCCGCCGCACTGTGCAGTAGCAGGCTTTCACGGCCGCGCTCAGTGAGTTGCGCGCGGATGCCTTGATGGTCGAACGCCAGGTGCACCGCATCGCGGGCTTGGGCGTGGGCGAACTGGAAGTCCAGTTGCGCCGAGGTCGGCAGGCTGGTGCCGGTGCGGCCCAGGGCGATGCGCGCCGGGGTCAGGTTGCGCAGGTTCAGCCAAGGGTTTTGTGGATCGACAGGTGGTTTATCCATGGACAGGTCTCTTATCCCAAATGTGCGAGGGCGTGACGAAACGCCGGCGGCAGGTTGTCGCCAAACCGCACCCGGCCATCGGCCTGGGTGAAGATGCCCATGTTCGCCAGCCACGTTTCGAATTCCGGCGCCGGTTTCAGGCCCAGGGTCTGGCGGGCGTAGAGGGCGTCGTGGAACGAGGTGGTCTGGTAGTTGAGCATGATGTCGTCGGAGCCGGGGATGCCCATGATGAAGTTGATCCCGGCCACGCCCAGCAACGTCAGCAGTGTGTCCATGTCGTCCTGGTCGGCTTCGGCGTGGTTGGTGTAGCAGATGTCGCAACCCATCGGCACGCCCAAAAGCTTGCCGCAGAAGTGGTCTTCGAGGCCGGCGCGGATGATCTGTTTGCCGTTGTACAGGTATTCCGGGCCGATGAAGCCTACAACCGTGTTCACCAGGAACGGGTTGAAATGTCGCGCCACGGCGTAGGCCCGCGTCTCGCAGGTCTGTTGATCGACGCCGTGGTGGGCGTTGGCTGACAGCGCGCTGCCCTGGCCGGTTTCGAAATACATCAGGTTGTTGCCGAGGGTGCCGCGATTCAGGCTGAGCCCGGCGTCGTAGCCTTCCTTCAAAATGTTGAGGCTGATGCCGAAGCTGGCGTTGGCCGCTTCGGTGCCGGCGATGGACTGGAACACCAGGTCCAGGGGCACGCCGCGGTTCGCCGCTTCGATGGAGGTGGTGACGTGGGTCAGCACGCAGCCCTGGGTGGGAATGTCGTAGCGCTGGATGATGGCGTCGAGCATTTCCAGCATCGCGCAGATCGAGGCGGTGCTGTCGGTGGCCGGGTTGATGCCGATCATGGCGTCGCCGTTGCCGAACAGCAGGCCGTCGAGGATGCTCGCGGCGATCCCGGCCGGTTCGTCGGTCGGGTGGTTGGGTTGCAGGCGGGTGGACAGTCGCCCGCGTAGGCCAAGGGTGCCGCGGAACTGGGTGACCACGCGGATTTTCTGCGCCACCAGCACCAGGTCCTGCACGCGCATGATCTTCGAGACAGCGGCGACCATTTCCGGCGTCAGGCCGGGCGCCAGTGCCCGCAGGCTTTGTTCATCGGCGGCGTCGCTGAGCAGCCAGTCGCGAAAACCGCCGACCGTGAGGTGGCTGACCGTGGCGAAGGCTTTTTTATCGTGAGTGTCGACGATCAGCCGGGTGACTTCGTCGACCTCGTAAGGAATCAGCATTTCTTGCAGGAAATGGCTGAGGGGCAAGTCAGCCAAAGCCATTTGCGCGGCCACGCGCTCGCCATCGTTGAGCGCGGCGATCTCGGCGAGGAAATCTCCGGAACGCGCCGGGCTGGCCTTGGCCATCAGGTCTTTGAGGCTGTCGAAGCGGTAGGTCTGGGCGCCGACCGTGTGTGCAAAACTGGCCATACAGGTTCTCCGTGACGGCGCCGCTGGGCGGCGCCGTGGTTTTCGGCACGTTACGGCTTAGTGCAAGGCTTCTTCGGCTTTTTGAATGGCCGCGAATTCCTCTTCGGGGGTACCTGCGACCAAGTGATGCCGACTGTAGAAGGCAAAGTAAGCAATTAACACTCCATAGATGATCGCGGCGCCGATCACTACTCGGGGATCGACCAGGAAGCCCGCCACCACGGCGATGCACGCCAACACCAGGGCCACGCCCGAGGTGAAGATGCCGCCCGGCGTGCGGTACGGCCGGTCCATTTTGGGGCGACGGATGCGCAGGGTGATGTGCGCGGCCATCATCAGCACGTAGGAAATGGTCGCGCCGAACACCGCCACCAGAATCAACAGGTCGCCCTGGCCGGTCAAGGACAGGCCGAAACCGATGATGCCGGGAATCACCAGCGCCAAGACCGGTGCTTTGCTTTTATTGGTTTCCGAGAGTTTGCGCGGCAGGTAGCCAGCGCGGGACAAGGCAAAGATCTGCCGCGAGTAGGCGTAGATGATCGAGAAGAAACTGGCAATCAAACCGGCCAGGCCGACAAGGTTGACGAAGTGTCCCATCCAGGTCGAGCCGCCGTAGGCCTTGGCCAGGGCTTCCACCAGCGGGTTGCCCGACGCCATCAGCGCGTTCGAGCCGGCGCCGCCCGGCCCGATCACCAGGATCAGCAGGGCGAAGGCCACCAACACCAGCATGGCGCCGATCAGGCCGCGCGGCAGGTCGCGCTTGGGGTTCTTGGTTTCTTCAGCGGCCAGGGGCACGCCTTCCACGGCGAGGAAAAACCAGATCGCATAAGGGATCGCTGCCCAGACGCCGACGTAGCCGAACGGCAGGAACGAACTGGCCCCCGCGGCCTCGGTGACCGGGATATCCAGCAGGTTGGCGACGTTGAAGTGCGGGACCATCGCCACCAGGAAAACTCCCAGCGCCAGGGCGGCGACGGCGGTGATGATGAACATCAGCTTGAGGGCTTCGCCGACACCGAATATGTGGATGGCGATGAAAATAATGTAGAACGCCAGGTAGATCATCCAGCCGCCAATGCCGAACAATGACTGGCAATAGGCGCCGATGAACACGGCAATCGCCGCCGGGGCGATGGCGTATTCGATCAGGATCGCCGTGCCCGTGAGAAACCCGCCCCAGGGCCCGAATGCGCTGCGGGCAAAGCCGTAGCCGCCGCCGGCGGTGGGGATCATCGAGGACAGCTCGGCGAGGGAAAAGCACATGCACAGGTACATCGCGGCCATCAGCAGCGTGGCCAGGAACATCCCGCCCCAGCCGCCCTGGGCCAGGCCGAAGTTCCAGCCGGCGTAGTCACCGGAAATGACATAGGCCACGCCGAGGCCCACCAGCAGGATCCAGCCCGCCGCGCCTTTTTTCAGTTCGCGTTGTTGGAAATATTCGGAGCCGACTTTTTCGAAGTCGACCGAGGACGTTGCCGGTTGCGGATTTGCATGATCGCTTGGCATAAGGGTTTACCTGTTTTTATTGTTTTTTGGCCCTGTTGGAGCGGGGCTGCTCTTGAAACCAATGTTGCATTGGATCGTTCCCACGCTCCGCGTGGGAATGCCTCTACGGACGCTCCGCGTTCGGCTCTTTGGGACGCGGAGCGTCCCTGGCTGCATTCCCACGCAGAGCGTAGGAACGATCAGCCGGGCGCAATTTCCCGCAGGTTAGAAGAACCCCAACGGATTGATGTCGTAGCTCACCAGCAGGTTCTTGGTCTGCTGGTAGTGATCGAGCATCATCTTGTGGGTTTCACGCCCGACGCCGGACTTCTTGTAGCCACCGAACGCGGCGTGCGCCGGGTACAGGTGGTAGCAGTTGGTCCAGACGCGACCGGCCTTGATCGCCCGGCCCATGCGGTAGGCGCGGTTGATGTCGCGGGTCCAGAGGCCGGCGCCAAGGCCGAACTCGGTGTCGTTGGCGATCGCCAGGGCTTCGGCTTCGTCCTTGAAGGTGGTGATGCTCACCACCGGGCCGAAGATTTCTTCCTGGAACACGCGCATCTTGTTGGTGCCCTTGAGCAGGGTCGGCTGGATGTAATACCCGGTCGCCAGGCTGCCCTCGAGTTTTTCCACCTTGCCGCCGGTCAGCAGCTCGGCGCCTTCGCCCTTGGCGATTTCCAAGTAGGACAGGATCTTGTCGAATTGCTGCTCGGACGCCTGGGCGCCGACCATGGTGTCGGTGTCCAGCGGGTCGCCGCGCTTGATCTGCTGGATCTTTTTCATCACCACTTGCATGAATTCGTCGTAGATCGACTCCTGCACCAGGGCGCGGGATGGGCAGGTGCAGACTTCGCCCTGGTTGAAGAACGCCAGCACCAGGCCTTCGGCGGCTTTTTCGATGAAGCTCGGCTCGGCCTGCATGATGTCTTCGAAGAAGATGTTCGGCGACTTGCCGCCCAGTTCCACGGTGGACGGGATGATGTTCTCGGCGGCGCATTTCATGATGTGCGAGCCCACCGGGGTGGAACCGGTGAAGGCAATCTTGGCGATGCGCTTGCTGGTGGCGAGGGCTTCGCCGGCTTCTTTGCCGAAACCTTGCACCACGTTCAGCACGCCCGGCGGCAGCAGGTCGCCGATCAGTTCCATGAGCACGCAGATGCCCAATGGGGTTTGCTCGGCGGGCTTGAGCACCACGCAGTTCCCGGCGGCGAGGGCCGGGGCGAGTTTCCAGGCGGCCATCAGCAGCGGGAAGTTCCACGGGATGATCTGCCCGACCACGCCCAGCGGTTCGTGGATGTGATAGGCCACGGTGTTGCCGTCGATCTCGGCGGCGCTGCCTTCCTGGGCCCGCAGGCAACCGGCGAAGTAGCGGAAGTGGTCGGCGGCCAGGGGGATGTCGGCGTTGAGGGTTTCGCGCACGGCCTTGCCGTTGTCCCAGGATTCGGTGATCGCCAGGGTTTCGAGGTTCGCTTCGATGCGGTCGGCGATTTTCAGCAGGATCAGCGAACGGGCCTGGGCCGACGTGGCACCCCAGGCATCAGCGGCGGCGTGCGCGGCGTCCAGGGCCTTTTCAATGTCTTCGGCGGTGGAACGCGGGAATTCGGCAATCGGCTGGCCATTGACCGGGGACGTATTGGTGAAGTACTGACCTTTGACCGGCGCGACGAACTCGCCGCCGATGTAGTTGCCGTATTTTGCCTTGAACGAAACGATAGCGCCTTCAGTACCGGGGTGAGCGTAACGCATGATGAGTTCTCCTTGGCTTTTGTGCTTATTAGGGAGCCGCGCAAAAACGCGCTGGTACTTAAGCCTAGAGCAAAGGTTGGGCCATTGCCTTGCAGGGCCCGGAAATCAAGACTTTAGGAGGAGTTGGCCGGACAAACGGAGGGCCTGTGTCACGGTTGCGATACGCAAGGTGTGACAGTTTGTGCCAGATACGAGACGGTCTGTGACCGGCAGGTCGCGCCAGCATTGCAAAGGCGATTGGGCTGGAGGATGCTGGCTCCGACGGCGAGGCCATGGACGGACCGCTTTTGTGGCGAGGGAGCTTGCTCCCGCTGACCGCGAAGCGGTCCCAAGGCAGCCAACTCGGTCAGCCTGATACACCGCAAACTCAGGTTTTGGGGTTGCTGCGCAGCCCAGCGGGAGCAAGCTCCCTCGCCACGGGGTAATGTGTCGGCAGGTCCAAAAGGTCCTTCGGGGAGAACAATAAGAAATGCACAGCAACCATTTGAGTCGCCATGCCCGGCAAGTCCTGACGGTCACCCAAGGCAAGGCCCATCTGCAGGGCCCTGGCAGCGATCCGTCGATTGCCCGTTCCTGGCTGCGCTGCCTCGAGGACTATCACCTCGACCCGGCCCAGAACCTGGCGCCGACGGTGCTGGAGCATGGCCGTGTGCTGGAAAGCCGCGAGCGCCTGCAACAAGTGCTGCACATCGCCGGCAATGAAATGACCAGCCTGCACCAGCAACTGTCCGGCGCTGGCCACGCGGTGCTGCTGACCGACGCCCGGGGCGTGATCCTCAATTGCGTCACCGCCCCCAGCGAACGGAAGATTTTCGAACGGGCCGGCCTCTGGCTTGGCGCCGACTGGAGCGAAGCCTGCGAAGGCACCAACGGCATCGGCACCTGCCTGGTGGAGCGCCAGGCCCTGACCATCCACCAGGAAGAACACTTTCGCGGTCGTCACACCGGCCTGACCTGCTCGGCCAGCCCCGTGTTCGATCCCCAGGGCGAACTGCTGGCGGTGCTCGACGTGTCCTCGGCCCGGCCAGACGTCTCGCGCCAGAGCCAGTTCCACACCATGGCCCTGGTCAATCTCTCGGCGAAGATGATCGAGAGCTGCTATTTCCTCCGCTGCTTCGACAATCAATGGCTGCTGCGCTTTCACTTGCAGGCCGAGTCCGTGGGACTGTTCAGTGAGGGTTTGCTGGCGTTCGACGGCGAAGGGCGGATTAACGCGGTCAACCAGAGCGCGTTGAACCTGTTGGGACACATCCGTGGCAGCCTGCTCGGCCAGCGCGTCGAGGACTTTTTCGATTGTTCGCTGGATGAGTTGCTGGGCCGGGCCAGCGCCCAGGCGAGTGCAAGTTGGCCGTTGCGCACTCGCGACGGCCGGCCGCTGTTCGCTGTCCTGCGCGGCCAGCCTCGTAGCGTGCCGGCGCCGGTCGCGCCGAAGCTCAAAGTTGTCGAACCCGCACGCCTGCCGGGCATCTGCCTCGGCGACGCGGCGTTACAGGAGCATTTTCGCAAGGCGCTGCGAGTCTTCGAGCGCGACGTGCCGCTGTTGATCCACGGCGAAACCGGCTCCGGCAAGGAGGCGTTCGCCAAGGCGGTGCACCACGCCAGCCAGCGCGCCGGGAAAAATTTCGTCGCCCTCAACTGCGCGGCCATCCCGGAAAGCCTGATCGAGAGCGAGCTGTTCGGTTATCGCGGCGGCAGCTTCACTGGCGCGCGCAAGGAAGGCATGCGCGGCAAGCTGCAACAGGCCGACGGCGGCACGCTATTCCTCGATGAAATCGGCGACATGCCCCTGGCCTTGCAGACCCGTTTACTGCGGGTGCTGGAAGATCGCCAGGTAGTGCCCATCGGCGGCGAACCCGAGGCGGTGAACGTGCGCATCATCAGCGCCACCCACCGGCAATTGCTCGACCGGGTCCAGGACGGCAGTTTTCGGGAGGATTTGTATTACCGGCTCAACGGCCTGGAAATCCCGTTGCCGGCGTTGCGCGAGCGCAGTGATAAAGCCCAACTGCTGGATTTCCTGCTGGCCGAGGAGAGTGGCGCCGACACCGTGTTCATCGACGAACCAGCGCGCCAGGCACTGCTGGGATTCGATTGGCCGGGCAACGTGCGGCAACTACGCAATGTGCTGCGGACCCTTGCCGCGTTGTGTGATGGCGGGCGGATTGGGATCGAGGACTTGCCGGCGATGATTCGCCAGCGTCCGGTGGCAGTGGTTGAAACGGTGGCGGAGCGGCCGCTGGAAGACGCCGAGCGCCTGGCATTGCTCGATGCCCTGGAGCGCCAGCGCTGGCACATGACCCACACGGCGGCGCAACTGGGGATCAGCCGCAATACCCTCTACCGCAAGCTGCGCAAACACGCCATCGCTCGCTGAGCTACGGACGATCGTACCCACGCGGAGCGTAGGAACGATCAATCGATCAGATCAGAAAGAGTGCGGTTTCCCCCTCCCTACGCTAACCTGCGGCCATGTTTTACGAGGTCGACTATGCACATCCATATTCTCGGTATTTGCGGCACTTTCATGGGTTCGATGGCGGTCCTGGCCAAGGAGCTGGGCCATCACGTGACCGGTTCCGACGCCAACGTCTACCCGCCGATGAGCACGCAACTTGAAGCCCAGGGCATCGAGCTGACCCAAGGTTATGACCCGGCGCAGTTGGACCCGGCGCCGGACCTGGTGGTGATCGGCAATGCCATGTCCCGTGGCAACCCGGCGGTGGAATACGTGCTCAACAAAGGCCTGCCGTACGTGTCCGGGCCGCAGTGGCTGGCCGATCATGTGTTGCAGGGGCGTTGGGTCCTGGCCGTGGCCGGTACCCACGGCAAGACCACCACCAGCAGCATGCTCGCCTGGGTGTTGGAGCACGCAGGCATGAGCCCTGGCTTCTTGATTGGCGGCGTGCCGCAGAACTTCTCGGTGTCGGCACGCCTGGGCGGTACGCCGTTCTTCGTGATCGAGGCCGATGAATACGACAGCGCGTTCTTCGACAAGCGTTCGAAATTCGTCCACTACCGTCCGCGTACGGCGATCTTGAACAACCTGGAGTTCGATCACGCCGACATCTTCCCTGATCTGCCGGCCATCGAGCGGCAATTCCACCATTTGGTCCGCACGATTCCAAGCGAAGGCCTGGTCATCCATCCGACCACCGAGCCTGCTCTGCAGCGCGTCATCGAAATGGGTTGCTGGACCCCGGTGCAGACCACCGGCGCGGGCGGCCAATGGCAGGTGAAGTTGCTCAAGGATGACGGCTCGGAGTTCGAAGTGATGTTCGAGGGCCAATCCCAAGGCGTGGTCGAGTGGGACATGACCGGCCAACACAACGTCGCCAACGCCCTGGCCACCTTGGCGGCAGCACGGCATGTCGGCGTCGTGCCCTCCATGGGCGTTGCCGCGTTGAGCGCCTTCAAAAGCGTAAAACGGCGGATGGAGAAAGTCGCCGAGGTCAACGGCATCACCATCTATGACGACTTCGCTCACCACCCGACGGCCATCGCCACCACCCTTGACGGTTTGCGCAAGCGCATCGGCGACGCGCCGCTGATTGCCATCATCGAGCCGCGCTCCAACTCCATGAAGCTCGGCGCGCACCGTGATGGCCTGCCGGAAAGCGTGGTCGATGCCGATCAGGTCATCTGGTACGCACCGGCCAACCTCGGTTGGGACCTCGGCGCGATCGCCGCGCTGTGCACGGTGCCGTCGATTGTCAGCGATTCCCTGGAAGGCATTATCGAGCGGGTGAAAAGCCAGGCCCAGCCCGGCACTCACGTGGTGATCATGAGCAACGGCGGCTTCGGCGGCCTGCACGGCAAACTCGCCGAGGCGCTGAAATGAGCACTCTTTTGCAGGACGGCGGCCCGGAGCGCATCACGCTGGCAATGACCGGTGCGTCCGGCGCCCAGTATGGCTTGCGCTTGCTCGATTGCCTGGTGCGCGAAGACCGCGAGGTGCACTTCCTGATCTCCAAGGCCGCGCAATTGGTGATGGCCACCGAGACTGACGTGACCCTGCCACCCAAGACGCAGATGATGCAGGCCTTCCTCACCGAATATACCGGTGCGGCGGCGGGGCAGATTCGCGTGTACGGCAAGGAAGACTGGATGTCGCCGGTGGCTTCGGGTTCCGGTGCGCCGGCGGCCATGGTGGTGGTGCCGTGTTCCACCGGGACGCTGTCGGCCATTGCCACCGGGGCTTGCAACAACCTGATCGAGCGCGCCGCGGACGTCACGCTCAAGGAGCGCCGCCAGTTGATCCTCGTACCGCGGGAAGCGCCGTATTCGAGCATTCACCTTGAGTACATGCTCAAGCTGTCGAACATGGGCGTGACCATCCTGCCGGCCTCGCCGGGCTTCTATCACCAGCCGCAAACCATCGACGACTTGATCGATTTCGTGGTCGCGCGGATTCTCAATCTGCTGAACATCCCCCAGGACATGTTGCCGCGCTGGGGTGAGCATCATTTGAGCAGTGATGAATAAGCTGCTGATCGTGCTGCTGGCGCTGCAACTGACCGGTTGCGCCACCGCCCGCACGCTCGACGCCGCCAAACCGGGTGCGCCGGTGGTATACGCGGGCACGCGCCTGGATCTTTACGCCCTGAACGGTGGTTGCTGCGCCAAGGACCGCTTTGGTGCCGAGGCGCCGAGTTATCCGGGTGTGGATCTTCCGGGCAGTGCGCTGCTCGATACCTTGTTGTTGCCGCTGTCGTTGTTCACGGCATTAGGTGTGGGATTTCAGGCCACGGGTGGGTTGTAGCACCAATTCTGACTTAAAAAGATCTAACTGTGGCGAGGGGATAAATCCCCTCGCCACAGTCCCAGGTGTCATTTCATTTGCCAAGCCTGCGCAACTCATCCGACTCCACCACCCGCACCCCCTCCTCTTCTTCCAGCGCCAGCCGCCACATGGCCCGGGCCAATTGGCAGGCTTCGATGCCGTGGTACTTGCCTGGGATCAGCTTCGACAAAGGCCCGGCCAGTTGCTCGGCCAGTCGCGGTTCGACGCGGTCGCCCAACAACAGGGAAGGGCGGCAGATAGTCAGTTGCGGCCAGTCCTGGGCCTTCAGGGCTTCTTCCATCTCGCCTTTGACCCGGTTGTAGAAAATCGATGACTTCGCATCGGCATTCAAGGCGCTGATCACGATCAGGTGTCGCGCGCCGAGTTCGCGGGCGCGTTTGGCGAAGGCCACCACCAGATCCAGGTCCACCGCCCGGAAGGCTTGTTCGGAGCCGGCTTTCTTGATCGTCGTGCCGAGGCAGCAGAAAGCGATATCGACCGGGCCGGCCAAGCTTGGCAGCACCTCGGCCGGTTCCCCAACCGGATTCTCCAAGTGCGGATGCTCGGCCAGAGGCCGGCGGGAAGGCGCCAGTACCCGAGTAATGGTCGGCTCGTTGAGCAGCCGGTCCAGTAGATGTTCCCCGGTCAACCCGGTCGCGCCGGCGAGCAAAACATGCTGAGGCGTCAAGTACATAGTGTTTCCCCCTTGATACGGTTCAGCTTAGTTGCTCTTTTTACCCTCGTCGTTCAGTGCAGCACTTTGCAATGCTTTTCGCGCCTGTTGTTTGCGCAGCAATTGCCAGTGGGACAATACGGTCCGGGGCGCCCAGATCTGCGGCTCCGAGGCTTCGAAGTTGTCCGCCTGCTCCCGTTCGGCAACGATGCCCTTGGCGAGCTTGAAGGCTTGTTCCAGGTCGTCGGTCTGGTTCAGCGCCTGGGCGAACAGGGCGTCGCCGAAGTAGGTGAAGTTGGCTTCTTCGGAACAGCCAAAAGACACCCGGTCGGCCCGGGACGCGGTCATGACCAGCGTGCGCTCATTTTTCAGGGCCGGGATGAAACCGCCGGAATAACAGGCTGAAATCACCACGATCTTGTCGCGATTCTTCAGCGGCGCCAGGACCACGGCCAGTTCATCGGCGGGCAGGTCGGCCAGTTCCATGCGTGGTTGATCGAGCACCAATTCATGCTCGCTGGTGCCGTGGCTGGTCAGGTAGATGAAGATCAGGTCTTCCGGGCCGCTGCGCTCGGCCAGGGTAGCGGCGGCACGGCGCAGGCTTTCACGGCTGGCCATGGGCCGATCGCCGAGGTGATCGCGGTGGTTCACCAGTCGGATCTGGCCAAATGCGTTGAAACGGCTGGCGAGCATGTTGGCGACGTAGTCGGATTCGCGCAGGAACACGCTTTGCTTGCCGTCGCCGCCCAGGGTCAAGCTGTACAGTTCCACGGCCGGGGTCGAGGCCGGGATGTTGGCGAGGGCATCGTCCAGCAGCCGGCCTTGGGCCAGGACGCCGAGTTCCAGGACGTCCGGCAGCAGCTTGCCGTCGGCGTCGCGTATCCGCTGGCCGTTGGCCCAGGTGCCGCTTTGCACAGTGCCGTCGGTCAGCACCAGGGTGCCGCGCCCGTGGTAGCTGTCGCCTTCGAACTGGCCGATGTAGAAGCTGCCGTCGGGCAGGTTGAGGCGGCCCTCACCGGTGAAGCGCCATTCATTGAAGCGGCCGAGGTAATGGCTGCCGTCGGCGCCAATCAACTCGCCCTTGCCGGTCAGCGCGCCGTCCTTGAACTGACCGATCCAGACGTCGCCATCGGCATTTTCGTAGCGGCCACGACCGTTGAGTTGGTTGTTCCTGAAGCCGCCGACATAAACGTCGCCATCGGCGCTGTTGAAGGTGCCCTTGCCCTGGAGCTGGCCGTCGACGAAGTGCCCGGTGAATTGGTTGCCGCTGGCATCGAAGCGCTGGCCTTCGCCGTTGGGCTTGCCGTTGGCGAAGGGGCCCTGGTATTGGCTGCCGTCGTCGAGCTCCAGGCGTCCGAGACCGGAGTAGCGGTCGGCCTTGAACTCGCCCCGGTAGGTCATGCCGTTTTCCTTGAGCGTCCCTTCGCCGTCCCGCCGGCCCAGCTTGAAGCTGCCGGTGTAGCTGCTGGTCGGTGTAGTCAGGCTGCCCTGGCCGTGGAACAGGCCTTGCTGGAACTGGCCGCGATAGACTTCGCCATTGCTGCCATGCCATTCCCCGGTGCCATGCCACTGGCCTTTGTCGAATTGGCCGGCGTACCAGCTGCCGTTGGGGTAATCGATGCGGCCCTGGCCTTGCAAGAGCCCATCCACCAGATCGCCGCGATAGCGCCCGCCGTCGGGCAGGCGCGCATCGGGGGGCAACAGCGATTCGCCGTCGCCACAAGCGGTGAGCAATAGGGCCAGAGTCAGGGGGACAAGTGCGCGCATAACCGGATCCAAGTAATCAGGCGAGGAGTATGCCGCAGCTATGCGCGTTGAAGCGATGCGAAACTGCATGAGCGGTTTCGCGACCGCGGGGGTTTACACGAAGCAGAGCGACAGCGGCTCGGCAATGTAGGCCGGTTTGTCCGACCCTTCGATTTCCAGGGTGGCGATGGCCTTGAGCAGCCATTGGCCGGGCTTTTTCTCGGTGACTTCCACCAGGTCGACCTTGAGGCGGACCTTGGAGTCGACTTTTACCGGTTGGATGAAACGCACGCTGTCCAGCCCGTAGTTGACGACCATTTTCACGCCCTCGGGCAGGATCAGGATGTCTTCCATCAATTTGGGCATCAGTGACAGCGACAGGAACCCGTGGGCGATGGTGCTGCCGAACGGGGTCTGCGCGGCCTTGACCGGGTCGACATGGATGAACTGGAAGTCGCCGGTGGCTTCGGCGAACAGGTTGATGCGGTCCTGGTCGATGGTCAGCCAGTCGGAACGTCCAAGTTCCTTGCCGACATAATCTTTGAGCGCTGTTACGGGAACGTAGGGCATTGAGACTCTCCTTGGTTCATCTGTCCTGCTTTTTTGGAACGGGGATCTGCGCCCCCGAGAACCACTGTAGATCAACATGGCGCGCCGGGAAGGTCATCGACCATGCTTTTTACGAATGCCGAACCATAGCGCCGGCGTGCTTATAATGCCGGCGCATTCTTTGAGTAAGTGTTGCAGGGGAGAGAGCGGATGTTGTTACGGGGCCTGACCTGGCTGGTGCTGTTCCAATTGCTGGGCACCGCCTTGAATCATTTGTTCCTGCCAATCCTGCCGGGGCCGATCATTGGCCTGCTGCTGTTGCTGGGCTACCTGATCATCCGCGGAGAAGTCAGCGAGCCGTTAAACCTGGCCGCCAGCAGCCTGTTGCGTTATCTGCCGTTGCTGCTGGTGCCGCCGGCGGTGGGGGTGATGGTGTACGCGCGGGCGATTGCCGCCGACTTCTGGGCGATTGTCGGTGCACTGGTGTTGTCCTTGATCCTGTCCGTGGCGTTGACGGGCGTGCTGATGCAGCGCCTGTCCCGGCGTCACAGTGTCGAGCCGGAGGACGCCCAATGATGTTCGACTGGCAGGGCGCCTGGACTTCGGTGATTCATCATCCACTGTTCGGCATCGGCATTACCCTGGGCGCTTATCAACTGGTCTTGGCGGCGTTCGAAAAGACCCGCTGGGTGTTCCTGCAACCGGTATTGATGTCGATGCTGCTGTTGATCGCTGTGCTGGTCGGCTGCGGCATCAGTTACGCGGAGTACCGCAAGAGCACAGAAATTCTCAGCATTCTGCTGGGTCCGGCCACGGTGGCGCTCGCGGTGCCGTTGTATTTGAACCTGCGGCGAATCCGTCAATTGTTCTGGCCGATTTTTACTACGCTGGTGATAGGCGGGGTGTTCGCCACCGGTTCTGCGGTGGTACTGGGCTGGGCCTTCGGCGCCGAACACATGATTCTGATGACCATGGCGCCCAAGTCCGTGACCTCGCCGATCGCCATGCTGGTGGCCGAGCAGATCGGCGGCGTGGCGGCGATGGCGGCGGTGTTCGTGTTGATCACGGGCGTGCTCGGGGCGATTTTGGGCCCGAGCATTTTGACCCGGCTGGGTGTCCACAGTCCTGAGGCCCGTGGCATGGCCCTGGGCCTGACCGCCCATGCGGTGGGTACGTCGGTGGCGTTGCAGGAAAGCGAGGAGTCGGGTGCCTTCGCGGCACTGGCGATGAGTCTGATGGGCGTGGCCACGGCGGTGTTGCTGCCGCTGGTGGTGTCGATGACTGTTTAAGGAATGGGTTATGAGCTTGCCGCTGTTCCCGTTGAACACCGTACTGTTCCCTGGTTGCACTCTCGATCTGCAGATATTCGAGGCGCGTTACCTGGACATGATCGGGCGCTGCATGAAAAAGGGCGAAGGCTTCGGCGTGGTCTGCATCCTCGACGGCGAGGAGGTTGGAATCGCGCCGGACGGCTATGCGCGGGTAGGTTGTGAAGCGCTGATCACCGATTTTTCCCAGCAAGAGAATGGCCTGCTGGGTATTCGCGTGCAGGGCGGACGACGATTCCTAGTGCACAGCAGCTGCGTCCAGGCCGATCAACTCACCGTGGCAGAGGTCGAGTGGCTCGAGGACGAGCCGGAACAACCGCTACAGGATGAAGACGCCGATCTGGTCGCCTTGCTCAAGGCCCTGGCCGAACACCCCATGGTCGAAGCGCTGAACATGGGCACCGAAGCGACCGGCCAGCAATCGCTGGCCAATCAACTGGCCTATCTGCTGCCGTTCAACGAACTGGACAAGATCGACCTGCTGCAACTCGACGATCCCCAGCAGCGCCTGGATGCGATCCAGGCCTTGCTCGATGAATTGCAGGGCGAACTGTTCGCCTGACACGACTGCGCCGATGCATCAATAGGCATACCGCAACATCGCGTGCGGCAGATGCCGCAGGGCGAAGAAGCTGAACGCCGCCATCAGTGCCGGGAGCACCAGCCACCAGACTTTTGGCGACATGGCGCGAAGCGGCTCCTGGCGCTGGCTCAACCACAGGACCGCGGCGCAGACGGTGGCGGCGAGCATGGCGCCGGCGACAACGTCGCTCGGCCAATGGGCGCCGAGGTACACCCGCGACAAGGCAATGGCCAGCGCCGGCAACGAGGCGAGTAACAGCCAGGTCAGGCGCAGGCGTGGCGGTTGGCCGCGCCCGGCCAGTATCGCCAGGGCCAGGAACAGCGCAAAGGCGCCGGAGGCGTGGCCGCTGGGCATGCTGTAGCTGGTCAATGGCTCGCTCAGGATTTCAGGGCGCACGCGGGCGAAGAACAGCTTGAAGCCAGTGTTGGCCAGGGCGGTGAGCAGCATTGTGCCGCCGGCAAAGATTGCCTGCCGCCATTGTCGTGCCACCAGCAGCAACCCGGTCACCAGGCTGCAGACAATCAACATGTAGCGGAATTCGCCGATCAGCGTGAAGGTCACGGCGATCTCGTCCAGTGTCGCGCTGCGATGTTCCTGGACCAGGGCGATCAGGCCTTGGTCGAACGCCGTCAGGTAGCGAAAACCGATAAACAGGCCGATCAGGATCGCCAGGCCAACCACCGCGATGATCGCCGAGGCGTGGCGATGGCGACGCAGGCTGCTGTTGACGCTGAGTCCAAGCATCACGGCGATGCTGCCGATGACGACACCGGCCTGTGGCCAGAAACCTTCGGGCAGCGGCAGGCGGAACGCCGCTCCGGTGGCCCAGCCCGGCAGCAGGTACGCCACGGTCCAGCCTGCCGCCGCTACCAGGCTGACAGCGGCGAAGCGCAGGAACGGCATGTCGCACATCCCGGCCACCATCGGCAGCATTGGCCGCAGCGGCCCGATAAAGCGCCCCACCAGCAGGCTGGCGATGCCGTAGCGTTGGAAGTAGCTCTCCGCCGCGCTCATCCATTCCGGATGTTGCCGCAGCCCCGGCAGGCGCCGGATGTTCTGGTGGAAATGCCGGCCGAGCAAGTACGACACTAGATCCCCGAGCAGTCCCCCTAGCAGGCCCAGCAGCAACGTTTCGCCCAGGGACAACGCGCCGCTGCCGGCCAGCACCGCAATCGCGAACAACAGCACCGTGCCCGGTACGATCAGCCCGGCGATGGCCAGGCATTCCACGCAAGCGACGACGAACACCGCCACCGCCAGCCATTGCGGATTTACAGTCAGCCAGCCGGTAATGCTATCGAGCCATGGGCCCATAAAGACAACTCCATTGTTATTCAAGCGGCATGCAATTTTTGTCAGGGAGCGGTGCTGCGTTCAGGCAAGCAAAAAATAATCACGGCCCTCGACCTGGCCGCGCCGCAACGGATTGCGGGTGCACCACGGCGCGTAGGCGGCATCGACGAAGCGGTAGAGCAGGTGTTCGTCCCGTCCCAATGGGATGCCCAAACGAGTGGTCTGGATCACATTGACCGTCGGCACGCCCACATCTTCCACCAGCAACCGTTCGGGGTCGAAGCGCTTCGCGTCCCAGTCCGGCACTTTCAGTCCCAGCGCCTTGCACAGCAAGGTCTGTCCTGCACAAAGCTTTTGCGGTGTGCGTGGTCGACCCTGGGCGTCGGGGTTGTTGAGCAGCATCTGCGCCAGGCTCGCCGGGCCGCTGATGGCGTCGACCCAGGGATACGCCGATTTGATCAATACCGCGTTGCCCGGGCCCTGGGCGCTGAAGTTCAGCGAATCGCCGCCGCGGGCGTAGTACATATAGATGTGGCCGCCATCCAGAAACAAAGCCCTGCGTTTTTCCGTATAGCCCAGGGAGGCATGGCTGCCTTTCTCTGCGAAGTAATACGCTTCGGTCTCGATGATTCGCGCGCCGAGCCACACGTCACCGACTTTGTGGCGAATGACTTTGCCCAGCAGATCCTGGGCGAGTACTTGGGCGTCGCGATCAAAAAAAGCGTGGGGCAAGGCAATGGGCGCGGTTGGCGAATCGGTCATGGCGAGGAACGGAGTAGGGCCAAAGATAGCGCGATGATAACAACGCAAAGCTTAATTACCGCTGAACATTCGCGGGAATACCTGCGAATAGTGCCGGTTTTGCTCCTCCGCCGGTCACCGCTGCGAGTCCATGCTGTTAGTCGAGGGTTACGACAGCTATAA
The DNA here is from genome assembly GCF_014268685.1 of Pseudomonas sp. SWRI92. Classification (NCBI taxonomy): domain Bacteria; kingdom Pseudomonadati; phylum Pseudomonadota; class Gammaproteobacteria; order Pseudomonadales; family Pseudomonadaceae; genus Pseudomonas; species Pseudomonas sp. SWRI92. The sequence continues at coordinate 43,774 of NZ_JABWQY010000024.1, forward strand.
TCTGCCGCTTTCCTCTTTGCCAAGACCACACAGACCATGACTGAGTCCGTTCTTGACTACATGACCCGCCTGGGTCGCGCCGCCCGCGAAGCGTCGCGCATCATCGGCCGTGCCAGCACCGCGCAGAAAAACCGCGCCCTGCAGGCCGCCGCCAATGCGCTGGACGCCGCGCGCGCCGAGTTGTCCGCCGCCAACGAACTGGACCTGGCCGCTGGCCGGGCCAATGGTCTGGAGCCGGCGATGCTCGAGCGCCTGGCGCTGACTCCGGCGCGTATCGACGGCATGATCGTCGGTCTGCGTCAGGTCGCGGCACTGCCGGACCCGGTCGGGGCGATCCGCGACATGAGCTATCGGCCGTCGGGTATCCAGGTCGGCAAGATGCGCGTACCCCTGGGCGTGGTCGGGATCATCTACGAGTCGCGGCCAAACGTGACCATCGACGCCGCGAGCCTGTGCCTTAAGTCCGGTAACGCGACCATCCTGCGCGGTGGCTCCGAGGCGATTCATTCCAACCGCGCCATCGCCGCCTGCATCCAGCGCGGCCTGGCTGAAGCCGATCTGCCGGCGGCAGTGGTGCAAGTGGTAGAAACCACCGATCGCGCGGCAGTCGGCGCGTTGATCACCATGCCTGAATTCGTCGACGTCATCGTGCCGCGCGGCGGCAAGGGGCTGATCGAACGGGTCAGCCGCGACGCCCGTGTGCCGGTGATCAAGCACCTGGACGGCATCTGCCACGTCTACGTCAGTGCCCACGCCGAGCTGCCGAAAGCCCAGCGCATCGCCTTCAACGCCAAGACTTATCGTTATGGCATCTGCGGTGCGATGGAGACCCTGCTGGTGGACCAGGCTGTCGCCAAGGATTTCCTGCCGTCGATGGCCGCCCAGTTCCGCGAAAAAGGCGTCGAGCTGCGCGGCTGCGAGCGGACCCGGACGATCATCGACGCGGCGGTCGCCACCGAGGAAGACTGGAACACCGAGTACCTGGCGCCGATCCTGTCGATCCGCGTGGTCGACGGGCTCGACCAGGCGATCGAGCACATCAATCGCCATGGCTCCCACCACACCGACTCCATCGTCAGCGAACACCAGGGCGAAACCCGGCGTTTCGTGGCCGAAGTGGACTCGGCGTCGGTGATGATCAACACCCCGACTTGCTTCGCCGATGGCTTCGAGTATGGATTGGGTGCCGAGATCGGCATTTCTACTGATAAGCTGCACGCCCGCGGCCCGGTGGGCCTCGAGGGCCTGACGTGCGAAAAGTACATTGTGGTCGGTGACGGCCAGCTGCGCGGCCAGGAGCCGGTCTGACTTGGGCGATCTCGACCCACTGGCCTCTATGACTACGACGGCGCCAAAGCGCATCGGTATCCTGGGCGGCACGTTCGACCCGGTGCACATCGGTCATCTGCGCGGTGCACTGGAAGTCGCCGATGCCCTGGGCCTCGATGAGCTGCGCCTGACGCCAAGCGCCCGGCCACCTCATCGGGATACGCCGCAGGTGTCGGCGCAAGACCGCCTGGCGATGGTCGAGTGCGCGGTGGCCGGTGTGGCGCCGTTGGTGGTGGACGCCCGCGAATTGCAGCGGGACAAGCCGTCCTACACCATTGATACCCTGGAGCTGATGCGCGCCGAACTGGCCGCCGATGCCCAGGTTTTCCTGCTTCTGGGCTGGGACGCATTTTGCGGCCTGCCCACTTGGCATCGCTGGGAAGAGTTGCTCCAGCATTGCCACATCCTGGTGCTGCAACGCCCGGATGCCGACAGCGAACCGCCGGATGCCTTGCGCAACCTGTTGGCGGCGCGCTCGGTGAGCGACCCGCTGGCCCTCAAGGGGCCGAGCGGACAGATTGCATTCGTCTGGCAGACACCGCTCGCGGTATCCGCCACCCAGATCCGTCAACTGCTGGCCAGCGGTAAGTCGGTACGTTTCCTGGTGCCCGACGCGGTCCTGGCCTACATCGATGCGCACGGTCTGTACCGTGCGTCGAACTGAACAAGGTGTGCTTCGCCGACACGAATCAACGTGTACCGAAGTGCCCGAACATGAGCAAAACGAGTTTTATATGACTGACAAAGACCTGAACAAAGTAAAGCGCAAGGGCACCTTCAAGAGCGCCCCGCTGCCGGTAGAGGCGCATACCGGCGTGGTGCTGGCTGGCGAAGAGCTGGTCAAGGTGGCCGTGGCGGCCCTGGAAGACGTCAAGGCCCAGGACATCCAGGTGATCGACGTTCGTGAAAAGCAGAGCATCACCGACTACATGATCATCGCCACCGGTACCTCCAATCGCCAGATCGGCGCGATGCTCGACAAGGTCCGCGAAGCGGTCAAGGCCCAGGGCGTCAAGCCGTTGGGCGAAGAAGGCAAGGGCGACAGCGACTGGGTCCTGTTGGACATGGACGACGTCATCGTGCACATGATGACCGCCTCGGCGCGCCAGTTCTATGACCTGGAACGCCTGTGGGCAGGCGCCGAGCAGAGCCGTTCGGCCAGCGCCGCGCACCACAGCCCGGAAAACCCCCATGAGCACTTCACCAAGCTCAACAAAGACCAGCAATAAGGGATCGCTGTGCGACTGCGCCTGATCGCCGTCGGTTCTCGCATGCCCAAGTGGGTGGAAGAAGGCTGGCATGAATATGCCAAGCGTCTTCCGTCCGAGCTGGCCTTGGAACTGGTGGAAATTCCGCTCAATACCCGTGGCAAGAACGCTGACGTGGCGCGCTTCATCCGCCAGGAAGGCGAAGCCATGCTGGCCAAGGTCGGGCCGAACGAGCGGATCGTCACCCTCGAAGTCCATGGCAAGCCCTGGAGCACCGAGCAGTTGGCAGTCGAGCTCGATCGCTGGCGGCTGGATGCGCGCACGGTCAATTTCATGGTTGGCGGCCCGGAAGGGCTGGCGCCGGAAGTCTGTGCCCGTGCCGATCAACGCTGGTCCTTGTCGCCCCTGACGTTGCCGCACCCGCTGGTGCGGATCCTGATCGGTGAACAGTTGTATCGTGCCTGGACAGTCCTGTCCGGGCACCCTTATCACAAGTAATCCTGCCCTCATGCCCCAGCCGATTCGCATCAAGGACCACGAAAAAGACGCCCGCCTGGTGCGGGGCCGCGTCGTGTTCGGTGCTATTGCGGTAGTCACGCTGATCGGCGTGCTGATCGCGCGGCTGTATTTCCTCCAGGTGATCCAGTACGAGTACCACTCGACCCTGTCGGAAAGTAACCGTGTACATGTTCAGCCGATTCCGCCGACACGCGGGCTGATTTTCGACCGCAATGGCGTGGTGGTGGCCGACAACCGGCCCAGCTTCAGCCTGAGCATGACCCGCGAGCGCTCCGGTGACTGGCAGCAGGTGCTCGACGTGATCGTCGAGGTGTTGCAACTGACGCCCGAGGATCGGGCGATCTTCGAAAAGCGCATGCGCCAGGGCCGGCGTCCCTTCGAGCCGGTGCCGATCATGTTCGAGCTGACCGAAGAACAGATCGCCCTGATCGCCGTGAACCAGTTCCGCCTGCCGGGCGTCGAGGTGGTGGCGCAACTGGTGCGGCATTATCCCCAAGGGCCGCACTTCGCCCATTCGGTCGGCTACATGGGACGGATCAACGAAAAAGAGCTCAAGACGCTCGATCCGGTCAACTACAGCGGCACTCACCATATCGGCAAGACCGGCATCGAGCGTTTCTACGAAGCCGAGCTGCACGGCCAGGTGGGTTACGAGGAAGTCGAGACCAACGCCCGCGGCCGCGTGCTGCGAGTGCTCAAGCGCACCGACCCGATTCCCGGCAAGGACATTGTCCTGAGCCTGGACATCAAATTGCAGGAAGCCGCCGAAGCAGCGCTGGGCGGACGGCGTGGCGCGGTGGTTGCCTTGGACCCCAATACCGGCGAAGTCCTGGCGATGGTCAGCCAGCCGAGTTTCGACCCGAACCTGTTCGTCACCGGCATCAGCTTCAAGGCCTACGCCGAGCTGCGCGATTCCATCGACCGGCCGCTGTTCAACCGTGTGTTGCGCGGGCTCTATCCGCCGGGCTCGACCATCAAGCCGGCCGTGGCGATTGCCGGGCTGGACGCTGGCGTTGTGACTGCGTCGAGCCGGGTCTACGACCCGGGTTACTACCAATTGCCGAACTACGACCACAAGTACCGTAACTGGAACCGCACCGGTGACGGCTACGTGGACCTGGAAACGGCGATCATGCGTTCCAACGACACCTACTTCTACGACCTGGCCCACAAGCTGGGGATCGACCGGTTGTCGTCCTATATGAACAAGTTCGGCCTCGGTCAGAAGGTGTCCCTGGACATGTTCGAGGAATCCCCTGGCCTGATGCCGTCGCGGGAATGGAAACGGGCGACTCGCCGCCAGGCCTGGTTCCCCGGCGAAACCCTGATCCTGGGGATCGGCCAGGGCTACATGCAGGCAACGCCCTTGCAACTGGCCCAGGCCACGGCCCTGGTGGCGAGCAAGGGCAAGTGGTATCGCCCGCACCTGGCCAAGACCATTGAAGGCCAGAAACCGGTGGACCCGGACCCGGTGCCGGACATCATCCTGCGCAACCCGTCGGACTGGCAGAAGGTCAACATCGGCATGCAGCAGGTGATGCATGGCGCCCGGGGCACCGCGCGCAAGGCGGCCATTGGCGCGCAATATCGCATCGCCGGCAAGAGCGGCACGGCCCAGGTCGTGGCGATCAAGCAGGGCGAGAAATATGACCGCTCCAAGGTTCAGGAGCGCCATCGTGACCACGCCTTGTTCGTCGGCTTCGCGCCGGCCGAAAATCCCAAGATCGTTGTGTCGGTGATGGTCGAGAACGGTGAGTCCGGTTCTGGTGTCGCCGCGCCGGTGGTGCGCCAGATCATGGACGCCTGGCTGCTGGATGAGCACGGTCAGCTCAAGCCCGAATACGCAAGCCCCACCACTGCGGAGGCTACGGCCCGTGAAGAATAATTTCGACCGCATCCTGTCCAGCGAAGACGTGATGCGCCGCCGCGCCACTTTGCTGCAACGCATGCACATCGACGGGCCGTTGCTGATCCTGCTGCTGACGCTGGCCGCCGGCAGCCTGTTCGTGCTGTATTCGGCCAGTGGCAAGAGCTGGGACCTGCTGGCCAAACAGGCCACCTCGTTCGGCATCGGCCTGGTATCGATGATCGTCATCGCGCAGCTCGAACCACGGTTCATGGCGCGCTGGGTGCCGCTGGCCTATGTCGTAGGCGTGGGTTTGCTGGTGGTGGTGGACATCATGGGCCACAACGCCATGGGCGCCACCCGCTGGATCAACATTCCCGGGGTGATCCGTTTCCAGCCCTCGGAATTCCTCAAGATCATCATGCCGGCGACCATCGCCTGGTACCTGGCCAAACGTTCCTTGCCGCCGCAGCTCAAGCATGTGTGCGTCAGCCTGTTGCTGATCGGCATCCCGTTTATCCTGATCGTCCGCCAACCGGACCTCGGCACCTCGCTGCTGATCCTGGCCGGCGGCGCCTTCGTGCTGTTCATGGGCGGGCTGCGCTGGCGCTGGATCCTCAGCGTGATCGCCGCCGCCGTGCCGGTGTCGGTGGCCATGTGGTATTTCGTTATGCACGACTACCAGAAGCAGCGCGTGCTGACCTTCCTCGATCCGGAAAGCGATCCGCTGGGCACCGGCTGGAACATCATCCAGTCCAAGGCCGCCATCGGTTCCGGCGGGGTGTTTGGCAAGGGTTGGCTGATGGGCACCCAGTCGCACCTGGACTTTTTGCCAGAAAGCCACACCGATTTCATCATCGCGGTGATGGGCGAAGAGTTCGGCCTGGTGGGCATTTGTGTGCTGCTGCTGATCTATTTGCTGCTGATCGGCCGGGGGCTGGTGATTACCGCCCAGGCGCAGACGTTGTTCGGCAAATTGCTGGCGGGCAGCCTGACCATGACGTTTTTTGTTTATGTTTTCGTCAATATCGGTATGGTCAGTGGCCTGCTGCCGGTCGTGGGGGTGCCGTTGCCATTCATTAGCTACGGAGGAACTTCGCTGGTGACACTACTGTCAGCGTTTGGGGTTTTGATGTCGATTCATACGCACCGCAAGTGGATCGCACAGGTTTGAATAAGGTGAAGAGTTCAATGCAAGCAATGCGTGGCTGGTCGACGCGATATGCGCCGTGGGTCGGCCTGGTCGGCTTCCTGGGCTGCGCGCCGCAGGCCCTGGCCGGCGAATACGAGGGCTCGCCGCAGGTGGCCGAGTTCGTCGGTGAAATGACCCGTGACTACGGTTTCGCCGGTGAACAGCTGATGGGCGTGTTCCGCGAGGCCGAGCGCAAGCAATCGATCCTCGACGCGATTTCCCGGCCCGCCGAGCGCGTCAAACAGTGGAGCGAGTACCGGCCGATGTTCATCACCGAGGCGCGGATCGCCCGGGGCGTGGACTTCTGGCGCCAGCATGAGGCGGCCCTGGCCCGCGCCGAGCAGGAATATGGCGTGCCGGCCCAGGTCATCGTGTCCATCATCGGCGTCGAAACCTTCTTTGGCCGCAACACCGGCAATTTCCGCGTGGTCGACGCACTGTCGACCCTGGGCTTCGATTACCCGCCGCGCGCCGAGTTCTTCCGCAAGGAGCTGCGCGAGTTCCTGCTGCTGGCCCGCGAAGAGCAGGTCGATCCGCTGACCCTCAAGGGATCCTACGCAGGCGCCATGGGCCTGCCGCAATTCATGCCCAGCAGTTTCCGCGCCTACGCGGTGGACTTCGACGGCGACGGCCACATCAATATCTGGACCAACCCGACCGATGCCATCGGCAGCGTCGCCAGCTATTTCAAGCGTCACGGCTGGGAGGCTGGCCAGCCTGTGGTCAGCCGCGCCGACGTGCGTGGCGAGCAGGTGGACGAGGGCTTGACCGAAGGTATCGAGCCGACGAAAACCGTCGGGGAGTTGCGAGCGCTGGGCTGGTCGAGTCATGATGCGCTGCGTGACGACATGCCGGTCACCGCGATGCGCCTTGAAGGCGAGCAGGGCCCTGAATATTGGATGGGCCTGAAGAATTTCTACGCGATTACGCGTTATAACCGCAGCGTGATGTACGCCATGGCCGTACATCAACTGTCTGAAGAGCTGGTCAAAGCACGGGGCGTCAAATAATGCGGGCATTGCCTACCTATCAACCCCTGAAAGCCAGGCCCCTCAAGCTGGTGGCATTGGCGGCGCTGTCGTTGTTGGTCGTCAGTTGTTCGACCAGTCGCGCACCGACCCAGAAAACCCCCACCACCGCCGTGCGCGCCACGCCGGGCCTGGACATCAACCGGGCCCACAAGGACGGCGCGCCGTGGTGGGACGTTGATGTCTCGCGCATTCCCGACGCGACGCCGACGCTGCACACCGGTCCCTACAAGGCCAATCCGTATACGGTGCTGGGCAAGACCTATTTCCCGATCGCCGAATCCAAGCGCTACGTCGCTTCGGGCACGGCGTCCTGGTACGGCACCAAGTTCCACGGCCAGAACACCGCCAATGGCGAGGTGTACGACCTGTACGGCATGAGCGCGGCCCACAAGACCTTGCCGCTGCCCAGTTATGTACGGGTGACCAACCTGGACAACAACAAGACGGTGATCCTGCGGGTGAACGACCGTGGGCCGTTTTATTCCGATCGCATCATCGACTTGTCGTACGCGGCGGCGAAAAAGCTCGGTTACGCTGAAACCGGCACTGCGCGGGTCAAGGTCGAAGGTATCGATCCCCAGGAATGGTGGGCCCAGCGTGGCCGTCCGGCGCCTTTGATGCTCAACGAGCCGAAAGTGGCGCAAAATGCCGCGCCGACCCTGACGGCCTCCACCGGCACGGTCGAGCAATGGACCCCGCCGCCGCAGCAACATGCCGCGGCCGTGGTGCCTGTGCAGGTCGACGCAAAAAAAAACGCTTCTGCAACAGCGTCTGGCCAGTATCTGCAAGTGGGCGCGTTCGCCAACCCGGACGCTGCAGAGCTGCTCCGATCGAAGCTGAGTTCGATGGTCAGCGCGCCGGTGTTCATCAGCTCGATCGTGCGCAACCAGCAGACACTGCATCGGGTGCGCCTGGGGCCGATCGGTTCTCCGGGTGAAGTCCAGCAGGTACAGAACAGCGTGCGCCTGGCCAATCTCGGTTCGCCGAGCCTGGTCACCGCCGAGTAACTGATTGAAAGCCCGCTGCGGTTGGAGCGGGTCAGGTTGTTGGCTCCATGAATAACAAAAGCCCGGCAAGGGTTGTGAGTGAGCAACTTAAATACGCGGCAGCTCCTTAATGAGTTGCCTGTTTTAGTTCTGCCTTCGGGCAGTTCCATTAGCGATTTCGAGAGACGGATGAACATCACCACCTTTGCCAAGCGCCTTTGCCTGCTAGTCCCGCTGCTTCTTTCACCGGCCGCGTTCGCGGTCGAGATGATGCCTGCGCCCCCTCAATTGGCCGCCAAATCCTTTGTGCTCATGGATGCCAGCAGCGGCGAGGTCCTGGTAGAGAACAACGGTGACCAGCGCCTGCCACCGGCCAGCCTGACCAAGCTGATGACCGCGTACATCGCGACCCTGGAGATCCGTCGTGGCCAGATCGGTGAAAACGATCCGGTGACCGTCAGCGAAAACGCCTGGCGCACCGGCGGTTCGCGGATGTTCATCAAGGTCGGTTCGCAAGTGACCGTCAGCGACCTGCTGCACGGCATCATCATCCAGTCCGGCAACGACGCCAGCGTCGCCCTGGCCGAGCACATCGCCGGCAGCGAAGATGCGTTCGCCGACATGATGAACAAGACTGTCGCCGACCTCGGCATGACCAACAGCCACTTCATGAACCCGACCGGCCTGCCGAACCCGGAACACTATTCTTCGGCTCACGACATGGCACTGCTGGCGCGGGCGATCATCCACGAAGACCCGGCGCACTACGCCATTTATTCCCAGAAGGAATTCTTCTGGAACGGCATCAAGCAGCCTAACCGCAACCTGCTGCTGTGGCGCGACAAGACCGTCGATGGCCTGAAGACCGGCCACACCGAAGAGGCCGGCTACTGCATGGTGTCCTCGGCTGTCCGTGACGGTATGCGCCTGATCGCCGTGGTGTTCGGCACCAACAGCGAAGTGGCTCGCGCCGCCGAGACCCAGAAGCTGCTGACCTACGGTTTCCGCTTCTTCGAAACCCAGACCTTCTATCAGAAGGGCACCGAACTGGCTCAGGCCCAGGTCTGGAAAGGCGCCACCAACCAGGTGAAGGCCGGCCTGGCCCAGGACCTGACCATGACCTTGCCGAAAGGCCAGCTCAAGAAGCTCGCCGCCAGCATGACCATGAACCCGCATCTGACCGCGCCGATCGCCAAGGGCGACGTCATCGGCAAGGTCGAAGTCAAACTGGACGACAAAGTGGTGCACAGCGCCGACCTGATCGCGCTGGACGCGGTCGAGGAAGGTGGTATCTTCCGCCGCATGTGGGATAGCATCCGTCTATTCTTCTACGGCTTGTTCAACTGATTCGAGTGTTGACCTGCATGGCCCCGTTCCTTTCCGGCACGGGGCCATGTTCGTTACCACGGCTTGCGAGGCCGTTACGCCATGACAGACGAAGTAAAGGCGCCAAAGATCGAATTTCCCTGCGCGGATTATCCGATCAAAGTAATCGGCGACACCGGTGTGGGTTTCAAGGACAGGATCATCGAGATCCTTGAGAAGCACGCCACCGTTGACCACAAGACCCTGGCCGAGCGCCAGAGTACCAACGGCAAGTACACGACGATCCAGTTGCACATCATTGCCACTGGCCAGGAACAGCTCTACGACATCAACAGCGAGCTGCGAGCGACCGGTTTCGTGCACATGGTGTTGTGATGCCGGGCACGCTGGGCTTTCGCGAGCTGGGCACCATGGTTTACGAGCCGGTCTGGCATGCCATGCAGCGCTTCACCAACGAACGCGGCACCACCGCCGGCGATGAAGTCTGGCTGGTCGAGCACCCGTCGGTGTTCACCCAGGGCCAGGCTGGCAAGGCCGAGCACCTGTTATTGCCAGGGGATATCCCGGTGGTGAAGGTCGACCGGGGCGGACAGGTGACTTACCATGGCCCCGGCCAGTTGGTTGCCTATCTGCTGCTGGACGTGCGCAAGCTGGGGTTCGGCGTGCGCGAGTTGGTCACCCGCATGGAAACGTGCCTGATTGACTTGCTCGCCAGCTACGGTGTGAGCGCGGCGGCCAAGCCGGATGCACCAGGCGTGTACGTCGACGGGGCGAAGATCGCCTCGCTGGGCTTGCGCATCCGCCATGGCTGTTCGTTCCACGGCCTGGCGTTGAACGTGGACATGGACCTTGAGCCGTTTCGACGGATTAATCCCTGTGGCTACGCAGGGCTGGCGATGACCCAGCTGCGCGATCACACAGGATCGATTGAATTTGCCGAGGTAAGTGCCCGGCTGCGTGCGCAGCTCGTCAAACACCTCGACTATGCTGAGCAGACGACCCTCACGGGCGGAATCGACTGATATGACTACTGATGCAGTGCAAACCATGATCCCGACGCTGGACGTCACCGAACGTCCGGCCCCGCGTGCCAAGGTAGAGGCCGGCGTCAAGCTGCGCGGCGCCGAGAAGGTTGCACGCATTCCGGTCAAGATCATCCCGACCACTGAACTGCCAAAGAAACCCGACTGGATCCGCGTGCGCATCCCGGTTTCCCCGGAAGTCGACCGGATCAAGGCCCTGCTGCGCAAGCACAAGCTGCACAGCGTCTGCGAAGAAGCCTCCTGCCCGAACCTGGGCGAGTGCTTCTCCGGCGGCACCGCGACCTTCATGATCATGGGCGACATCTGCACCCGTCGCTGCCCGTTCTGCGACGTCGGCCACGGTCGTCCGAAGCCACTGGACACCAATGAGCCGCAAAGCCTGGCCATCGCCATCGCCGACTTGAAGCTCAAGTACGTGGTCATCACCTCGGTGGATCGCGACGACCTGCGTGACGGCGGTGCCCAGCACTTTGCCGACTGCATCCGCGAGATCCGCAAGCTGTCGCCAAACGTCCAGTTGGAAACCCTGGTGCCCGATTACCGTGGCCGCATGGACATCGCCCTGGAAATCACCGCGGCCGAGCCGCCGGATGTGTTCAACCACAACCTGGAAACCGTGCCACGCCTGTACAAGGCCGCGCGCCCCGGTTCGGACTACCAGTGGTCGCTGACCCTGCTGCAACGCTTCAAGCAGATGATGCCGCACATTCCGACCAAGTCCGGCTTGATGCTGGGCCTGGGTGAAACCGACGAGGAAGTCATCGAGGTCATGAAGCGCATGCGCGAGCATGACATCGACATGCTGACCCTGGGCCAATACCTGCAACCGTCCCGTAGCCACTTGCCGGTGCAGCGTTTCGTGCACCCGGACACCTTCGCCTGGTTCGCTGAGGAAGGCTACAAGATGGGCTTCAAGAACGTTGCGTCCGGTCCGCTGGTACGGTCTTCGTACCATGCTGATGAGCAGGCGAAACTGGTCAAGGCAGAGCTGTTGGGTTCCTGATCGGTACCCAAATGCAACAATGACTGCAGGGCTCATCGGCGGCCCGTAGCGGTTCACTTATGGAAAAGGCGCTTCTCCTGAAAGGGAAAAGCGCCTTTTTTGCGTGCGCCAGGCATGGCGCGTTGCGCGTAAGCGCAACCAGCTTGGCTGTGGTGGCCACGCTGGTGACTTGGAGGTGCAAGTCCTCTACACACCCGGCAAGGGGA
>NZ_JABWQY010000025.1:0-51087 GCF_014268685.1 Pseudomonas sp. SWRI92
GCGCTTCCGATCTCTCGTTAGCGGGAGGCGAATTCTACAGCGTTAGTCGCTGCTGTCAACACCTCTTTTACACCGCTTTCGACCGAGAAGATCGAACCGTCGACAGGGCCAAACAACACCGCCCTACCCACTCCTTCCGTGCTTCGATGAACTGAAGCCCGCCCACATCGAAACCTACTTAACCCTTTGAAACTCAAGGAGTTTTCCGTTTCGACTGCGCCGGAAGTGGGGCGAATTATAGACACCCAGGATTTGCCGTCAACCCTTTATTTCGCTTTTATTGCAGAAGGGACTTTCTTGCCCAGCAAACGCGGGATCCGGCGCGTAACCGAAGGAAGCCTCAGCACTAATAGCAAGGCACCTATCAAGGCGTATATCGCCCACTCCTTGAGATCCGCACGCACGATCCACAGCATATGCAGTAACCCAAGCCCTAGAATTGGATAAACCAGGCGATGCAATTTCTTCCAGCGGACACCCAATCGCCGCTGGCTATAACGATTGGACGTGACCGTTAACACCAGCAAACCGAGGAACCCAAGCGCCCCAACAATGATGTAAGGCCGCTTGCTCAGCTCGACTCCCAACTGCGACCAGTCGAAACCTAGTATGAACGCCGCGTATCCGCTCAAATGCAGCACAACATAAGCGAAGCACCACAACCCCAACTGGCGCCTGACCGCGATCCACCCCGCCCACCCCGTCAACTTCTGCAGTGGCGTCATGCTCAAGGTAATCAACAACAGGATCAGCGTCCCCAACCCGAGCCGATCCACCAGCACCTTGCCTGGGTCCGGCCCCAGCGAATCCACCAAGGCCTCGTAGAGCCAGAGCAACGGCCAGACTGCCGTCCCGAGGAATACGCCGATCCGCCACGCAAGGAAACGCATCAGTAGTCCTTCCTTAAATCCATCCCCGCATATAAGGAAGCGACTTCATCCTGATAGCCGTTGAACATCAACGTATCGCGGACATTGGGACGGAGCAGCCCGCTCGGCAGACGACGTTCGCGCGCCTGGGTCCAGCGCGGATGATCGACTGTTGGATTGACGTTGGCATAGAAGCCGTACTCGTCAGACGCAATGCTTTGCCACGTGGTCTTCGGCTGCTCGCTCACCAAACTGATGCGCACAATGGACTTCACACTTTTGAAACCGTACTTCCATGGAACCACCAACCTCAGGGGCGCGCCGTTCTGGTTCGGCAACTCCCGCCCGTACATGCCAACCGCCAGGATAGCCAACGGGTTCATTGCCTCGTCCAATCGCAGGCCTTCCACATATGGCCAGTCGATTAACGCAAAGCCTGAACGCTGCCCCGGCATGACCTTGGGGTCCTGCAAGGTTTCGAAGCGTATGTACTTGGCGCTGGATGTAGGCTCGACTTGCTTGAGCAATGCGGAGATGGGGAAGCCGACCCAAGGAATGACCATCGACCAGGCCTCGACACAGCGCAGTCGGTAAATCCGCTCCTCCAACTGATAAGGCTTCATGAAGTCTTCCAACCCATAGCGCCCCGGCTTGCTTACCTCACCATCCACAACCACGCTCCAGGGCTCGGCTTGCAGCGATCCAGCGTTGGCCGCCGGATCACCCTTATCGGTCCCGAACTCATAGAAATTGTTGTAGTGGGTGGCATCCTTGAACGGCGTGATCGGCTCATCCTTGACCGTCACAGCGCCCCATTGGGTCGAAGTAAGTTTCTCGGCTAACCAGGACGGCGCCTTGCCGGGCTCGACATCGGCATAACGCGCCGCATCGCCAGCGCTGGCCCACTGCGGCAAACTGCTCACGGCGAGACCCGCCATGGTTGCACCGAGCATCTGGCGACGGGAAAGATAGATCGATTCAGGCGTGACGTCCGACTCGCGACAGTCGGACGACTTGGGGATCTTGATCAGCATGACGACTCCGCAGCGTTGGGGGCAGATGCACCAATAGACTGCGGAGTATGGGTGAAATTACATTAAGGCAACATTTAGCGCCGGCGAAGACGCAACAAATATTGCACTGGGCCAGAAGCCGCATAGGCGAGGAATACCAACAACAAGATACGCGGTGGATCACTGAATACCACGGCAAAAACCAGCACCACAGCCAGGATCGCCACGAACGGCACGCGTCCCTTGAGATCGAGCTCCTTGAAGCTGTTGTACTTGATGTTACTGACCATCAACATCCCCGCCGCCGCGACCAGTAAAGCCACCAGGAAGGACATCTTCGACCCCTGGATGCCAAAGTCGCTGAATGCCCAGACCACCCCCGCCACGACACCCGCCGCCGCCGGACTGGCAAGACCAATGAAGTAACGCTTGTCGGCGGTGCCGACCTGGGTGTTGAAACGCGCCAGGCGCAGTGCAGCACCGGCGACATAGATGAAGGCAACCATCCAACCGACCTTGCCCATGTCGCCCAGGGCCCAGCCAAACGCCAGCAAGGCCGGGGCGACACCGAACGCAACCATGTCGGACAGCGAATCGTATTCGGCGCCGAATGCGCTCTGGGTATTGGTCATGCGGGCCACCCGCCCGTCCAGGCCATCAAGCACCATGGCGACAAATATCGCGATGGCGGCAAAAGCGAAATAGCGACTCGCGCCGGAGCTGTCGCCAGCGCTCAAAGCGGCCTGGGCGCTCATGGAACTGATGATGGAATAGAAACCGGCGAACAGGTTCGCGGTGGTGAACAGGTTCGGCAGCAGATAGATGCCACGATGCCGGACCTTACGGCCTTCAGCGTCATGGCCTTCTTCGACATGCTCGTCGATAGGCAACAGGCTTTCGGCGTCAGGAGCCTGGTTCGGCTCGTCGGGACGTTCGCTCATGGACAATACCTTGCAACGGTGTGAAAAATTCGACAGGTGTCTGGGACGACGGTTCGGCCGCAAACGATGCAGCTTTATACCAGAAGCCGATGCCCAAACGAAAAAACGCGGCCTGGGCCGCGTTTTTTCAATCAAGCTCGCGACTCAGTTCTTGGCTTTGTCGACGATCTTGTTGGCACCGATCCACGGCATCATGGAGCGCAGTTGCTCACCGATGATTTCGATACCGTGAGCGGCGTTGTTACGACGCTTGGCGGTCATCGAAGGATAGCCGGTGGCGCCTTCGCTGATGAACATCTTGGCGTATTCGCCGTCCTGAATACGTTTCAGGGCGTTGCGCATGGCCTGGCGGGATTCGGCGTTGATGACTTCCGGACCGGTCACGTACTCGCCGTATTCAGCGTTGTTGGAGATCGAGTAGTTCATGTTGGCGATACCGCCTTCGTACATGAGGTCAACGATCAGCTTCAGTTCGTGCAGGCACTCGAAGTAAGCCATTTCTGGCGCGTAGCCCGCTTCGACCAGGGTTTCGAAACCGGCCTTCACCAGCTCGACGGTACCACCGCACAGAACGGCTTGTTCGCCGAACAGGTCGGTTTCGGTCTCGTCCTTGAAAGTGGTTTCGATGATGCCGGTACGACCGCCACCGACACCGGCAGCGTAGGACAGGGCTACGTTCTTGGCGTTGCCGGACGCGTCCTGGTAGATCGCGATCAGGTCAGGGATACCGCCGCCCTTGACGAACTCGGAACGTACCGTGTGGCCCGGAGCTTTCGGCGCGATCATGATCACGTCGAGGTCGGCACGTGGCACGACTTGGTTGTAGTGGATCGCGAAGCCATGGGAGAAGGCCAGGGTGGCGCCCTTCTTGATGTTCGGCTCGATTTCATTCTTGTACAGCGCGGACTGGAACTCGTCCGGGGTCAGGATCATGACCAGATCGGCAGCGGCAACAGCGGAAGCCACGTCGGTGACTTTCAGGCCATGGGCCTCGGCCTTGGCAACGGTGGCCGAGCCTTTACGCAGGCCCACGGTCACGTCAACGCCGGAGTCTTTCAGGTTGCACGCCTGGGCGTGACCCTGGGAGCCGTAGCCGATGATGGCGACTTTCTTGCCCTGGATGATCGACAGGTCGCAATCTTTATCATAGAAAACTTTCATGAATTTCCCCTATATCCGGCCATTCAGGCCATTCGCTAATTTGGTTTAGATGCTCAGTACTTTGTCGCCACGGGCAATCCCGGTGACGCCACTGCGTACGGTTTCGAGAATCGAGGCAGTGCCGATCGATTGGATGAAGCTGTCGAGCTTGTCGCTGGTACCGGTCAACTGAACGGTATAGACGCTGGCGCTGACATCGACGATCTGCCCACGATAAATATCGGTAGTACGTTTGATCTCGGCGCGTTGGGCGCCGGTGGCCTTGACCTTGACCAGCATCAGTTCACGCTCGATGTGAGCGCTTTCCGACAGGTCCACCAGCTTGACCACCTCGATCAGCTTGTTCAGGTTCTTGGTGATCTGCTCGATGACTTCATCGTGGCCCACGGTGGTCAGCGTCAGACGCGACAGGGTCGGGTCCTCCGTCGGTGCCACGGTCAGGCTTTCGATGTTGTAGTTGCGCTGCGAGAACAGGCCCACTACACGAGACAGCGCACCCGGTTCGTTTTCCAGAAGCAGGGAAATAATATGTCGCATGATTAGGTACGCTCCGTCTTGCTCAGCCACATATCACGCATGGAGCCGTCTTTGATCTGCATCGGGTAGACGTGCTCGCTGGTATCGACCTTGATGTCGAGGAATACCAGGCGATCCTTCATCGCGAATGCTTCTTCAAGCCCGGATTTCAAATCTTTCAGGTCGGTGATGCGGATGCCCACGTGGCCATAGGCCTCGACCAGCTTGACGAAGTCCGGCAGCGATTCCATGTAGGAATGCGAGTGACGACTGCCATAACTCATATCCTGCCACTGGCGAACCATGCCCAGCACGCCGTTGTTCAGGTTGACGATCTTCACCGGCAAACCGTACTGCAGGCAGGTCGACAGCTCCTGGATATTCATCTGGATGCTGCCTTCGCCCGTGACGCAGGCGACATCGCTGTCTGGAAAGCTCAACTTGACGCCCATGGCCGCCGGGAAGCCGAAGCCCATGGTGCCCAGGCCGCCGGAGTTGATCCAACGGTTGGGTTTGTTGAACTTGTAATATTGCGCCGCGAACATCTGGTGCTGACCCACGTCGGAGGTCACGAAGGCATCGCCCTTGGTCACCTCGCACAGGGTCTCGATGACGGTTTGCGGCTTGATCACGCTGCCGTCGCCCTTGTCGTAAGGGAACAGGCCACGATCGCCACGCCACTCATCAACCTGCTTCCACCAGGCGGCCACGGATTCCTTGTTCGGAGCCTCGCCGATTTCCTTGAGGATGGCGACCATCTCGGTCAGCACGCTCTCTACCGGACCGACAATCGGCACGTCTGCCTTGATGGTCTTGGAGATCGACGCCGGGTCGATGTCGATGTGGATGATCTTGGCGTTCGGGCAGAATTTCGCCGGACCGTTGATGACACGGTCATCGAAACGCGCGCCAACCGCCAGGATCACATCGGCATGGTGCATCGCCAGGTTGGCGGTGTAGCTGCCATGCATGCCGAGCATACCGATGAACTGACGATCAGTGCCCGGGTAGGCGCCAAGCCCCATCAGCGTGTTGGTGACCGGCAGGTTGAGCATCTTGGCCAATTCGGTCAGCGGCGCGGAGCCACCACCGAGAATTACACCGCCACCCGCATAAAGCACGGGGCGCTTGGCCGCCAGGAGCATTTCGGCGGCCTTGCGAATTTGCCCCGAGTGACCACGTACCGCCGGGCTGTATGAGCGCAGCTTGGCTTTTTTCGGGTAGATGTACTCGAATTTCTCGGCCGGGTTGGTCATGTCTTTCGGCACGTCGACCACCACCGGGCCCGGACGACCGGACTCGGCCAGGTAGAACGCTTTCTTCATGACTTCCGGGATTTCCGACGCATGCTTGATCATGAAGCTGTGCTTCACGATCGGCCGGGAGATACCGATCATGTCGGTTTCCTGGAACGCGTCGGTACCCACCATGGTGCTAGGCACCTGGCCGGAAATGATCACCATGGGAATCGAGTCCATGTAGGCCGTGGCAATACCGGTAATAGCGTTCGTGGCGCCAGGGCCGGATGTCACCAGAACCACGCCGGCCTTGCCGGTGGCACGGGCATAGCCGTCAGCCATGTGGGTGGCCGCTTGCTCATGACGAACCAGGATGTGGGTCACTTCCGGTTCTTTGAACAGGGCATCGTAGACATGAAGAAGAGCACCACCGGGGTACCCGTAGATATATTTGACGCCTTCGTCACGCAAGAAGCGGACGAGCATCTCACCGCCAGATAAAAGCTCCACGTTGTTCACCTCTAAAACGCCAGAATACCGACCCACGAAAAGGGGACGGGTCTTAATAGGTTTACTTCTCGGCAGAGCATGAGCGACGGTGGTCGCCGACTACGTCAGCACTGACTGAGCAAGTATTGGGATCGTCCCAAGTGTTGCGGGCTTTTCCCACCCAGCGCGAGGTAACGCGTTGCGGGTGTAACAGGTCGGCGCGGATGTGCGCCTCATGATCTGCCGAGTGGGTCTGCTTCTGGCAGTCCCTCTACAGCGGACTTTGGATTCTTCTGTTTCGCCCTCTGCAAGTCAAGTCGTCAATGTGCTTTATTGAAGTAAGCACATGAGAACGCAAGAAAAAACCTTTAAACGGCTACTCTGTTAGCTTCAATTGCGCAACCCAGGACAAGGAAACAGCATGCGAATGATCCTTCTGACGGCCAGCCTGCTGGTTGGCCTGAGCCCGATGAGCATGGCCGGCCAGATCTATAAATGGGTGGATGCCCAAGGCGTTACGCACTTTGGCGCCCAGCCGCCCGAAGGGGTGCAGGCCACGACGGTGGGCAAATCTTCCCCTCCGGTGCCCAAACCACCGGCGCCCGCGTCGGGCGGGGTAATTGGCGACCAGAAAGCCATCGACCAACAGGTGAAACAGCAAGTCGAGGAACAGGAAGCCCAACTCAAGGCGTTCTGCGAGCAAGCCCGGACCAACCTGGCGCAACTGCAGAACAACCCCAGGGTGCGGGAGGACGTGGAAGGCGAAATGCGCCGCCTCACGGATGAAGAGCGGCGCCAGCGCATCGATGAGACCCGTACCCAGGTCGAAGAACACTGCCAGTAAAGGCAGTCAGCTGGCGTCACTGATCAACTGGTCGAACTCTTTTAGCAGGACCTGCAACTGCCGGTCCTTGCCCTGCACATTACGAGCAGCGAAGACCATTTCGGCCATTTCCTGAATCCCTGAGGCATTCGGCAACGGAAGATCCTGCTCGAGGATGGCTTTCATCCTGGGCAAGAAGATCCATTGCAGCCATTGCTCGAAATCCAGGGTGTCGACCGCGAACGGCTCGACACTCGCCAGCGCCTCGGCCGAGGGGGAAACATCGCTCCACCAACCCTGGACACGCAGTTCACGCTCGATCAGCAGCAGTTGATCGGCGATCTGGGGAAAACGCACGTCCATCAGAGTGAAACCTTGGCCTTCTGGCGAGCCAGTGCCGCGCCTGCGGAATCGCCTTGCTTCTCGCGAGCCTGGGCAATCAGCTCCCAAAGACTTGCTTGAAGTGCCGGGCGACCGCTGGAGAATGTCAGGCCGCGACGGGCCAGTTGTTCGGCTTGCGGCGCATCACCCTGGGCCATGCGCACCTGCGCCAGTCGATAAAGGACCTGAGGTTCGCGCGGCGCTACACGCTGGGCGCGCTCGAGGCTGGAAGATGCACCATTGAGGTCGCCGCCGGCCTGCTGCTGTTGAGCAGTGGTCAACAGTGCCAACACCGGGCCGTCCAGTTGCTCATCGGCGGACAAGCCACCCGAACTGGCCGAAGGAATGCTGCTCGGCGTCGACGGCATGTTGTAGCTGCCCTGGTCGATCGGCGAGGTCTCGACAGGGCCGGGCGTGATGGGACCTGGCGTGATCGGCGCGCTGCTGATCGGTGTCGACGTGGTTGCGCCGCCTCCCGGCACCATGACCACAACGCCCGTGTCGCCCTGGGGAATCGCCTGGACCTGGCCTGGCATCGGACGCTTGACCGTCGTTTGACGGAAACCACCGTTGGCCGAGACGCGCTCGCTATTGGACACGGCGGTGCCGGAGTCGACAACCGGAATCGAACCGCGCTGTACGGTAGAGCAACCACTGAGCAAAGCCACGGCGGTTACCGCTGGAATCAACCACTTGTTCACTTGAAACCCTCTTTGCTTAATTCATCCAGTCCTTGACCCAATCCATCACCGATTCGGCGGGATTCTGACCGCCGCATGCTGGGCCGGGCGGCGGTTCGCTGCCGCGAATATACGGCATCTGGACGGCGCCCGGGCAATTGGCGTCGGAGCCTTGTCCGGTGCGCGAATCGACCCAGGCCTGGACGATGTTGTCCGGCTGCGGCATATCCAGCGGCAACGGATCGGCCTTGCGCATGAAACTCGTCCACACCTGCAACGCACCGGTGGCGCCGGTGAACGGCGTCTTGCCGTTATCGTCACGTCCAAGCCAGACCACCGCCAGCAAATCCTGGCTGAAACCGGCAAACCAACTGTCGCGCGAATCGTTACTGGTGCCGGTCTTGCCCGCCAGCGTCAGGGTCCGGGGAAGCACGTTGTAGACCGAGCTGCCGGTGCCTTCACGCATGACCCGCTGCATGGCGCTCTGGATCAGGTAAATGGAAGCAGGATCGAAGCGCTGCTGGACCTGGAACGGATAACGCTTGAGTGGCTCGCCGTCAGCTGTGAGCACACTGCGAATGCCGCGCATCGGGGTATTGAAGCCGCCGTTGGCCAGGGTCTGGTACATGGCCGCCACTTCGATTGGTGTAAGGCCACCGGCCCCCAACAGCATCGATGGGAACGCCGGGAATTCGCGAGTCACTCCCAAGCGCGCCAGGGTCTTGAGCACGTTTGGCACACCGACTTCCAGCCCGAGCCGAGCAGTCGACAGATTGTAGGAATGCGCCAGGCCTTGATACAGGAACACCGTCCCGTGGGGACGACGATCATAGTTTTGCGGCGTCCAGACCTGACCGTCCGCGCCCTTGATCGAAAATGACTCGTCGGACAGCCAACTGGTCAGCGTGTATTGGCTCGGTTTTTCCAGGGCGGTCAGGTAAACCGCGGGCTTGATCAACGAGCCGATCGGGCGCACGGCGTCCAATGCCCGGTTGAAGCCAGCATAATTGGCCTGTCGGCTGCCGATCATCGCCTGCACTTCACCGGTTTCCGGGTTGGTCACCACCATGGCGGCTTCAACTTCATCGGAGCCCTTGCGCCCCGCCAATCGCTTGAAGGTATCGTTGACCGAAGCCTCGGCCTTCATCTGCAGGATCGGGTCGAAACTGGTGAAGATCCGCAGGCCTTCTTCGGTCAAGTCTTCGTCACGGTAGTCTTCGCGCAGCTGACGCTTGACCAGGTCCATGAAACCAGGGAATGAGCTGTCCGCCAGGCTGCCGCGCTTGGTCACGCCCAACGGCATCTTTTTCGCCGCCTCGACCTGCTCGGCTGTTGCCACGCCTTGTTGCTGCAACAGATCCAGCACCAGGTTGCGTCGCTCGAGCGCACGTTCCGGATTGCGACGCGGGTTGTAGGAAGACGGCCCCTTGACCATGCCCACCAGCAACGCGACCTGGTGCAGCTTCAGCTCCGACAAAGGCTGGCTGAAGAAGAATTGGCTCGCCAGGCCAAAGCCGTGCACCGCCCGCTGGCCGTCCTGGCCGACGAACACCTCATTGAGGTACGCCTCAAGAATCTCCGGCTTGCTGTAGTGCAGCTCCAGCAACAACGCCATCATGGCTTCGGTCAGCTTTCGGGTCAGGCTGCGCTCGTTGGTCAGGTAGAAGTTCTTGACCAGCTGTTGCGTCAGCGTACTACCGCCCTGGCGCATGTGGCCGGAGGATGTATTGACCCAGACGGCCCGGGCAATCGACTTGGGCGAGACGCCAAAGTGATGATAGAAATCCCGGTCCTCGACAGCGATCAGGGTCTCGAGCAAGAACGGCGGCACCTGGTCGATCTTGATCAGAATCCGGTCTTCGAGGTTCTTGGGGTACAAGCCGCCGATCAATAGCGGCTCAAGGCGCACCACGGACAGCTTGGCGTTGTTGGCGCCGGTCAGCGCGGCCACGTAATCGCCGGAGAAACGCACCCGCACCGGTTGCGCCTGCTCCATCCCTTCATAAAACTGGAAGCCGCGAGTATTGAGGTCGACGGTATTGCCATTGATCGAGGCCGCGCCCGGGCCATTGGCAACGCTTTCACGGCGATAACCCAAAGCATCGAGTTCGGTCAGGAAATCATCCCGGCTCAGCTTCTGTCCGACGAACAGCTCTAGCGGCCGAGCGTAGACCTTGGCCGGTATGGTCCAGCGCTTGCCGGAGAATTTCTCCTGGACCACGGCGTCGAGGTAAACGGCGAAACCGGCGAGCACGACGAGGCCCACCAGGCCGAGTTTAAGGGCCCAGCCCAGCCAAGGCCGCAAGCGGCTGGCGGGTGGTTTTTTAGGGGTGCGGGGGGATCGGGTACGAGTCATGGCGGCGGATTATACGCACTTTGCTGCGCTTCAACATGAGCCCAACCACACAGGCCATCCGGTTTGCGTTAGCGCCGCTTGCCGCCATAATGACGGCCTTGAATTTTTCCAGACTCTGAAGGATCGCCCGTGAGCCAATCACTGATCGCTGCCCTGCAAAACCCTGCCCTTTTCCCGCATCCCGTCGAAGGGTTCCAGGTCATCGAGACCCATATTTCCTGGGTGTTGCTCACGGGGCCCTACGCTTACAAATTCAAGAAGCCGGTCAACTTCGGCTTCCTTGATTTCACCAGTCTCGAGGCACGCAAGCATTTCTGTGGCGAAGAGTTGCGCCTGAACCAGCGCTTGACCCAGGATCTGTACCTGGAAGTGCTGCCTATTACCGGCAGCACCGAAGCGCCAAGCCTGGGCGGCGACGGCCCGGCCATCGAATACGCCCTGAAGATGCGTCAGTTCCCCCAGAGCCAATTGCTCAGCACGCTGCAAGCCAACGGCGAGCTCACCACTGCGCATATCGACGAAATGGCCGCGCAGATTGCCCAATTCCACCTCTCGACGCCCAAGGTGCCCGCCGATAACGCCGCAGGTACACCGGACAGCGTCATGGCGCCAGTGCGACAGAACTTCGAACAGATCCGCCCATTCCTCAGCGACAAGGCAGACCTGCTGCAACTTGAAGCCCTGCAAGCCTGGGCCCAAAGCAGCTTCGAACGCCTCGAGCCGCTGCTGGCACAGCGCAAGGCCGAAGGCTTCACCCGTGAATGCCACGGCGACATCCATCTGGGCAACGTCACCCTGATCGACGGCAACGTGGTGATTTTCGATTGCATCGAATTCAACGAGCCATTCCGCTTCACCGACGTCTACGCCGACACCGCCTTCCTGGCGATGGACCTGGAAGACCGCGGTCTCAAGTCGTTGGCGCGGCGGTTCGTCAGCCAGTACCTGGAACTGACGGGCGATTACCGGGGCCTGGAGCTGCTCAACTTCTATAAAGCCTACCGCGCACTGGTTCGCGCCAAGGTCGCGCTGTTCAGCATGCCCGCCGAAGCCGACCCGGTACAACGCGCCACCACCCTGCGCCAATACCGCAACTACGCCAACCTGGCCGAAAGCTACAGCACCATTCCGTCGCGCTTCCTTGCTATTACCCACGGCGTTTCGGCCGTCGGCAAAAGCCACGTTGCGATGCGCCTGGTCGAGGCACTGGGTGCGATTCGCCTGCGCTCGGACGTGGAGCGCAAGCGCCTGTTCGGTGAGCAGCAAGTAGCGAACGACCCACAGGCCGGCATTTATAGCAGCGATGCCAGCAGCGCGACGTACGCCCGCCTGCATGAAATCGCCGACGTGATCCTGCATGCGGGGTTCCCGGTAGTGGTCGATGCCACTTACCTCAAGCAAGGCCAACGCGACGCGGCGGCCAAGGTTGCCGAGGGCACGGGCGCGCCTTTCCTGATCCTGGACTGCGACGCACCGCAAGCAGTGATCGAAAGCAGGCTCGCCCAGCGCCAAGCGGACCAGAAAGATCCCTCCGACGCAAACCTGGCCGTCATTGCCGCCCAACAGGCCAGCCGCGAAGCGTTGACCCCGGCTGAAATTCTCTGCAGCAAGCGGGTTCAGACCAACGAAAGCGGCACGCTGGATGTCGTGGTCGCACAAATCCGCCAACGCTTGCCGGGCTTGTAAGCAACTATTTCGATCGTGAAGCGACACCCGGCTTCACGGTCGCCAAATAGTGGCAGTATACTGGCGTCATAAAACCAACCGGTGATATGAAATGAGCCATCCCAAGCTTCTCGACACGCCGCTATATGCCTTGTTGCGCAAAGACGACATTACAGGCTTCAACACCGAACGCCCAAAGGGTCCGATCGACATGCGCGGCGGCGACTTCCGTGGCCTTGACCTTCGCGAACTGAACGCCGAAGACGTGGACTTCACTGACGCCTACTTCCGTTCCGCCGATCTGCGTGGCGTCGATTTTCGCAAGTCGTCGTTGGAAGGCGCGAGCCTCGCCCACGCCCAGATTTCCGGTGCCTACTTTCCGCCCGAGCTGTCTGCCGACGAGATCCTGATGTCGATGAATTTTGGTACTCGGCTGCGCTATCGCACTCGCTGAACCTCGTAATCGCGGCTGCGGCTTCCCACGATCTCCAGCGCCCCCGCCCGCGCTGGGCGACACGCCTTGCTTACCTTCCGCCCTTATCGTGCGTAATGCATTAGAAGCTTTGCGCCGCATCCCACCAAAGAATCACGCTTTTCCTACTGAGCGCTACACTCCTGTGAAGCTTGCCCACTGCACCAGTCGGCCGTTCGCAAGGAGGCTCGATGAATGATGAACTGCAACACCTGAAGAACCTGGGCAAGACATCAGCCCAATGGCTGCACGCCGCCGGCATTCACAGCGCCTCGGACCTTCGTCGGCTCGGTGCGGTGGACGCCTACCGCGCCGTTCGCACTCGCGGCTTTCGCGCATCCAAGGTATTGCTGTACGCCATCGAGGGCGCGCTGATGGACATGCATTGGAATGATATTCCCCCTGAGCGCAAGGAAGCCCTTAATAAACAGCTGGACGCCCTGGCGGCGCGCCACAAAGCCTGACCATTTCGTACCCATGCGCATTGTTGCAGCCCAAGAATTCGGGAAATCGAAAAACAGTGTTTGACTTGGTAATGAGAATCGCTATGATTACCACATCCAGTCGCGAGACTGGTCGATATTTGAACAGCCCTTGGTTCGGACTCTCAGATATCTCCTCATCAGGCTAATCACGGTTATTTGACCCGGCTTTTGCCGGGTCTTTTTTTTGCCCGCGAGAATCACTTTTGCTGCTGTTCGCGCATCTGTGCGCAGTAATCCTGAGGGGGCGTAGCCGGGGTGTACCATACATAATCCGCCATGGCCGCCGTGACCTCACTGCCCTCTTCGGCCAGCATCAGGACAACTGGCGCGTCGCTGCTTCCCAGATCAAGTACATGCAACGGCACGCCGACATCCCTTCTGGCGTGCCAGGCGCCGGCGAGCAACAACGCAGGTGTCGGCGCCTCAAGCAATCGCTCGGCCATGCGCCGGTCACGCTGCTGCTGGACAGCCAACATCGCCGGCATTTGCGATTCCGGCAGCAGATCGCAGTGGGATTCGCGGATTTGCTCCAGCAGCACGGTTTTCACAGCGGCCGTATTGGCATGGACACCGTTCAAGGCGGGAGCCCGGCGATAGACCTGCCGGATTTCGTCGTTATCAAGATTGGCCGCCAATACCGGATAAGGCTGCGCCAGGACGAACTCGACGACTGGCCCATACAGGCTCCAATCCCAACCCGGCGACCAATCCAGTGCATCGGGCAGATCCCCGGGCAAGGCAGGTAACCGGCGAACCGCGTCGACCCGCGGCTGCTGGCGCGGCGTCAGCATTTCCAAGAGCACGCTGCCTTGGGCACGCTGGGTGGCCAAGGCCTGGAGCAACCAGCCTTGCAGCGCATGGTGGTCACGATTGTCGTGCTGCTCCCCCAGCACCACCCGAGGAGCCGTTGCCAGCCGCTCAACCAGCATTTGTGGTGTGACGGATTGGCCGTTGTGCAGATCGCGGATCCGCCCGTCAACCGGTAGCGGTGCAACCGTTTGACACGCCGACAACAGACTCAAAGCCAGCACAAGCAACAGGCGCATCGACGTTCTCCAAGTAACCTCAGCGGGCAATGATCAATGGATGCCCGCGCTCAGGATGAGTTTGCACCAGCACCTCCAGGCCAAACACCGCCTTGAGCGGCTCCGGGCGCAGCACTTGCCGGGGCGTGTCCAGGGCCACCGGACGGCCCGAGGCGAGCAGCAACAGGCGATCACAGTAGCGCGCCGCCAGGTTCAGGTCATGCAGGATGACCAACACCGCAGCGCCGCGACCGGCAAACTCACGCACCGCTTGCAAAATGGTGTGCTGGTGCAGCGGATCGAGCATCGAGGTCGGCTCGTCCAGCAACAAGGTTTGCCCTGCTTCTCCCGGCCATAACTGCGCCAGCACGCGCGCCAGGTGCACCCGCTGGCGCTCGCCGCCAGACAGAGTCAGGTAGTTGCGGCCTTGCAGATGCGCGGCGTCGGCGGCCTGCAATGCCGACTCGATGATCTGCGCATCACGCACCAGGCCGCTCTGATGAGGCAGGCGTCCCATGCCGACCACTTCTTCTACACGGAACGCGAAATCCAGCGTCGAGGATTGTGGCAACACTGCCAGGCGCCGGGCACGCTCGGTACCGTCCCATTGGGCCAAGGGCCGGTCATCCAGCCAAACCTGTCCCTGGTCCGGGCGCAACTCGCCGCACAACCCGGCGAGCAAAGTGCTTTTACCCGCGCCATTGGGGCCGAGCACACCCAGCACTTCGCCAGGAATGAGTTCCAGGTCGACCTGCGCCAATACGGTTTGCCGGCCGCGATGGATGTGCAAGTCCTGCGCTCGCAACATCAGGCGCGCCCTCTTAGCAATAGATAAAGAAAGAACGGCGCCCCTATGAAAGCCGTGACGATGCCAATTGGCAATTCAGCGGGAGCCAACGCCAGGCGCGCCACCAGGTCGGCAAACAACAGCAGGCTCGCGCCGGCCAGCACGGAGGCGGGTAACAGGATGCGATGGTCGGGGCCGGCCATCAGCCGCACCAGATGCGGCACCACCAACCCGACAAAGCCGATCATTCCAGCCGCCGCGACCGCTGCCCCAACGCCCAATGCCGTGCAGAACACCAACTCCCGCTTGAGCCGTTCGACATCAATGCCCAGGTGCGCGGCTTCAGACTCGCCGAGCAGCAATGCATTGAGTGCCCGCGCTCGACGTGGCAACCAGATCGCCACGCCTGCGCTGACCAGCAGCAAAGGCCATAACCGCGCATAGCTGGCCCCGTTCAAGCTGCCCAGGTTCCAGAACGTCAGGGTCCGCAACGTCGCATCGTCCGCCAGGTAAGTGAACAAGCCGACCGCCGAGCCGGACAGCGCGGTCAGGGCAATACCCGCCAGGAGCATGGTTGCGACATGCGTCTGGCCGTTGCGTCGGCCAAGGCGATAGACCAGCGCCGTCACCCCGAGCCCGCCGATAAACGCACACAACGACAACACGTAGGGCCCCAACGCTTCGGGCAACCCGCCCAGCGCCGAGCCACCGACAATCGCAAAAGCGGCACCCAGCGCCGCACCACTGGATACGCCTACCAGCCCCGGATCGGCCAGGGGATTGCGAAACAGCCCCTGCATCGCCACACCGGAAAGCGCCAATACGCCGCCCACCGCCAGCCCGAGCAAGGTGCGCGGCAGGCGAATCTGGCCAAGGATCAGCTCGG
This sequence comes from Pseudomonas sp. SWRI92, assembly GCF_014268685.1. Taxonomy (NCBI): domain Bacteria; kingdom Pseudomonadati; phylum Pseudomonadota; class Gammaproteobacteria; order Pseudomonadales; family Pseudomonadaceae; genus Pseudomonas; species Pseudomonas sp. SWRI92. The sequence continues at coordinate 15,788 of NZ_JABWQY010000025.1, forward strand.
CCTGCTCCAGCCCATCGGCGGCAACCGGCAGTCCCAACAGGCGCAAGGCGGCACGCGCGGTATCGAACAGGGGCAAGCTTACCGGCCCCAAGGCCAGGGACAGCCAGATCGCCAACAGACACAGCAGTCCCAGGCCGATGAACAACGCCCGCGGCTTGACCACTGTCGTCATGGCTTCTTGGCCGGGTAGAACCCGTTCGTCAACGCCTCCAGGCTTTGCGGCAATCTGGGGCCTAATCCGCCGACCAGCAACGTCGGATCCAGCTCCATGACGCGCCCGTCTTTGGCGGCTGGGGTCGAAGACAGGATTGGGTTTTCCTTGAACATCGCCACGCGGGCTTCTTTTCCGCTCAAGGCACGATCAGCGAAGACCAGCACCTCAGGATTCAGACTGGCCAAGGCTTCCACGGAGAAAGGTTTGTAACCGCTGTGAGTCGCCAAATTTTCGCCACCGGCCTGTTGCAGCAGCCAATCGGCGGCAGTGTCCTTGCCAGCGATCAGCGTCTTGCCGCCAGCATTGCCCACCAGCAGCAATACGCCCGGCGGCTTTTGCTTGAGCCGGACTTCGTTTAACCGGGCGCCGTGCTCGGCGAGTTGCTGTTGATAACCATCGAACAAGGCCGCGGCCCTGGTCTCGGCGCCCAGCAATTGTCCCAAGTGCCGCAAGTTGGCTTGCAGCGCCGCCAGGCTCGGCGCCGCCGAGAACAGTTCGACTTGCACCCCGGCGCTGCGGATTTGCGCCAGCACCGGAGGCGGCCCCATTTCCTCAGTGCCCACCAGGATCTGCGGACGCAAGCTCAACAAGCCCTCCGCCGAGAGCTGTCGCTGATAGCCAATACTGGGAAGCGCCCGCAACGATTCGGGATGCTGGCTGGTGGTGTCCACCCCCACCAGTTTCGATTCCCCGCCCAGCGCACTGACCCACTCCGACAAGGCACCGCCAGCGCTTACCCAGCGTTGCGGCAGATCGGCCGCCAGCGCTTGCTGGCTGGCGAGCAGGATGAGACAGAGCGCAGCAAGGCGAACATTCAGGCGCATCAGGCAGCTTCCTCAAGGATGTTTTTTGCAGGGCTGAACATGGAACCCTTCGGACCCAGTATCCTTGTCACCTGCAAAGGAGGCGCCATTTGATAATTGTTTTCATTTGACCGTCAAGCGCAGACACTTCCCGACACATCCAAATCGAGCGAGCCCGCTCACCGTTCGAGAACGACATGAAATTTCTGTGTGCCGCCGCCGAACTGCTCGACAACGGCAGTCGCGGCTTCGACATCGAGGGGCGCAAGTTGCTGGCCGTGCGCCGTGCAGGCCAGGCGTACGTCTATGTGAATCGATGCCCGCATCGCGGCGTGCCATTGGAATGGCAACCCGACCAGTTCCTCGACGCCAGCGCCAGCCTGATCCAGTGCGCCACCCATGGCGCGCTGTTTCTGATTGAAAGCGGCGAATGCGTCGCGGGGCCTTGTGCAGGCCAATCCCTCGCGGCGCTAGAAAGTCGGGAGGACGAGCAAGGCCTCTGGGTCGACCTGTAGCGGTTCCAACAGCACCGGCAGCGGGCGATCCACCCACATCTGCTGCGGCGTCAAGGTCACGCCATAAGCCAGTACTTCCACCCCTGCTGCCACCGCCTCGCGCAACGCGGCGGCATAGACAGGATCGATTTCCTGCGCCGGGCGCACCGCGTCGATGCCGCTCAGGTTCACGCAATACAACTGCACCGCCCGCACGCCTTGCCGGGCCAGACAGGCAAGCTCCCTCAGGTGCTTGGCACCGCGCAGTGTCACCGCATCGGGAAACGCCGCCACGTTCGTCCCGGCGAAACCCAGGGTGACGCTCTTGACCTCGACCCAGGCCGAACTGTGATCAGCGTAGTCCAATCGAAAGTCGATACGACTGTTTTCCACGCCATAGGCGACTTCCCGCTTCAACCCGGTAAAACCGTTCAGTTCACGGATGACACCGGCGCGCAGCGCTTCCTCGACCAGGGCGTTGGCCCGCGCCGTATTAATGCAGGCCAACCGTCCCTGTGGGGTTTCGCCGATCTCCCAGGTGCCGGGCAACTTGCGCTTGGGGTCGCTGGAGCGGCTGAACCAGACGCGCGCGCCCTCGGCCATGCAATTGAGCATCGAACCGGTGTTAGGGCAGTGAATCGTCAACAGTTCGCCGTGAACGGTCTCGATATCGGCCAAGAAACGCTTGTAACGTCGAATCAGCCGTCCTTCTTCCAAATCAGGGGAAAAACGCATCAGCCTTGCCAGCTCCTTAATCCACGTCCAATTCGCTCCACCGCTTCCTGAAGCCGCGGCAGGCTTTGGGTATAGGCGAAACGCACATGGTGGCCGGCCTGATGGCGACCGAAATCCAGTCCCGGCGTGAACGCCACGTGTTCGGTTTCAAGAAAATGCTGGCAGAACGCAAAGGCATCGCCGCCGAATGCGCTGATGTCGGCATACAGGTAAAACGCGCCTTGAGGCTCGACCGCAATGCCGAACCCCAACCCACGCAAGGCGGGCAGCAGGAAGTCGCGGCGCCGCGCGAACTCGGCCCGACGCTGCTCGAAAATCTCGATGGTTGCCGGTTCGAAACAGGCCAAGGCCGCGTACTGGGCCATGCTCGGCGCACTGATGTAGAGGTTCTGCGCGAGCTTCTCCAACTCACCGATGGCCGCCGAAGGAGCCACCAGCCAACCGAGCCGCCAACCGGTCATGCCGAAATACTTGGAAAAACTATTAAGGACAAAGGCATCGTCATCGACTTCCAGCACGCTGGCGGCATCGGTGCCATAGGTCAGGCCGTGATAGATCTCATCCACCACCAGGTGGCCGTTGTGCGCCTTGATGGCCTTCGACAGACCGGCCAGTTCATCGCGGTTGAGGATCGTCCCGGTCGGATTGGCCGGCGATGCCACCAACGCGCCAACACTGTCCTGGTCCCAGTGGCGATCCACCAGGTCCGGGGTCAACTGATAGCGCACGTCCGGCCCCACCGGCACCAGTTGCGCCGCGCCTTCGATCAAGCGCAGGAAGTGGCGGTTGCACGGATAGCCGGGGTCGGCCAGCAGCCAATGCTTGCCTGGATCCACCAGCAAGGCGCTGGTCAGCAGCAACGCGCCAGAGCCACCCGGAGTGACCAGGACGCGCCGGGGATCGATGTCCACGCCGTAGCGCTGAGCATAAAAACCGGCGATCGCCTCGCGCAGTTCGGGAATGCCCCGCGCAGCGGTGTAGCGGGTCTTGCCCGCTGCCAGGGCGGCCTGGCCGGCACGGATGATTGGCTCGGCGGTGGTGAAGTCCGGCTCGCCGATCTCCAAGTGAATGACATCGTGCCCGGCGGCCTGCAATTCGTTGGCGCGCGCCAGCAGCGCCATGACATGGAAAGGTTCGATGGCACGGCTGCGTGCACTGTAGGGCTGGGCCATTAGCCTTCCTTCGCCTAAAAAGAACCGATTCTACCCAACTCCGGAACCGGTGCGGGAACGAGCGCGAATCGAAAACGGTCCTAGCCCGTAGATCGCTGGAAATGGTTCCGGCGATTGGCCCAGGCTTGACTAGAATCAAGCATTAAGCAGGATTACGTCCCCACCGAAGCGAACCTGGCCACCTTTTGCAGGCCCCGAGCGTCCCAGGCTCGACAACCGGGAGTAGCGCGGCCCGATTTGATCTGGTAAGTTCGCCCGCTTGCAGCCGCAGGGCCGGCAGGTGTCGGTGATGGAGCAATCCTGCGTAGTGGATTACAAGAGTAGAGGCGGTCCATTCATGCCCACCCAAGCAAAGCAGAATCAAAATCAGTCGCTCAGCGGGTTTGAGCCATACGTGCCGCAACCGGGCGAAGAGTACATGGGCGCCCCGATGCGCGCGCACTTCACCAAGATCCTGAACAAGTGGAAACAGGACTTGATGCAGGAAGTCGACCGCACCGTTGACCACATGAAAGACGACGCTGCCAACTTCCCTGACCCGGCCGATCGTGCCAGCCAGGAAGAGGAATTCAGCCTTGAATTGCGCGCCCGCGATCGCGAGCGCAAGCTGATCAAGAAAATCGACAAGACTCTGCAACTGATCGAAGACGAAGAGTACGGCTGGTGCGAGTCGTGCGGTGTAGAGATCGGCGTCAAGCGACTGGAAGCACGCCCGACCGCTGACATGTGCGTCGACTGCAAGACCCTTGCGGAAATCAAGGAAAAACAGGTCGGCAAATAATCGCCGGGGCTGTCATTGAAACGGAGCGTTCATACGCTCCGTTTTTTGTTTCCGACGTTTCGCCAGCTGGCAAAACCCAGTCGGGGACAATCGGACCGCAAAATGTTTATTTCTGCCTGATTGAACTCAGTAACCTGCGCCCTATGACCATCACCGCCTCCTATATCGGTCGCTTCGCCCCTACACCAAGCGGCCACCTGCATTTCGGCTCGCTGGTCGCTGCACTGGCCTCGTACCTGGACGCCCGGAAGGCGGGCGGGCGCTGGTTGTTGCGCATGGAGGACCTCGATCCGCCACGGGAAGAACCCGGCGCGCAGATGGCAATCCTCAAGGCGCTGGAAAGCTACGGCTTTGAATGGGACGGCGAAATGGTGCGCCAGAGCGACCGCCATGAAGCCTACCAGCAGGTTATCGATCGTTTGTTCAGCCAAGGCCTGGCCTACGCCTGTATCTGTTCGCGCAAGCAACTGGAACCGTATCAAGGCATTTACCCGGGACTCTGCCGTAACGCCGGCCACGACACCGAGGACGCCGCCATCCGCCTGCGCGTCCCCGAGCTCGAATATCATTTCATCGATCGGGTCCAGGGCGAGTTCCGCCAGCACTTGGGTCGCGAAGCCGGTGACTTCGTGATCCGCCGTCGCGACGGACTCTACGCCTACCAGTTGGCCGTGGTGCTGGACGATGCCTGGCAGGGGGTCACCGATATCGTGCGGGGCGCCGACCTGCTGGACTCCACGCCGCGCCAGCTCTACCTGCAAGAGCTGCTCGGATTGCCGCAACCGCGTTACCTGCACGTGCCGTTGATTACTCAGCCGGACGGGCACAAGCTCGGCAAAAGCTACCGCTCGCCACCGCTGGCCGCCGATCAGGCCGCGCCGCTGCTGTTGCGAGCATTAAGGGCGCTGGGCCAACAACCGCCTTGCGAACTGGACGACGCCAACCCTCGGGAGCTGCTGGATTGGGGCTCGCGTCACTGGGATGCGACGTTGATCCCGCGCACGCTGACCTTGCCCGAAGCGCAAATACGTTGACGGCCCTTGCAGCTTGGCGCCCATCCGTTACCATCGCCGCACGTTTTCGGGCACGCGCATAAACAAGAGAGGCCGGGATGTACATCTATCGCTTGGTCCTGCTCCTGGTAGTGGGGATTTACCTGTTCTCCCCGGCCATCATGGATTGGTGGATCGACGCCACGGGTGCCTGGTATCGGCCGTATCTGCTCTGGCTGATCCTGATCGTCGTGACCTTCATCCTGCAGAGCCAAAAAGATGCCGATGAGCTTTAGCCTGACCCAGATGATCCTGATCAGCGCCGCCTACCTGGCGGTGCTGTTCGGCGTGGCCTGGATCAGCGAACGAGGCATGATCCCACGGGCGATCATCCGCCATCCGCTGACCTACACCCTGTCGCTGGGCGTATATGCCAGCGCTTGGGCGTTCTATGGCACGGTTGGCCTGGCCTATCAGTACGGCTACGGTTTTCTGTCCAGCTACCTCGGGGTCTCCGGTGCGTTCCTGCTGGCGCCGGTACTGCTTTATCCGATCCTGAAAATCACCCGCACCTACCAGCTCTCATCGCTGGCCGACCTGTTCGCCTTTCGTTTCCGCAGCACCTGGGCCGGCGCGCTGACCACCATCTTCATGCTGGTCGGCGTCTTGCCGCTGTTGGCCCTGCAAATGCAGGCCGTGGCTGACTCAATCAGTATCCTGACCCGCGAACCGGTGCAGCATCGCGTGGCGTTGAGCTTCTGCGTCCTGATCATCCTGTTCACGATTTTCTTCGGCTCCCGGCACATCGCCACCCGGGAAAAGCACGAAGGCCTGGTGTTCGCGATCGCCTTTGAGTCGGTGATCAAGCTGATCGCCATCGGCGGTGTCGGCCTCTATGCCTTGTACGGAGTATTCGACGGTCCGCAGCAGCTTGAGCTCTGGCTGCTGCAGAACCAGACCGCCCTCGCCGCCTTGCACACGCCCTTGCAAGAAGGCCCATGGCGCACACTGCTGTTGGTGTTCTTCGCTTCGGCGATCGTGATGCCGCACATGTACCACATGACGTTTACCGAAAATCTCAACCCACGCTCGCTGGTCAGTGCAAGCTGGGGCCTGCCGCTGTTCCTGCTGTTGATGAGCCTGGCCGTGCCGCTGATCCTCTGGGCCGGGCTGAAGCTGGGCGCCAGTACCAACCCGGAATACTTCACCCTGGGCATCGGCATCGCCGCGAACAACAAAGCCTTGGCCTTGCTGGCTTATATCGGCGGCCTGTCGGCGGCAAGCGGATTGATCATCGTGACCACGCTGGCGCTGTCGGGCATGGCCCTCAATCATCTGGTGCTGCCGCTGTACCAGCCGCCGGCGGAGGGAAATATCTACCGCTGGCTGAAATGGACTCGTCGGGCGCTGATCGTGGCGATCATCATGGCTGGCTACGGCTTCTACCTGATGCTGGGCGATGGGCAGGACCTGGCTAACCTGGGCATCGTCGCGTTCGTCGCAACCTTGCAGTTCCTGCCCGGCGTGCTGTCGGTGCTGTATTGGCCAACCGCCAACCGTCGAGGCTTTATCGCCGGGCTGTTGGCGGGGATCCTGGTCTGGCTGGTCGCCATGCTCTTGCCGCTGCTCGGCAACCTGCAAGGTTTCTATATTCCGCTGCTGAACATGATCTACGTGCTCGACGACACCAGTTGGCACATGGCAGCCATCGCCTCGCTGGCGGCGAACGTGCTGATGTTTACCCTGATTTCACTGTTCACCAACGCCAGCAGTGAAGAAGCCAGCGCCGCCGAAGCCTGCGCGGTGGATAACGTTCGCCGTCCGCAACGCCGCGAATTGCATGCCGCCTCACCCCAAGAGTTCGCTACGCAACTGGCCAAGCCCCTCGGCGCCAAGGCCGCGCAAAAGGAAGTCGAACAGGCCCTGCGCGACCTTTACCTGCCATTCGATGAACGCCGCCCCTACGCCTTGCGCCGCTTGCGGGATCGGATCGAAGCCAACCTGTCCGGCCTGATGGGCCCCAGCGTGGCCCAGGACATGGTCGAAACCTTCCTGCCTTATAAGGCGGGCGGCGAAAACTACGTGACCGAAGACATCCACTTCATCGAAAGCCGCCTCGAGGACTACCATTCGCGCCTCACCGGCCTGGCCGCCGAGCTGGATGCCCTGCGCCGCTATCACCGTCAGACCCTGCAGGAACTGCCGATGGGCGTCTGCTCCTTGGCCAAGGACCAGGAGATCCTCATGTGGAACAAGGCCATGGAAGAGCTGACCGGCATCGCCGCCCAGCGCGTGGTCGGCTCGCGCCTGAGCACCTTGGGCGAGCCGTGGAAAGGTCTGCTGCAAGGCTTCATCGATCTGCCCGACGAACACCTGCATAAACAACACCTGGCGCTCGACGGCCAGACCCGTTGGCTGAACTTGCACAAAGCGGCCATCGACGAGCCGCTGGCGCCCGGTAACAGCGGTTTGGTGCTGCTGGTTGAAGACCTGACCGACACCCAGATGCTCGAAGACAAGCTGGTCCACTCCGAACGGCTGGCCAGCATCGGTCGACTGGCCGCCGGCGTCGCCCACGAAATCGGCAACCCCATCACTGGCATCGCCTGCCTGGCCCAGAATCTGCGCGAAGAGCGCGAGGACGACGGCGAGCTGACGGAAATCAGCGGCCAGATCCTCGAACAGACCAAGCGCGTGTCACGCATCGTCCAGTCCTTGATGAGTTTCGCCCATGCCGGCGGCCACCAGCACAACGACGAACCGGTCTGCCTGGCCGAAGTGGCCCAGGACGCCATAGGCCTGCTGGCGCTCAACCGACGCAATTTCGAAGTCCAGTTTTTCAACCTGTGCGATCCGGATCATTGGGTCGATGGCGACCCCCAGCGACTCGCCCAAGTGCTGATCAACCTGTTGTCCAACGCCCGCGACGCTTCACCGGCCGGCAGTGCGGTGCGCGTCAAGAGCGAAGCTTTCGAACATACGGTCGACCTGATCGTCGAAGACGAAGGCAGCGGTATCCCACAGAACATCATGGATCGATTGTTCGAACCTTTCTTCACCACCAAGGATCCTGGCGAGGGCACCGGTCTGGGCCTCGCACTGGTCTATTCCATCGTTGAAGAGCATTATGGACAAATCACCATCGACAGCCCGGCCGATGTTCAGAGCCAACGCGGCACCCGTATCCGGGTAACCTTGCCACGTCATGTCGAAGCGACGTCCGCTGTGAACTGAGACCGTCGAGAGAATCGAATCAATGCCGCACATTTTGATCGTCGAAGACGAAACAATTATCCGCTCCGCCTTGCGCCGCCTGCTGGAACGCAACCAGTACCAGGTCAGCGAAGCCGGTTCTGTGCAGGAAGCACAAGAGCGCTTCAGCATTCCAACGTTTGACCTGATCGTCAGCGACCTGCGCCTGCCCGGCGCCCCCGGCACCGAACTGATCAAGCTCGGCCAGGGCACGCCCGTGCTGATCATGACCAGTTACGCCAGCCTGCGTTCGGCGGTCGACTCGATGAAAATGGGTGCCGTGGACTACATCGCCAAGCCCTTCGACCACGACGAAATGCTCCAGGCCGTGGCCCGGATCCTGCGCGATCGACAAACGGCGACCAACCAGCCTTCGGAACCGACGAACGGCAAGGCGGCATCAGGCAAGGCAGGCGCCAGCAACAGTAACGGTGAAATCGGCATCATCGGTTCTTGCCCGCCCATGCAGGACCTTTACAGCAAGATTCGCAAAGTGGCACCGACCGACTCCAATGTCCTGATCCAGGGCGAGTCCGGTACTGGCAAGGAGCTGGTGGCCAGGGCGCTGCATAATCTTTCCCGTCGGGCCAAGGCACCGATGATTTCAGTGAACTGCGCAGCCATTCCGGAAAGCCTGATCGAGTCCGAGCTGTTCGGTCATGAAAAAGGCGCGTTCACTGGTGCCAGCGCCGGACGCGCCGGCCTGGTGGAAGCGGCGGATGGCGGCACGCTGTTCCTCGATGAAATTGGTGAACTGCCATTGGAAGCCCAGGCGCGATTGCTGCGGGTGCTCCAGGAAGGCGAAATTCGTCGAGTCGGTTCGGTCCAGTCGCAAAAGGTCGATGTACGCCTGATCGCGGCGACCCACCGAGACCTCAAGAGCCTGGCTAAAATCGGCCAGTTCCGGGAAGACTTGTATTACCGGCTGCACGTGATCGCCCTGAAGCTGCCGCCCCTGCGCGAACGCGGCGCGGACGTCAACGAGATCGCCAGCGCCTTTCTTGCCCGTCAGAGCGCGCGCGTCAACCGCACCGACCTGAAATTCGCCCCGGATGCCGAGCAGGCCATTCGTCACTACGCCTGGCCTGGTAACGTCCGTGAACTGGAAAACGCTGTGGAGCGAGCGGTAATCCTGTGCGAAAGCCCGGAAATTTCCGCTGACCTGCTGGGTATCGACATTGAATTGAGCGACCTGGACGATGACGAATTCATCGGTCTCGCACCTCAGCAAGGCGGTGCGAACAACAACAGCCACGAGCCTACCGAAGATCTGTCACTGGAAGACTACTTCCAGCATTTCGTCCTGGAACACCAGGACCACATGACCGAGACCGAACTGGCTCGCAAGCTGGGCGTGAGTCGCAAATGCCTGTGGGAACGCCGCCAACGCCTGGGTATCCCACGGCGCAAGACCGGGGTTGCCAGCGAGAGCTGACCCGTGCGGGTAACACAGTCGAATGTGAAAAAACTGTTACCCCAGCCTTTTCACGTAACAGAAGCCGGGGTTTACGGTAACGAAACCCCGGCTTTTTTTTGCCCTGAAAAAACCGCTATAACCATAGAACCCCCGGTTTCTCTGGGCCTGACAAAAGTTGGCACGCACCCTGCTATAGCTTTGGTACAAGAACAATAACAAGCAATGCACAAGACAATAAAAATAAGACGAATCGACTCACGCACAATAAAAACAAGACGGCGAGAGGCGCAGCTAACTGATTCTTTTGGAGAGGCGTTGTATTTGGGGCTTGCCCCGCAACCAGGCTGAGAACAATAAAACTGTCTCAAGACAGGTGCCTGAACTGGTTGGATCGATTGATCACTGCAACACAGCGACCAAAGCAATCCGTTTGCTCTTGGCTCCCGATTGGGAGGGTCACGAAGGGAAAACCTCGTGGCGCGGGCACTCAACAAAAACAAGAAGCCCGAAACCAATAATAAAAACGAGCACGCAACTAATTCTGGGGGAGCTTCGGCTCCCCTTGTGGTTTCTGGCATCCGGCCCTTCGAAGCAGCCTACAAGCCTTGGCGCTTATGGCCCGCACTCAAATCCGCTCCGTCCTACACCATCCCTCGACTAAATGCTAGAATCCCCGCCCATCATGCGGTCATTCTTTGTTTTTGGCCGAATATTCCTTCAAACAGTGCCTCCCATGCTGAAGAAGCTGTTCCAGTCATTCCGTTCTCCCTTGCGTCGTACGCAACACATTCGCAGCACGCCTGAAGTGCTCAACAGCGGCCAGCATTCATTGCAAAAGGCCCAATTCAGCCGTTATGCGGTGAACATCGTCGAACGCCTGCAGAACGCCGGCTACCAGGCTTATCTGGTCGGCGGGTGCGTGCGCGACATGCTGTTGAACATCACCCCCAAGGATTTCGACGTCGCCACCAGCGCCACGCCTGAGCAGATACGAGCCGAGTTTCGCAATGCACGAATCATCGGGCGCCGTTTCAAGCTGGTGCACATCCACTTCGGCCGCGAAATCATCGAGGTGGCGACGTTCCGCGCCAACCATCCGCAAAGTGATGAGGAAGAAGATAGCAACCAGTCTTCTCGCAACGAGAGCGGACGCATCCTGCGCGATAACGTCTACGGCACGCTGGAAGAAGACGCGCAACGCCGCGACTTCACCATCAATGCCCTCTATTACGACCCGGTCAGCGAGCGCATTCTCGATTACGCCAATGGCGTACATGACATCCGCAACCGTCTCATCCGGCTGATCGGCGATCCCAAGCAGCGCTACCAGGAAGACCCCGTGCGGATGCTGCGGGCCGTGCGTTTTGCCGCCAAGCTGGATTTCGGCATCGAGAAGCACAGCGCCACGCCGATTCGCGAACTGGCCCCGATGCTGAGGGAGATTCCTTCGGCGCGCCTGTTCGAGGAAGTCCTCAAGCTGTTCCTGTCGGGCCACGCCGCAGATACTTTTGAAATGCTCGTGGACCTGCAGTTGTTCGACCCCCTGTTCCCGGCCAGTGCCGAGGCGCTGGAATACAACCCGACCTACACCCACACCTTGATCAGCGAAGCGCTGATCAACACCGACCTGCGCATCAAGCAGAACAAACCGGTGACCCCAGCGTTCCTGTTCGCCGCCTTGCTCTGGCCTGCCCTGCCCGCCCGGGTATTGCGCTTGCAGGAGCGCGGCATGCCGCCGATCCCGGCAATGCAGGAAGCCGCCCATGAGCTGATTGCCGAACAGTGCCAGCGCATCGCGATCCCCAAACGTTTCACGATGCCGATCCGCGAGATCTGGGACATGCAGGAGCGCCTGCCACGGCGCAGCGGCAAACGTGCCGATCTGTTGCTGGACAACCCGCGTTTCCGCGCCGGCTATGACTTCCTGCTGCTGCGCGAAAGCGCTGGCGAACAGACCGATGGCCTGGGCGAATGGTGGACTGATTACCAAGATGCCAACGACAGCGAACGCCGCGACATGATCCGCGAGCTCAGCGGCAAGGACGACGGCGCCAGCGGCCCGCGCAAGCGTCGGCGCAGCAGTGGCGCCAAGCGTAAACGTGCCGGTGTGCCAAGCGCCTCGGACGAGTAATCGATGGAACGCATCTACGTCGGCATGGGCAGCAACCTGGCCGAACCCGCCGAACAGTTGCGCAGCGCCATCGAAGCGCTGGCGCGACTGTCCGAGACTCGGCTGGTGGGGGTTTCAGCGTTTTATCAAAGCGACTCCCTGCTCCCCGGCCAGCCGCGCTACACCAATGCCGTGGCGGCGCTGGACAGCAGCCTTGCGCCACTGGACTTGCTCGATGCGCTGCAAGCCATCGAAACCGGCCAGGGCCGCGAGCGCCTGGAGCGCTGGGGTCCGCGCACCCTCGACCTGGATATCCTCCTGTTCGGTGATCGGCTGATCGACGAGCCCCGCCTCAAGGTCCCTCATTACCACATGCAAGCCCGGGCCTTCGTGCTCTATCCGCTGGCAGAGTTGGCGCCCGCCGACCTGCGCCTGGCCGACGGCCGCCTGCTCAAGGATCTGCTCGCCGAGTGCCCGTTTCTCGGCCTCGAGCGCCTGGCCCATCCTTAGGTTGCGGTACCAGACAGTCACAATTTGGGCGCGCCTCCCAGCTGAAACGCATCAGTAACCTAGGTAACACCCGGCGGTAACACATCCAATTGACTTCCCCGGTACTCCTCACGACTATAGGCATCCCGTTGCCGCCAACGCGGCGCTAAAGGGCGCAATCCGGGCCTTACAAGCACCACGCATAGAGGGTGCGCCTGTATTCGAGCGCCTAATGAGGACTTTTACATGCCAGCTATTACCCTGACCACGCTGCAAGGTCTCAAGCAAAAAGGTGAAAAAATCACCATGCTGACCTGCTATGACGCCACCTTCGCCCATGCCTGCAATGAGGCTGGTGTCGAGGTGCTGCTGGTGGGCGACTCCCTCGGCATGGTGCTGCAGGGTCACGACAGCACATTGCCGGTGACCACTGCCGAGATGGCCTACCACGTGGCCGCCGTCAAACGCGGTAACACCGATGCGTTGATCCTCGCCGACCTGCCGTTCATGGCCTATGCCACGCTCGATCAAACCATGACCAACAGCGCCATGCTGATGCAGGCCGGTGCCCACATGGTCAAGGTCGAAGGCGCGCTGTGGCTCGCCGACTCGATCCGCCTGCTGGCCGAACGCGGCATTCCCGTGTGCGCGCACCTGGGCCTGACCCCGCAGGCGGTGAATATCCTCGGCGGCTACAAGGTCCAGGGTCGTAATGAAAACCAGGCACGGCAGATGCGCGCCGATGCCATTGCCCTGGAGCAGGCGGGCGCGGCGATGTTGCTGCTCGAATGCGTACCCACCGAGCTGGCTGAAGAAATAACCCAGGCGGTGAAGATCCCGGTAATCGGCATCGGCGCTGGCAGCGCCACCGATGGCCAGGTGCTGGTGCTCCACGACATGCTCGGCCTGTCGATCACTGGTCGCGTGCCCAAGTTCGTGAAGAACTTCATGGCCGGGCAAAGCACCATCCAGGCCGCGCTCGCCGCTTATGTTGCCGAGGTGAAGGGCGTGACCTTCCCGGGCGCCGAACACGGATTCTCTGCATGAACACCGTCAAGACCGTACGCGAACTGCGCGCCGCCGTGGCCCGTGCCCGCAGCGAAGGCAAACGTATCGCTTTCGTCCCGACGATGGGCAACCTGCACAGCGGCCACATGGCGCTTGTGACCAAGGCGGCGCAACGGGCCGACTTTGTCGTGGCGAGCATCTTCGTCAATCCGCTGCAATTCGGCGCTGGCGAAGACCTGGACAAATATCCCCGCACCCTGGCGGCCGACCAGGAGAAGCTGCTCCAGGCCGGGTGCCATTTGCTGTTCGCACCAAGCGCCGAGGAAATGTATCCCGACGGCATGGCCGGACAGACCCGCGTCAGCGTCCCACAGCTGTCCGAAGGGCTGTGCGGTGCCAGCCGGCCAGGGCATTTCGAGGGCGTGGCGACGGTGGTCAGCAAGCTGTTCAACATGGTCCAGCCGGATCTGGCAGTGTTTGGCCAGAAGGACTTCCAGCAACTGGCGGTGATCCGCGCTCTGGTCCATGACCTGAACATGCCGATCCAGATCATCGGCGAGCCTACCGTGCGCGCCGATGACGGCCTGGCGCTGTCGTCGCGCAACGGCTTCCTCAGTGCTGAACAGCGGGCCGTCGCGCCGGTGGTCTACCGTGCCCTGGGCCAGATCGCCGAGGCGATCAAGCAGGGACAACGGGATTATCCGGCGCTGATCGCCGAGCAGCTCAAGCAACTCGAAACCGCCGGTCTGCGTCCCGACTATCTGGAAATCCGACACGCCAAGACGCTGCGCCCGGCCGTGGCCGAGGATCGCGACCTGGTGATCCTGGTGGCCGCCTTCCTGGGCACCACCCGGTTGATCGACAACCTGCATCTGGACCTCGACGCGCCCGCCTGAGCCCTCGTCCCCTGTGTCAGCGAGCAGGCTTGCACAGGGGCTGCGCAGTGTTATTGCCGCCTCGACAGCCTTCGGGCAAACTGCCCGCCGTTTGGACCCGACCAGAGGAAACACTCATGCACGCCATCATGCTCAAGGCCAAGCTGCACCGCGCCGAAGTCACTCACGCCGTGCTCGATTACGAAGGCTCCTGCGCCATTGATGGTGAATGGCTGGACCTGTCGGGCATCCGTGAATACGAACAGATCCAGATCTACAACGTCGACAACGGCGAGCGCTTCACCACCTACGCCATCCGTGGCGAGGAAGGCTCGCGGATGATCTCGGTCAACGGCGCCGCGGCGCACAAGGCCAAGGTGGGCGACCGCGTGATCATTTGCGCCTACGCCCATTACAGCGAAGCGGAGCTGCTCAATTTCAAGCCGCGCATGCTGTACATGGCACCGGGCAACGAACTGAGCCACACCAGCAACGCCATTCCGGTCCAGGTTGCCTGACCAGCCCCGCCTGCTTTCCCCTTCCAGGCGGAAGCGTTTCGCTCCCGCCTGTCGGACCATTCCCACCCCTTTTGTATAAAAAAGTACCGGGAAGCGGTCAGACAAAGTCAAGACAGATCGCAACGCGAGGTTTACTGTATTCGCCCTGTGCCCGGCGATCGTGTCGACGCAGTTGTCCGGACGCCCTCCGCGGGCCTCGCCGGAATTTTTAGTGTACAAAAGGTCGTTCAAGTAAAAAGGAAACCCGCAGCGATGGCGTATTACCGAACTCCTCAAGACGTGACCGCTCTGCCCGCCTGGCAAGCGCTGAATGACCACCGCAAAGCCATGCAGGATTTCAGCATGCGCGAAGCGTTCAATGCCGATCCGCAGCGTTTCAATCAGTTCACCCTTTCCAGCTGTGGCTTGTTTCTCGATTACTCGAAAAACCTGATCAATGCCCAGACCCGCGACCTGCTGGTGGGCCTGGCTAACGAAGTCGACCTCCAGGGCGCAATCAAGGCGCTGTTCGAAGGCGAAATCGTCAATGCCTCCGAGAACCGCCCCGCCCTGCACACCGCCCTGCGTCGGCCGGTGGGCGACAAGCTGCTGGTAAACGGCTCCAACGTGATGCCCGATGTGCACAAAGTGTTGAACCAGATTACCGACCTGGTGGGCCGCATCCACGATGGCCTATGGCGCGGCTACACCGAGAAGCCCATCACCGACGTGGTGAACATCGGCATCGGTGGCTCCTTCCTCGGCCCGCAGCTGGTGTCCGAAGCACTGTTGTCGTACACGCATAAAGGCGTTCGCTGTCATTACCTGGCGAACATCGACGGCAGCGAGTTCCATGAGCTGACCATGAAGCTGCGCGCCGAGACCACGCTGTTCATCGTCTCGTCGAAATCTTTCAACACCCTTGAAACCCTGAAGAACGCCCAGGCGGCACGTGCCTGGTATCTGGCCCAGGGTGGCTCGGAAGCGGAGCTCTACCGCCACTTCATCGCGGTATCGAGCAACAACGCCGCCGCCGTGGCCTTCGGCATTCGCGAAGAAAATATCTTCCCGATGTGGGACTGGGTCGGCGGGCGCTACTCGCTGTGGTCGGCCATCGGCTTGCCCATCGCCCTGGCCATCGGCATGTCGAACTTCAAGGAACTGCTGTCCGGCGCCTACTCCATGGACCAGCATTTCCAGAGCGCGCCATTTGAACAGAACATGCCGGTGCTGCTGGCGCTGCTGGGCGTGTGGTACGGCAACTTCTGGGGTGCGCAGAGCCATGCGATCCTGCCGTACGACCATTACCTGCGCAACATCACCAAGCACTTGCAACAACTGGACATGGAATCCAATGGCAAGAGCGTGCGCCAGGACGGTACGCCGGTCTCCACCGACACCGGTCCGGTGATCTGGGGCGGCGTCGGCTGCAACGGCCAGCACGCTTACCATCAGTTGCTGCACCAGGGCACCCAATTCATCCCGGCCGACTTCATCGTGCCGATCGTCAGCTTCAACCCGGTTTCCGACCATCATCAATGGCTCTACGCCAACTGCCTGTCCCAGAGCCAGGCGCTGATGCTCGGCAAGACCCGCGCCGAGGCCGAGGCCGAGCTGCGGGACAAGGGCGCCAGCGAAGAAGAAGTGCAGAAACTGGCCTCCCACAAGGTCATCCCGGGCAACCGTCCAAGCAACACCTTGGTGGTCGAACGCATCAGCCCGCGCCGCCTCGGCGCGCTGGTTGCGCTGTACGAACATAAAGTCTTCGTCCAAAGCGTGGTCTGGGGCATCAACGCCTTCGACCAATGGGGCGTGGAGTTGGGCAAGGAGTTGGGCAAGGGCGTCTACAACCGCCTGGTGGGCAGCGAAGAAACCGCCGCCGAAGATGCTTCGACCCAAGGCCTGATCAACTACTTCCGCGGACGTCATCGCGGCTGACCCTGGTCAGACACACTGCGGGGGCGGGCTTGCTCGCCCCCACACTGTTTCCATGTACAACTTGAACTGGATATTCACTCGGCGCATCTTTATGTCTTGTCGCAAAAACAAGAATAAGGAACCGTCATGTTCGATATCAGCCAGTACCCCCACGCCGATGCCGTCCGCCGGGCTGCGCAACTGAGTCAGGACGAGTACAAGCGGCTCTACAAAGAATCCATCGAGCACCCCAGCACATTCTGGGCTGAGCAAGCCACGCGCTTTCTCGACTGGATGACGCCCTGGCAGACTGTCCAGCGCTACGACCTCAAGAGCGGTGAAGCCAACTGGTTCGCCGGCGGCAAGCTGAACGTCAGCGCCAACTGCATCGACCGCCATATGGATACGCGCGGTGACCAGACCGCGATCATCTGGGAAGGCGACGATCCCGCCGAATCGGCAGAAATCACCTATAAAAAACTTCACCATCACGTTTGCCGGCTGGCCAACGTGTTGAAAAGCCGCGGCGTGAAGAAAGGCGACCGGGTCTGCATCTACATGCCGATGATTCCTGAGGCGGCCTACGCCATGCTTGCCTGCACTCGCATTGGCGCGGTGCACTCTGTGGTGTTCGGCGGTTTTTCGCCGGATTCGTTGCGTGATCGAATTCTCGACGCCGATTGCCGCACCGTCATCACTGCCGACGAAGGCGTGCGCGGCGGGCGGTTCATACCGCTCAAGCGTAACGTCGACAAGGCGCTGGAAAGCTGCCCGAACGTCAGCACCGTGCTGGTGGTCGAGCGCACCCAAGGTGAGGTGAACTGGGTCGAAGGCCGTGACCTCTGGTATCACCAGGCGATGCACGAGATGAGCGACGATTGCCCGCCTGAGCCAATGGACGCGGAGGATCCGCTGTTCATCCTCTATACCTCCGGCAGCACCGGCAAGCCCAAGGGCGTGCTGCACACCACTGGCGGTTATCTACTGCAAGCGGCAATGACCTTCAAGTACGTACTCGACTATCGCGACAACGAAGTGTTCTGGTGCACCGCCGACGTCGGCTGGGTCACCGGCCACAGCTACATCGTCTACGGCCCGCTGGCCAACGGTGCCACCACGCTGATTTTCGAGGGCGTACCGAGCTACCCGAGCAGTTCGCGCTTCTGGCAGGTCATCGACAAGCATCAGGTCAATATCTTCTACACCGCTCCGACCGCCCTGCGCGCGCTGATGCGCGAAGGCGCCGGGCCGTTGCAGGACACGTCCCGCAAAAGCCTGCGATTGCTTGGCAGCGTCGGTGAGCCGATCAACCCGGAGGCGTGGGAATGGTATTTCAACGTCGTAGGCGAGCAGCGCTGCCCGATTGTCGATACCTGGTGGCAGACCGAAACCGGCGGCATCATGCTCAGCCCCCTGGTCAGTGCCCCACGGCTCAAGCCAGGCTGCGCCACCCGCCCGATGTTCGGCGTGCAGCCTGTGCTGCTGGATGAAACGGGCAAGGAAATCAATGGCGCCGGCAGCGGCGTGCTGGCGATCAAATCCAGCTGGCCAGCGCAGATTCGCAGCGTCTATGGCGACCATCAACGCATGGTCGATACGTACTTCAAGCCCTACCCCGGCTACTACTTCACCGGCGACGGCGCCCGTCGCGACGAAGATGGCGATTACTGGATCACCGGACGCATCGACGACGTGATCAACGTTTCCGGACATCGCATCGGCACCGCCGAAATCGAAAGCGCCCTGGTGCTGCACGACAACATTGCCGAGGCGGCGGTGGTCGGTTATCCCCATGATCTCAAGGGTCAAGGCATCTATGCCTTTGTCACGCCAATGGATGGGGTGGAAGCCAACGACGAGTTGAAAAAGGAACTGCTCGCCCATGTCAGCAAGGAAATCGGCAGTTTCGCCAAGCCGGAACTGATCCAATGGGCGCCAGCCCTGCCCAAGACCCGTTCGGGCAAGATCATGCGACGGATTTTGCGCAAGATCGCCTGCAATGAACTCGACAGCCTCGGCGACACTTCGACCCTGGCCGATCCGAGCGTGGTGGAGGGGTTGATCGACACGCGACTGAACCGCTGAGACAACATAAACCTCCCGTGGCGAGGGAGCTTGCTCCCGCTCGGCTGCGCAGCAGACGCAAAATCGCGGTCGCCCTTGGAAAACAGGGGGGGCGCTTCGCACCCCAGCGGGAGCAAGCTCCCTCGCCACAAAAGCGCTGCCTGACTCAAACCTTCAGGCAATACCCGAGTATGCATAACTGCTAAACTCCCGCGCCTCATTTCCTTAAGGCGCGCACGGCATGTCTTCCTTGAATCTGGCGCTGCGCGCCGCCCTCGACCAGCGCCAGCCGCTTCTTGGCCAACTGCACCAGCAAGGCACCGACTGCTATCGCCTGTTCCACGGCAGCCAGGAAGGCGCGCCCGGCTTGACCGTGGACCGCTACGGCCCGCAGCTGCTGGTGCAGAGTTTTCACCAATCGCTGGCGCGGGAGGAATTGCTGCAGTTGCACGCCATCGTCAACGAACGGCTGGGCCTGGACACCCTGCTTGTCTATAACGACCGCGCCCGGGGCAACTCGCGCGTCGATCGCCAGGACAATGTCTATCAGGCTGACGAGGCCGCGCTGCAAGACTTGGTCGGACATGAATGGGGCCTCAATTACCGCATCCGCGGGCGGCATGCCGGGCAGGATCCGTTGCTGTTCCTCGACCTGCGCAACGCCCGTGGCTGGGTCAAGGACCATAGCCGGAACAAAAGTGTGCTGAACCTGTTCGCCTACACCTGCGGCGTGGGCCTCAGCGCGGCGGCAGGTGGGGCGCGCGAAGTATGCAATCTGGATTTTGCCGAGGGCAACCTGGCGGTGGGACGCGAAAACGGCCTGCTCAACCCCGATCTGCCGGCGATGGAGTTCGTGCAATCGGATTATTTCCCGGCGATCCGCCAGTTGGCCGGCCTGCCCATCAGCCAGCGGCGCGGACAGAAACTGCCCAGCTACGTGCGCCTGGAACAACGTCAATACGACCTCGTGCTACTCGACCCGCCCGCCTGGGCCAAAAGCGCATTCGGCACGGTCGATCTGTTGCGCGACTATCAAAGCCTGCTCAAGCCGGCACTGCTCACGACCGCCGACGACGGCGTGCTGATCTGCTGCAACAACCTGGCGAAAGTGTCCATGGATGACTGGCGCGAACAAGTGTTGCGTTGCGCGCAAAAGGCCGGCCGCCCGGTGCGCGAGTGGAGCGTACTGGCGCCAGGTGACGATTTTCCGTCGCTTGATCAACAGCCGCCGCTGAAAACATTGATCCTTCAGTTCTGATCGCGCTCGGCAATCCCACGAAAAAACGGACAAATCTGATAAAACACAGTGGCTTCGGAACCGTAAACGCATGCCATACTCCAAGGCACTCCGATTCACACCAGACGAAGCCACACATGCCCAAAGGATTGATTCGCGCTATCGGCGCCCTGTTGACCGCACTGGCCCTCTACAGCCTGTTGGGCTTCCTGATCCTGCCGGGCATTGCCTTGCGCATCGCCAACCAGCAATTGGCCGCCCACGCGACGGTGCCCGCCCAGATCCAGCGTATCGAACTCAATCCCTTCAGCCTTGAAGTAACGCTCTGGGGCCTGAATGTCGGCGAGCCTGGCAAGGAGCAGCTCGGTTTCGAACGGCTGTACGCAAACCTGCAACTCGACAGTTTGTGGTCCGGCGCCCTGCACCTGGCCGAGATCGAGCTGGACAAGCCCAAGACCGAAGTCATGTTCGCCAAGGACGGTCAGCTGAACCTGCTGGGATTGTTCAAGCTGCCGCCCAGCGAGCCGACCCCGGCAGATCCCGACGCCAAGCCGTTCCCGTTGCGAGTCGACCGGATCAAACTTGCCAGCGGCTACGTCCACTTTCAGGACCTGCGTCCCAGCGAGCCCATCGAATTCCTGTATGACACCCTCGATTTCGAGCTGAAAAACCTCAGCACCCTGCCCGATGACAGCGCCGACATGACTCTGGTGGCGATCAGTCCGCAAGGCGGCCAACTCGACTGGACCGGCAATTTCAGCCTCGCGCCGATTGCCTCCGAGGGCACGCTGAAAATCACTCGCGGCCAGATGAAAGCGTTCTGGCCCTACGTACGTGACGCGGTGCCCCTGGTGTTGGAAAACGGTGTACTGGACCTGAGCACGGACTACAAGCTCAACCTCGCCAAAGGCACGGAACTGCTGCTCAGCAACGCCGCCGTCAGTGTCGCGCCCTTCGCCATCAAGGCGCCTGATGGTCGCCCGCTGGTCAAGCTGGAGCGCCTGGACGTGAGCGAGACCTCACTGGACCTGGCCAAGCAGCAAGTGATCGTCGGCAAGATCCGCAGCCAGAAACTGGAAACCTGGGCAGCACGGGAAGCGGACGGGCAATTGGACTGGCAGAAACTCTTCGCCAGCCAACCGGCCAAACCTGAGGTCAAGGCTGAACCGGCATCGGCCCCGGCAGCCGCCGACTCACCCAAAGCGGAGCCTACAGCGCCGAGCAAGCCGTGGCAGGTGCTGTTGAAGGACGTGCAACTGCGCGATTACCACGTGCATCTGGCCGACCGCCAGGCACAACCGGCCGTGGCGCTGGACGTCGGCCCGCTGAACCTCGACTTGCAGAATTACGACACGCTCAACGGCTCGCCTTTCAACCTCAAGCTCGACACCGGCCTGGGCAAGCAGGGCAAGATCCAAGCCGACGGCGTGGTTAACCTGAATCCGGTCACGGCGAAGCTCAACGTCAAGACCCAGGACATCGACCTGCGGGTTGCCCAGTCCTATATCAACCCGTTCATTCGCTTGGAAGTGCGCTCCGGGATGCTCGGCAGCGACCTGGTAGTAGACCTCAAGAGCACCGAGCCGCTGGCATTGGCCGTCACGGGCCGCGCCCAGGTCGATCAGTTGCATACCCTCGACACGCTCAAGACCCGCGACTTCCTCAAATGGCAGCGCCTGGAGATCCAGGGCCTCGACTACCAGCATGGCGACAGCCTGTCGATCAACAAGGTCAACCTGTTCCAGCCGTACGCGCGCTTCATGATCAACGACGACCGCACCACTAACGTCGACGATCTGCTCATACCGCAACCGGCCGACGGCGCGACCAAGACCACCGGAGCCAAACCGGCCTCGAAGGAAAAGCCGCTGGGTATCCACATCGGCGGCATCGCCATCAATGACGGCTCAGCCAATTTCGCCGACTTCAGCCTGACGCCCAACTTCGCCACGGCCATCCAGCAGCTCAACGGTGAGATCGGCACCATCGACAGCCGCCAGGCCAAGCCGGCCACCGTGGACGTGAAAGGCAAGGTCGACCGTTACGCACCTGTGACGATCAAGGGCGCGGTCAACCCCTTCGACCCGATGGCCAGCCTCGACATCGCCACCAGCTTCAAGCGCGTCGAGTTGACGACCCTGACGCCTTACTCCGGCAAATTTGCCGGCTATCGCATCCGCAAGGGCCGGCTCAATCTCGACCTGCATTATCGAATCACCAAGGGCCAGCTCCAGGCCGACAACAAAGTGGTGGTCGAGCAATTGCAACTGGGTGAAAAGGTCGACAGCCCGGATGCCGTGAGCCTGCCGCTTAAACTCGCCGTTGCCCTGCTCAAGGATTCCGAGGGCCGGATTACCATCGAGCTGCCGGTGTCCGGCAACCTCAACGACCCGCAGTTCAGCGTGATGCCGATCGTCTGGCAGACCCTGCGCAATCTGGTGGTGCGCGCGGCCCAGGCGCCGTTCAAGCTCATCGGTGGGTTGGTGGCTGGCGGTGGCTCGGAAGACCTTGGCAGCGTGGCTTTCGCGCCAGGGGCCAGTGAGCTGAGCAAGGAAAACGAAAGCGTATTGCTCAAATTGGCCGAAGCCCTGGGCAAACGTCCGGAGTTGAAGCTGGAGATCGAAGGCACCGCCGCCCAAAGCAGCGACGGCCCGCTGCTCGCCGCCCAGCGCCTGGAGCGCGAATACCAGTACAACTACTACAAGATGCTCCAGCGTCGGGGCGACAAAGTCCCGGCCAAGGCTTCGTTGCTGGAAGTGCCCGAAGATGAGAAGGCCCCGCTGCTGGAAGGGATCTACCGCACCCGCCTGAAGACCCAACCGCCAGCCGAATGGACGCAACTGGATAAAAAGGCCCGCATCGACAAACTCCGTGAAGGCGTCATCAACTTCTGGAGCGGCAGCGACCCGCTGCTGCGCGAACTGGGCCAGGAGCGGGCGAGCAGCATCAAGGATTTCCTGGTGGACAAGGGCAAGCTGGCCGACGACCGCGTGTACTTCATCGACGCCAGCCTCGGCCAAGCCGAGAGCGACGGTACCGTCATCACACCGATGCACCTGGATGCCGAATGACATGAACCGCCTGTGCGGACTTGGCCTGGGTATGTTATTGGCCGCTGGCCACGTGTCGGCTGCCAATACGCTGCGCTGCGGCAGCCAGTTGATCAGCGTCGGCGATCGCTCCAGCGAGGTGCTGCAAAAGTGCGGTCAGCCCGCGGCGCGCGATGACCTGGGCTACAAGCGCAGCGTCAATCGCCGGGAAGAATACCCGGTGGAAGAATGGACCTACGGACCCCATAGCGGCATGTATCAATACCTGCGCTTCGAGGGCAATCGGCTGGTGGAGATCACCAGCAAGCGTGGGCGCTGACCGTCACTCCGCAACACGCACCTTTTCCCGCCCCAGAATAGAACAGGCCCCCGGCACGAATGCCGGGGGCCTGTAATGGCCACGTCCGTGTGGCCTTTCGCATGAACTCCAAAGCAACGACAAACGTATATCTCAGCCCGCTTGCCGTGCCTTCTCCCAGTCCAGGCGAGAAGCTCTAGCCTTACTCGGCTTTCAGGCCGTCAGCCGATACGGCCTTGACGCCTTTGATTTTCTTGGTGATTGCCACAGCGGTGTCTTTTTGTGCCTCAGTGACTTTGGTCATCGAAGATAGGGACACAACACCTTTGTTGGTTTCGACTTTGATGTCGCTGCCTGGAATGCCTTTTTCGGTAACCAGGTCAGCTTTGACCTTGGTGGTGATCCAGGTATCGGAAACGTCTTCCTTAGCCTCTGTCACTTCGCCCGCAGCCAGCATCATCGGGGCCTGAGTAGCTTGAGTGGTCTCGGCGAAAGCGCTAGCCATGGACAGGGTCAGTGCAGTGGCAGCAGCGGCAGTGATAGCGAACTTCTTCATACGAGTAACTCCTGTTTTTCTCAGAAACTGCCGCAAGTGCATCTCGGCAGGTTGTCAGGAGTAGTGCGAACGCTGTGCCAGTTTTGAAACAATAATATTTTTCTTATAAATCAGATAGTTAAGCGAAGCGGTGTTTTTCACAATCATGCAAATTGCATGACCGGGTGAATTGGGACATGCAACTTGCGGGTTTTCATCGGGCGCTAAGCTTATGAATTCCCGAGCTTTTATTTAAGGACTTAAAACACCCTCCGCATCCACGACAAAGCCCCGCAGGAGCAGGGCTTTGGTTGTATTTTACGCTGTCGGTTAGCCAGCGGGAGCGGCAGCCGCGCCGCCTGTACAGCCAGCTGGCAAGTATTCCTGAGCGGCTGTGGAGCCACAGGTCCACACACCAGCTGCAGAACGGGACAACGTAATCGCTTTACCAAGCACAGGGGCCGGTGCATTAAGCAAAGTGCACGCGATTGAGCCAGTTCCAGCCGACGCGGTACCTGAAATGGTCAAGGTGCAGTTACTGGTGGGCGACGTGCCACCAATGTTTTCCAAGGTCGGGCTTGTCCCCTGATTCATGACGTCTTCAAAAGGCACCTTCAATGCAGACACCTCCGCCAGCCCCGCCGTCGCCTTCGCCCGCGCCTGATACTTCGAATATTGCGGCAACGCGAACGTCGCCAGAATGCCGATGATCGCCACCACGATCAGCAGCTCGATCAGCGTAAAACCCTTCTGCTTATTCATAGACATCTCCCATGCATGAGCCGAAATCTCATGACCTGATATGTCTGCTGCATGGCACATGCCAACCCGCCCGCCCCCGTCCCGCCTGGCATCCGGGCCAGCGAACGGCAACGTCCTATCCCAACAACCGCACTATCTGACGCTTTTTGTCACCTGCCTCCACTGGTTAGGCGTCGAGGCTTGACTAGGCTATAAGACATGAACAGCCCGCGTCCGGTATCCCCATGAATGACATCGCCCTCAGCGGCCTGGCCAAGCAATTGGTGCTGGCCGAACTGATCACCGAACAAAGTGCCCAGCAGGCCTACCAACAGGCCCAGCGCAATCGCCTGCCCCTGGTCAGTTACCTGGTGCAGAACAAACTCGTCCAGAGCCGCCAGGTGGCAGAAATCGCTTCGGAGCATTTCGGCATCGCCCTGCTCGACCTCAACAGCCTGGACAAGGACACCCAGCCCGCCGGACTGGTCAGCGAGAAACTGGTGCGCCAGCATCACGCCCTGCCGTTGTGGCGGCGCGGCAACAAGCTGTTCGTAGGCATTTCCGACCCGACCAATCACCAAGCCATCAACGACATCCAGTTCAGCACTGGCCTGACCACCGAAGCCATCCTGGTGGAGGACGACAAGCTCAGCGATGCCATCGAGAAGTTCTTCGAGTCCAGCAGCACGGGCCTGGAAGGCATGGGGGATGTCGACCTCGACGGCCTGGACATCGAATCGATCGACGACCGCAAGCAAGACGCCATCGCCGGCCAGGACGGCGACGATGCGCCGGTGGTGCGTTTCGTCAACAAGATGCTGCTGGATGCGATCAAGGGTGGTTCTTCCGACCTGCACTTCGAGCCTTATGAAAAAAGCTACCGGGTGCGGGTGCGCACCGACGGCATCCTCCGTGAGGTCGCCAAGCCACCCATTCAGTTGGCGAACCGCATCGCCGCGCGCCTCAAGGTCATGGCCAGCCTGGACATTTCCGAACGACGCAAACCTCAGGACGGCCGGCTGAAGATGCGCCTGTCGAAAACCAAGTCCATCGACTTCCGGGTCAACACGCTTCCCACTCTCTGGGGCGAAAAAGTGGTGATCCGGATCCTCGACCCCTCCAGCGCGCAAATGGGCATCGATGCCCTGGGCTACGAGCCGGAACAGAAAGACCTGTACATGGCGGCCCTCAAGCAGCCGCAAGGCCTGATCCTGGTGACCGGGCCGACCGGCTCGGGCAAGACCGTTTCGCTCTACACCGGCTTGAACATCCTCAACACCGTGGACATCAATATCTCCACCGCCGAGGATCCGGTGGAAATCAATATGGAAGGCATCAACCAGGTCAACGTCAACCCGCGCCAGGGGCTGGACTTTGCCCATGCCCTGCGCTCGTTCCTGCGCCAGGACCCGGACGTGATCATGGTCGGCGAGATCCGCGACCTGGAAACCGCCGAAATCGCCATCAAGGCGGCCCAGACCGGGCACTTGGTGTTGTCCACGCTGCACACCAACAGCGCCGCCGAAACCCTGGTCCGCTTGCAGAACATGGGCATCCCCGGCTTCAACATCGCCACGGCGGTGCACCTGATCATTGCCCAGCGCCTGGCACGCAAACTGTGCACCCACTGCAAGAGAGCCATCGAGATTCCCGAGGAAACCTTGCTCAAGGAAGGCTTCCCTCGGGAACGCATTGGCTCGTTCACGATCTATGAGCCGGTCGGTTGCGAGCAATGCAACAACGGCTACAAAGGTCGCCTGGGGGTCTACGAAGTGGTGAAGAACACGCCTGAGCTGCAACGGCTGATCATGGCCGAAGGCAACTCCCTGGAAATCGACCTGCAAATGCGCAAGGACGGCTTCAATGACTTGCGCACCTCGGGGCTGGCCAAAGTGATGCAAGGCATCACTAGCCTCGAAGAAATCAACCGGGTCACCAAGGATTGAACATGGCGGTCAAGGCAGTAAAAACCGACGTCTATACGTGGGAAGGCAAGGACCGCAAAGGCACGAAGATGTCCGGCGAACTGACCGGCCAGAGCCCGGCGCTGGTCAAGGCGCAGTTACGCAAGCAGGGCATCAATCCGGGCAAGGTGCGCAAGAAGTCCACGTCGATATTCAGCAAAGGCAAGCGCATCAAGCCGCTGGATATCGCCCTCTTCACGCGGCAGATGGCGACGATGCTCAAGGCCGGCGTGCCCCTGCTGCAGGCGTTCGACATCATTGGCGAAGGCTTCGACAACGCCAACATGCGCAAGCTGGTAGACGAGGTGAAACAGGAAGTCGCCGCCGGCAACAGCTTCGCCGCCTCGCTGCGCAAGTGCCCACAATATTTCGACGAGCTGTACTGCAACCTTGTGGATGCCGGCGAGCAGGCCGGCGCCCTGGACACGTTGCTGGACCGAGTCGCGACCTACAAGGAAAAGAGCGAAGCGCTCAAGGCCAAGATCAAGAAAGCCATGACCTACCCCGCGGCGGTGATTCTCGTCGCGGCCGTGGTCACGAGCATCCTGCTGATCAAGGTCGTGCCGCAGTTCGAATCGGTGTTCTCCGGCTTCGGCGCCGAACTCCCGGCCTTCACGCTGATGGTCATCGGCCTGTCGGAATTCATGCAAGAGTGGTGGTGGATGCTGCTTGGCGGAGCGGTGGGGGCGTTCTTCGGTGTGAAATATGCCCTCAGGCGCTCCCAGGCGTTTCGGGACTGGCGAGACAAATGGCTGCTCAAGCTCCCGTTGATCGGCACCTTGATGTACAAGTCCGCCGTGGCCCGCTACGCCCGCACGCTCTCGACCACCTTCGCAGCCGGCGTACCGCTGGTGGAAGCCCTCGACTCGGTCTCGGGCGCCACCGGCAACGTGGTATTCAAACGCGCGGTGCAACGCATCCGGCAGGACGTTTCGACCGGCATGCAGCTGAATTTTTCCATGCGTACTTCCGGGATCTTCCCGAACCTGGCGATCCAGATGACCGCCATCGGCGAAGAATCCGGTGCGCTGGATGACATGCTCGACAAAGTGGCGAGTTTTTATGAAGCCGAAGTGGATAATCTGGTGGACAACCTCACCAGCCTGATGGAACCCTTCATCATGGTGGTCCTGGGGGTGGTCGTCGGTGGCCTGGTGGTCGCGATGTACATGCCCATCTTTCAACTCGGCTCTGCGATCTGACATGCCCCTGAGCGAATTCTTCGTGCTTTACCCCGCAGCCTTCGTGCTGACGGCCCTGTTGCTCGGGCTGGTCATCGGCAGTTTCCTCAACGTGCTGGTGTGGCGCCTGCCCAAGATGCTTGATCGCGAATGGCGCCTGCAGGCCCATGACCTCCTTGGTCTTCCTGCCGAAGCCCCCGGCCCGACCTATAACCTGATGCTGCCCCATTCCCAATGTCCTCACTGCGGCCATCGCATCCGGGCTTGGGAAAATATCCCACTGTTGAGCTACCTGATGTTGCGCGGCCGCTGTTCCAGTTGCGCCACGCCCATCGGCAAACGCTATCCGTTGACCGAATTGGCTTGCGGCGTCTTGTCGGCGTTTGTCGCCTGGCACTTCGGCTTCGGCTGGCAGGCCGCGATGGTGATGGTGCTGGGCTGGGGCTTGCTGTCCATGAGCCTGATCGACGCCGAACATAAACTGCTGCCCGATTCGCTGGTACAGCCGCTGCTGTGGCTGGGCTTGATCGTCAACAGTTTCGGGCTGTTCGTCTCGCTGGACCAGGCGTTGTGGGGCGCGGTGGCCGGTTATCTGGTCCTGTGGTCGGTGTTCTGGGTCTTCAAATTGATCACTGGCAAGGAAGGCATGGGCTACGGCGATTTCAAGTTGCTGGCGATGCTGGGGGCCTGGGGCGGCTGGCAAATCCTGCCGCTGACGCTGCTCTTGTCTTCGCTGGTGGGCGCGGTTATCGGGGTCATTGTGCTGCGCCTGCGCGACGCGCCAACGTCGACACAGATACCGTTTGGCCCCTATCTGGCAATTGCCGGCTGGATTGCCTTGCTCTGGGGTGGTCAAATAACCGACTTCTATTGGCAGTCAGTCGGTTTCTAATGAAAAGCTCTGCGCAAAAACCCTGGATTCTCGGCCTGACCGGTGGCATCGGCAGCGGCAAGAGCGCGGCGGCCGAGCATTTCATCGACTTGGGCGTACACGTCATCGACGCCGACCACGCGGCGCGCTGGGTCGTCGAACCCGGGCGCCCGGCACTGGCGAAAATCGCCGAGCACTTCGGCCCTGGCGTATTGCAGGCAGACGGCGCGCTGGACCGCGCGGCGCTGCGCAAATTGATCTTTGAAAATGCCGAGGAGCGCCGCTGGCTCGAGGCGCTGTTGCACCCTTTGATTGCCGAGGAAATCGCCCTTCATCTGGCCCAGGCAAAATCGTCCTACGCGATCCTGGTCTCGCCGCTGCTGATCGAGTCAGGCCAGTACGCCATGACCCAGCGGATCCTGGTGATCGATGCGCCGGAGCAATTGCAGATCGAGCGCACCTTGCAGCGTGACCAGACCAGCGAACAGCAGGTCCAGGCGATCCTCAAGGCCCAATCCAGCCGCCAGGACCGCCTGAGCCATGCCGACGACGTATTGGTCAATGACCGCGACCTAGCCTGGCTGCATAGCGAGGTCGAGCGCCTGCATCACTTTTACCTAACTTTGCGTGGAGGCCAATCATGAGCCAAGCCCCAACCGTTGATTGCCCAACTTGTGGCGCCCCCGTGGAATGGACCCCAGGGAATAAATTCCGGCCGTTCTGTTCCGACCGTTGCAAGCTGATCGACCTGGGCGCCTGGGCGTCGGAGGAGCACAAGATCCCGGTTGCCCCAGACGCCGAAGATGAGCTGTTCAGCGAAGACTTCAATCCTCGCTCCCATCATTAAGGTCGTTAAGGCCGCATGAAACCGTAGTCCTGGCTGTCGTCGAGATTTTCCGCCAGGAAACTCAACTCATCGGCCAAATCATCAACGCTGCGCACGGTCTTGCTCTGTTGCACGATTGCACTGAGCAAGGCCCGCAGGCTCAAGCCCGGGTCGAAACCGATTTCCATGGCGGCATCGTGGCTGCGCCGAATCTCTTGTCTCGCCCACTCATAAACACTCATGACGGTACTCCTGGAAATTTTCCAGAGCATGCCGGGGCCCCGCTGGGCCGGCCTTGACGTGAATCAAGGCTTGTCGTCGTCATTCCAGGGAGCCGACAGGTAGCGCGTGCGGTTGAAGGTCTCCAGCCATTCGGGACTGAATACCACCAGTGCGCTGATCACCATGCCGTTGATGAACGCCTCGGGAAAAATAATCAGCCAGAGGTAGCCAATGAAATCCTCCAGCCAGTAAGGCATCGCGAACAGGCCGTCGTACCACAACAGGCCGAGCCCCACCAGCAGGCATATCAAGGCCGAAAGCGCAGCTGCGAGGAACCCCGAACAAAAGATGTACACGAACAGATTGCGCGGTTGGGCACGCTCCACCAGGATCGCGCAGCATTCGGTGATCAACACCGGCAGCAAGACCAGCAACGCGCCATTGATCCCCACCGCCGCCAAGTCCTGACGCCCCAGCAGCACCAAGGCGAGCTGGGCCAGGAGCCCGCCGAGGATCGCCAGCGGCCAGTCCAACAGCAGGGTCACGGCGGTCATGCCGATGAAGTGATACGAAACGCCGGTGTCGAAGTCGCGGCGTACCAGCCACAACATGAACAACGCGAACACCGTGCCGAACAGCAAATGCTGGCGACGGCTGTCGGTAAACAACTCGACCCACGGCGCCCGCAGCACGGCCCAGACCAAAACCGGCAGATAAATCAGCCAGCCGGCCGCCAGGGTTTGGGACGAGAGCAATTGGGCACCGATCATCGAGCGACTCCTGTGACTTGCCCTTGCATCAAAAGACCCCGTGATAAGCCTGAGATTCAAGCCGGCAGTCTACACCCCACCCGACCGCCATTTATCGACGCAACGCTTTGGGCTTGTCGTAATTGAACGCTAAGCTAGGGCCCATGGATGATTCCGATTATTTACGCTTGCTGACCATCGCGGCTGAGCAAGCCAACGCCTTTCTCTCCAATGCCCGCAAATGGGAGCGTGAGCGTTGGGTCTGCCAGCGCCTGTTGCAAGGGCTGAACGTGCCTTATCGCGCCGATGAGTTCGCGCCCGCCGGGGAGCCACCAGACGTGTTGTTTCGCGATGCCAATTTCGAGGTGTTTTTTGTGCTCGATGAAGGCCGGCGCCTCAACGATGAATGGCGCGACGAGTTGCAACGTCGCCGCAGCGCCTTTTCCCTGAGCCAACTGGTGCGCCGTGAAGCCAAGCCCCGGCGCATCCCGGCCAACGAATTCCTGCTGAGACTGGCGCCGACCCTGCGCAAGAAAGCCCATAACTACACCGAGCGCGGCATGGACCTGGGGGAACTGGACATCATCGCCTTCGCCAGCCTCAAGCGCGAAGTGCTGGACCTCAACAGCCACTTTCCACCGCCCACCGAATATCTGCGCCAGGGCTGGCGTTCGCTGTCTTTGGTAGGGCCGACGTTTGCCCGGGTGTTGTTCGCCCATCCCGACGCGCCGGATTTCCTGCGGGGCAATCTGGGTCGCAGCATCGTCTTCGACGTCGGGATCAGCCTGTGAGCCCGCTGCAGGAGCTGATCGCCGCCGTGCCGCAACAGGGCCGCGTGCGCTGGATCGGCGTGCGCCCTGAGGGGCATGCGCCGATGATCGTCCTCGACGCTGTGGAAGCCCGCCTGGAGGCTGGGCTGACCGGCGATCATGCCCGGCCCGGCGTGCGCAATGCGCGGCAAGTGACGTTGATCCAATGGGAACACCTGGCGGTGATCAGCTCGCTGATGGGCCGCTCCGAGGAACAACCGGTGCTGCCCCATGAGCTGCGACGCAACATTGTGGTCAGTGGCATCAATCTGTTCAGCCTCAAGGGCCGGCGCTTTCGCATCGGCCAGGCCATCTTCGAAACCACCGGTTGGTGCCAGCCCTGCGCGCGCCTGGAGCGGAACCTGGGCGAAGGCACCTTCCAGGCCGTACGCGGCCATGGCGGAATCACTGCCCGGGTGATAAAAAGTGGAATCATTCGCCTGGCTGACAACCTTCTCGTCGAGCCCGTCCCAGCGAGCGGCTATGCTGCTTTCAATGCCGGATAGCCGGACGCTGTAACGTCTTCACATTTCGCAACGTCTACCTGACGAGGCCTTTATGACCAGCCGCCTGAACCCAGATGACCAGAAGCATGTCGAAGAGTACCTGCAACTGTCCCAGCACCGAGTCGAGCGCCGGCCTTTCCGGCCGTGGATGCTCCTGGTGGTGGTACTGGCCATCACGATTGGCCTGGGCCTGTTGAGCCGATTGATCAGTTACCTGACGCTATGAGTTGCTTGGCACTCGCGCAGGTAACGGCACTGAATTCCTTTAGCCTTGCGAGATATCCCCATGACTCATCGTATTGTCATCGTTGGCGGCGGCGCCGGCGGTCTGGAGTTGGCTACCCGTCTGGGTAAGACTCTGGGCAAGCGCGGTACGGCCAGCGTAATGCTGGTCGACGCGAACCTGACCCACATTTGGAAACCCCTGCTGCACGAAGTGGCCGCCGGGTCCCTGAACTCTTCCGAAGACGAACTCAACTACGTTGCCCAGGCAAAATGGAACCACTTCGAGTTCCAACTGGGGCGCATGAGCGGCCTGGATCGCGAGCGCAAGAGAATCCAGCTGGCCGCCACCTATGACGAGGCAGGCCTGGAGCTGCTGCCGGCCCGGGAGTTGGGCTACGACACACTGGTGATCGCGGTCGGCAGTACCACCAACGATTTCGGCACCGAAGGCGCGGCGCAACACTGCCTGTTCCTCGACACCCGCAAGCAGGCCGAGCGCTTCCATCAGCAATTACTCCACCACTATCTGCGTGCCCACGCCGGGCAGACCGATATCGTCGAGCGCATCAGCGTTGCGATTGTCGGCGCGGGCGCTACTGGCGTCGAGCTGGCGGCGGAACTGCACAACGCCGCCCATGAATTGCACGCTTACGGCCTGGACCGGATCAAACCGGAAAACATGCAAATCACCCTGATCGAGGCTGGGCCACGGGTCCTGCCGGCACTGCCGGAGCGGATCGGCGGGCCGGTGCACAAGACCCTGGAAAAACTCGGGGTGAATGTCATGACCAACGCCGCCGTCAGCCAGGTGACCGCCGACAGCCTGATCACTGCGGATGGCCAGGTGATCGATGCGAGCCTGAAAGTCTGGGCCGCCGGGATCCGCGCGCCGGACTTCCTCAAGGACATCGACGGGCTGGAAACCAACCGGATCAATCAACTGCAAGTGCTGCCGACGCTCCAGACCACCCGCGACGAAAGCATCTTCGCCTTCGGCGATTGCGCCGCCTGCCCGCAACCCGACAGTGACCGCAACGTCCCGCCCCGCGCCCAGGCCGCGCATCAGCAAGCCTCGCTGCTAGCCAAATCCCTGAAGCTGCGGATCGAGGGCAAGGCCCTGCCTCACTACAAGTACACCGACTACGGCTCGCTGATCTCGCTGTCGCGGTTCTCGGCGGTCGGCAACCTGATGGGCAACCTCACTGGCAGCGTGATGCTCGAAGGCTGGCTGGCGCGGATGTTCTACGTGTCGCTGTACCGCATGCACCAGATGGCGCTATACGGCATGTTCCGCACGGCGATGCTGATGCTCGGCAGCAAGATCGGGCGCGGGACCGAGCCTCGGTTGAAGTTGCACTAAGGCCTTACTGATGATCGTTCCCACGCTCTGCGTGGGAGCGATCATCGCGTTGCGTGGGAACACAGCCCGATCAAACCTGAAACCGTTGCACCATCGTGCGCAGCGAGTTGGCCAGTTGCGACAACTCATGGCTGGCCGCACTGGTCTGGTCCGCACCGGTGGCTGAGCGCACTGACAAATCACGAATATTGACCAGGTTGCGATCCACCTCGCGGGCCACTTGCGCCTGCTCTTCGGCGGCGCTGGCGATCACCAGGTTGCGCTCGTGGATTTCATTGACCGACGACGTGATCGTCTGCAGCGCTTCCCCCGCCCGCTCCGCCATCGCCAAGGTGCTGGCAGCGCGCGTCGAGCTCGCCTGCATGGAATCCAGCGCCTGGGTTGCGCCGCTGCGCATGCCTTGGACCATCTGCTCGATTTCCTGGGTCGATTGTTGCGTACGATAAGCCAGCGCACGAACTTCGTCAGCCACCACCGCAAACCCGCGCCCGCTCTCGCCGGCACGGGCAGCTTCGATGGCCGCGTTGAGGGCCAGCAGGTTGGTTTGCTCGGCGATGGCGCGGATCACGTCCAGTACCTTGCCGATATCCTGCGACTGGTTGGCCAAAGACTGCACCAAGCCGCCGGTCACCTGCACATCGTTGGCCAAGGCGCCGATGGCATCGACCGTATCGCTGACTCGTTGTTGCCCAAGGGAAGCCGACTCGCTGGACTGACGCGTGGCATCGGAGGTGGACACCGCATTGCGCGCGACCTCTTCCACGGCAGTGGTCATCTGCGTAACCGCCGTGGCGGCCTGTTCGATTTCGTTATTCTGCTGTTGCAAGCTGTGGGTGCTGTCGACGGTCACCGCGTTGAGTTCATCGGCGGCGGTGGCCAATTGCGTCGCCGAGCCGCTGATGCCCTGCAACGTATCACGCAGGTTGCGCTGCATTGTCGCCAGCGCCTTGAGCAAGCGGCTTACCTCGTCGTTGCCCTGGGTCTCGATCGGCCGGGTCAGGTCACCTCGGGCGACGCTCTCCGCTGCACTCAACGCTTCGCTCAGGGGCTTGACGATACTGCGCGTCAGCAGCATCGCCAAGGCAACCGTGGCGAGGGCGGCCAGCACGACAAACAGGCTGACAATCAGCCGCGATTCGGCATAGTGCTCCTGGGATTTCTGGCTCTCGATGGAAACCTGCTTGGAGAAAAGCTCGGCGAGATCATTGAGTTGCTTGCCGGACCCGTCCACGACGGTCTTCATGTCCACCAGCAGCAGCTTGATCAGATCGTCCCGGCGCCCCTGCTCTGCCAAGGTGAAGGATTGCGCGATACCTGCACGGTAAGCGGCAAAAGTCTGCTTGAACTGGTCATAGAGGGCTTTGCCTTCAGGCGTCACGACGAGCTTTTCGTAGGCAGCGATTTTTTCGCCCAGCTCCTTGTCGCGCGTGTCCATCTGCCCGCGATACACCGGAATGTTCTTAGGGTCCTGGTCGAGGGCCATGCGCAGGGAAATGGTGCGAATGCGCAACATCCACTCGCGAATCTCGTCACCGCCGCGAATGCTCGGCAGCCATTGGGTTTCCACCGCGACTTCGCTGTCACGAATACTCGACATCTGCCCTAGCGCGAACACCCCGAGCAACGCCACCAGTACGGCGATCAAGGCAAAACCCAACGCGGCACGGGGGGCGATATTCAACTGACGAAGAACCATAGGGAGTGCCTTTTTTATTGTTGGCCTGAAGTGGGGCCATGCCCCTGTCGGTGGGTTATCGGCGGGTTGTACGACGACTTAAGTCAATCCGTTTTTTCGCAGATCGAGTAGGAGGCGGATTTACATCCGCCGTCCTCTCACACCACCGTACGTACGGTTCCGTATACGGCGGTTCAGGTTATACGGATAAACCGTTAATCGTATCCAGTA